>JBOHVS010000387.1:0-50844 GCA_050735975.1 Binatia bacterium | reverse complement strand
GCGGTGTCACCTCTATGCTCTCACAGGGCATCGTGCATTTGGAAGGGCGACCGACGGACGCGTTTGGCACCAAAGCCATGGCTATTCTCACATCGACTGTCTATCGCAAGTACCGGCCAGGCGGCGGTCTCAAGATGTTGAGCGGCTCGGTGATCCTCGAGGAAGGATTAACCGAGCTAGACTTTAAGGAGATGTCTGAAGCGGGAGTCAAATTAGTTGCCGAGATCGGCGGATGTGGAATCCACAAGTTTGAAGAAGTGAAGCCGATGATGAATTGGGCTCGTAAGTATGGGATGAAAGTTCCCATGCATTTCGGCGCGCCTTCTTATCCGGGTTCGGTTCGATTTTGGGCAGACGAAGTTATTCAATATCAACCCGATGTGGTTGTGCACCTTAACGGTGGTCCGGTTACCGCGCCCCTCAAGGAAATAGATAAAGTCATGGAAACAACGGACGCGGTCGTCGAGATCATTCATTGCGGAAACATCAATGCCTCACGACACATCGCTGGTCATCTACGCGACGCGAAGAATCTGAAACGCTTGATTCTCGGTTCGGACACGCCCGTAGGGCACGGAGCCATTCCTCTCGCGATCTTGAAGACGATCGTTCAAATTTGTCCGCTGGCCGGGATCAGCGGAGCCGAAGGGATTGCCTTGGCGACTGGAAATTCGGCCCGGGCGTACGGATTGAACAGTACGGGAATGATCAAGCCCGGCAACACAGCGGATCTTCTGATTGTGGATTGTCCGCGGGATTCTGCGGGTAAAGACTTTCTTTCAGCGGTTGAATTCGGGGATGTGCCCGCGATTGGACCCATCGTCATCGACGGGAAAATCGTGGCATTGAGAGGCAGAAATACTCCCTTTTCCTACCGCGCGGCAAAGGTCCGCACCTCAACAGGAGCGATCCTTGAACAGGATTTGAACGTTATGCCGTCAATGTTCCGATAAACAATCCTAACAGAAAGATAGGATCATGCTTGACAAAGTCAAAGTTGCAGCAGCACAGATCGTTCCCGCTTTTATGAAAAAAGACGAGACGCTGCAAAGAGTGTGCGGCGCCATTCACAAAGCCGCGGCAGAGGGAGCGCAGCTAATCGTTTTCCCTGAGACTCTAATCCCCGGCTATCCTTACTGGCGCAGTCTGCAGCCTGTCTCCCGCTGGAGTCAACTCATGGTGGAATACCAAAAAAATGCCCTCATGATACCCAGCGACGATACCGCGCGAATCTGCGAGGCAGCCAAGAAAGCAAACATCATCTGCGCGGTCGGTTGCACCGAAATCAGCGATCGTGCTGGAAGCGAAACTCTCTACAACACTATCCTGTTCATTGATAACTACGGAAAAATCCTCGGTCGCCATAGAAAGCTGATGCCCACTCACGCGGAGCGGACCGTATGGGGAATGGGCGACGCCAGCGATCTGAGAGTATTCGACACCGATATTGGCCGAATTGGCGGGCTTATTTGTTTTGAACACCATATTACGCTGCTCAAAGCCGCTCTTGCGTTCAAAGGAGAAGAAATTCATTGCGCGGCTTGGCCTGGATGGTGGGTACAAGAGGAACACCCCGGGATCAAGAGAAGATGGCGTGCCGGAGACTCCAAAGATCTCTGCGACCAAGCGCACGCTATTCGCGAATATGCTTTTGAGACCCAGTCTTTTGTAATCAGCGCCAGTCTATTCATCCCCTCAGAGCAATTGCCCGAAGAATCGAGGGGGTTCGACATTGCCGCTGGAGGAAGCGCCATCGTCAACCCCGCGGGGTTGTACTTGACCGAGCCAGTCTTGGACCGCGAGGAAATCGCCTACGCAACTCTCGTTGCTGACGAGCGAAGAGCCATGAAGGCCTATTTCGACGCCGTCGGCCATTACTCCAGATGGGACGTGGTGTCTTTGTCAGTCAGAGAAGAGGCTTGGGAGCCGGTAACTCCGGCGAAATCGCTTAAGGAAGGAGATCGTCATGGGTGAGCTATTGAAGGCCTATTTTGTTCCCAACGGTTCTTACCTGATGCAGGAGGATGAAGACGGAATTCCCGATCCGAGCGTGGACACACTGCATGAGATCGGCAGGGAGATTCGAGAAGAATTAAAAGCCGAAGTTATGATTGCTGTCTCGCCTCACTGGCAGACCAAGAGCGGGTTTTTCGTTGATCCGGGCCGGCATCACACCTCCTTCACCGATTATCCGTTGCTCCCTGCGAAATGGGGAAGGCGGCCTTTCTCGTACGAAGCGGAAGGAGACCCCGATTTGGCTCAGGCAATCGTGCAATCGGCCAAGGCGATGGGACTCAACGCCGGAACGAAAACTTACGGACTGGATCACGGGGCTTTCTGCCCGGTGAAGGTCATGCACGTCAATTGCAAAATCGTGCCCGTGACCATCACGCAGCGGCCTTTCAAGGAGTGCCTGGTTTGGGGAAAGGCGATCAGAGAAGCGGTAGAGAAAAGTTCCCGCAGAGCAGTCCTGGTCGCGCCGGGAAATCTCACGCATCGTTTGGATCTTCGCCATGATAACGAAGCCGAAGCTTACCTGGATCAAGGAAAGAAATTCGATGAGCTGGTGATCGATCTGGTAACGGCCGGCAATTTCGACGAGCTCGAGAGAATCGATCCGGCGCTCCTCAAGACGGCGGCGCCGGAAGCCGGGCTTCGGCCTTTGATTTTGATCCAGGGAGCAACCGGCGGACAGCCGGGAAGGCTTCGCTGCTACCATGGCATGAAGTATTCGGTGGGTGACGCTACTTTCGACTTCGCCACACAGGCGCAATAAAGAAGGGACAGTTGTTATGCCAGGGCGAGAACAATTTGGCGCGGATTTTATTTACGATGCGGCGCAAAAAAAGGCGATTCTTTGGGGAAAAACCGAGAACGGAGCCGAAGTGCGGTTGGAGCTGATTCGCCGCAACGACGACGATTCGCATGACGCTGTTCTGATGCTCGGAAAAAATGAAAACAATACCAGCTTCGTTTTGCGGGAAGACGAGATCGAGTATCTCACCGGCGGTATCTGGCTAAAGCAACCCGCAGTCAAGATATTAGTGGACGACGTTTCCGCGGCGAAGTTTCGCGGCTTCACGAAAGGCAATATTCCGACACCGGACATCCCCAGTGATTCGCTTCCTTGAAGATGGAAACTGAAAGATCGAACGGTAAGGAGGATTCAAATTGGGCGTAGCAGAAAAACTGAAAGAGCTGGGAGTCACTGTCCCGGAGCCTTTGCCGGCCATGGGCTCTTACATTCCCGCAGTTCTTGCGGGAAATTTGCTGTTTGTCGCCGGTCACCCGCCGGTGGAGAACGGGAAGATCAAATATAAAGGGAAAGTCGGCAAAGATGTAACATTGGAGGACGGCCGACACGCGGCCCAACTGTGTATCATCAACTGCTTGGCAGCCGCGCGCGGCATCGTCGGAGACCTCGACCAGATTGAAAGAGTGGTCAAGCTTACCGGTTACGTCAATTGTCTGGCTGATTTTGAGAAGCACCCCGATGTCATCAATGGGGCCTCCGACCTGCTCGAAAAGATCTGGGGAGAAAATGGACGGCATGCTCGAGCGGCTGTAGGGGCGATTTCTCTTCCTTCAAACATCGCTGTAGAAGTTGAGGTTATCTTCCAAATTAGCAGGTAAGGAATTCAAATGGGGAGGGAAAAACATGCAAACCTTAAGGGTTAGGCTTACACCAATAGCAGGTATCTGCTTTGTTATCCTTAGCTCGGTGGCATTATCCTTCGCAGACGAACCTTTTTACAAAAGTAAGGTTATGAGAATCATCGTAGGGTTCTCAGCGGGAGGGGGATTCGACACCAATTCCCGAATTTTGGCTCGCCATATGGGGAAGCACATTCCCGGCAGTCCTACCATCGTTGTTGACAATATGACCGGAGCTGGTAGCCAAATCGCAGCTAACCATCTCTATACAGTGGCGAAGCCTGATGGATTAACCATCGGCAATTTCGCCGGCGGACTTTTCATGAACCAGGTCTTTAACAAACCGGGTGTTGAGTTCGATGCTCGGAAATTTCAATACATAGGCGTGCCAGCGAAAACTACGGTGGTGTGTGCCCTCACCCGAGCGAGCGGTATTACCAGCATGAAACAATGGATGGCGGCAAAGGAGCCTGTGAGAGTAGGCGGACTCTCGCCAGGCAATACTACCGATGATGTTCCTAAAATTTTGAACGCGACCATTGGTCTTCCCGTTAGGGTGGTATCCGGTTATAAAGGCACGGCGAAAATTCGCATTGCAGCCGAAACCGGTGAAATCGCTGGAGGCTGCTGGAACTGGGGTTCGGTGAGGGCTACTTGGAAACAAGGGTTAGACCGCGGTGACGTTGCTGTTGTCTTACAGGCGGCTGATAAACCACATCCAGAGCTTCCTAAGGTTCCACTAGCCATTTCCTATGCAAAGACCGACGAAGCACGAAAGTTGATGCAGGTTGGAATTCATGATCAAGCCCAGATCCTGAGAATCTATGCATTACCCCCCAACACGCCTAAAGAAAGATTGGAAACGTTGCGTAGTGCCTACCTGAAGACAATGAAGGATCCGGCGTTCATAGCTGAGATGACAAAAACCAAGCAGCCAGTTGATCCCGTTACAGGGGAAGAGTTGGAAAGAATAATTCGAGAACTCTTTGAACTGCCACCCGCATTGGCAGCCAAGCTCAAGGAAACGCTCAAGTGATAGGGCGCAGTTTACCTCAGTTTTTTTCTGATGTTTGGGAGGTATCCGATGCACATAGAAAAGGGCCCGGAGATTGTTGAGAAAAGCGTATATAACAAGTGGGTGGAAGCGCAGGGAATTCCGGTTATCAGGGGATTCCACGTTGATGACTTGAGAACAGTCAAGTTGGAGCCATGGGATCGATTAGGAGGTCTGGGAGTTTTTATCAACCTTTTCGGTGATTACGCGACGAATGATGCCTATATATGCGAGATCCCTCCGGGAAAAAATTTAAAACCACAGAAGCATCTATTCGAGGAAATTATCTTTGTCATCCAGGGCGCGGGTAGGACATTGGTTCGCGACAGCGACGGCAGGGAGCATACCTTTGAGTGGAAGTCAGGCGCTCTTTTTTCTCCGCCACTGAATCATTGGCACCAGCACTTCAATGCTAACCCGAGTCAGCCGGCGCGCTACATAGCTGTAACGACTGCTCCCCTGACGTTGAATTTGTTTCATGATCTCAACTTTGTACTCAATAATGACTATGCCTTTAAAGACCGTTTCTTGGGTCCTGAACTTTACGGGAAAAAAGGCATCTTAAGACCAACTAAACGAATCTCGGAGGCAAATCGGCCTGTCTTCGAGGCAGGGTTAGTGCCTGATGTCCGAACCTTCAAGCTGGGAGACTGGAAAGCCCGTGGGGCTGATAGCCTAAACATGGAATTCGAACTGGCAAACAACACTCTCACCGCTCATGCATCTGAAGTTCCCGTCGGTAACTACAAGAAAGCTCACCGTCATGATCCCGGCGCGCATATCATTCATCTTACTGGCAATGGTTACTCGCTTCTTTGGGCTGACAAACGTGAGAGGATAAAAATAGATTGGCATGAATTTACGTTGTACGTACCTCCCAATTACTGGTGGCACCAGCATTTTAACTGCAGCAATTCGCCTGCTCGATACCTAGCGATTCGTTGGAATAGTAAAAAGTATCCTATCTGGGGGGAACTTCCTCTGGACCGCGACGCGAAGAAGGGAGGAGATCAAATCGAGTACGAGGATGAAGATCCCGCAATAAAAACAATGTTCAATGAAGCGCTATCTTAAGCTTTCTACATCAAGAGTAAATGCCAGCCTTTGGATTGCCGAAGAGGGTTACGATGAGAGTATAGTTTTCTGTCACGGCTGGGGAGGCGGAACGAGCACCGCCGACTTATTACAAATGTTCTAGCCGGCATCGCCGGGAAAGTCTGGCCGCACGCTTCTCCACTGGCGCACTGCAGCAACACAATAACGCTTTGCGGGTGCAATCTCTATGGCACCCTTCGGCAGTCTTCAGAGAATTGTGCAGGAAGTGAGGCGATGGTTTAAGGACGCGCTGGCGGCGGAAGGTGTCCAGGGTCGGATGAGCCAGTCTGAAGCTCGATCCCGAAAAGATGATCGATGACAGCTATCTACTCGAGTTGGAAAAAAGCGGTTTCGTCAACAGTTTGTACAAATAAGCTTGGATAAAAGCTGCTTAGATCAAGAACTGCGCCGAGCTAACCGGATGACCCTGGGCCCGCGAGCGATTCAAAAGGATTATGGCTGAGGCCCTCTCCGTGCTTTTCTAACAAGAGGCGAGTGCGTTCGGCTATTCTTAGAGAGGGCAGACCCGTAGCCTCCCAGTTCCGATAAACTTCCATCATATATTTTTTCGGGGGTAACGAAATCTCGGGATAAATTCCCTTCATGGTCGCATCGATCACGATTTTGGACCCTGGCGCTATTCCCCGGGTCGCTTCGGGCTGTCCGACGGCGGGGTCCAGGATATGAAAAAACGAATGGGGAAGAATCTGGATGTCACGGACTGGATCTACCCGGAACGAGAGCGCCCACTCCACCGAAAAAGGATCGCGAATGTCGATATCGTCATCCACGATATAGACGAACTTCCCCAAACTGGACGCGAGAAGGTTTGCCGCCACGAGTCCAACCTTGCGCGCATGTCCCGGATACATCGGTTTGACCTGGACGATAAGCACCATCTCGCTCCCGCCAGCTTCAGTAAAGTGAACGTCTCTAACGGAGGGATCCTTAAGATCGTAAACCAGGTGCTTATAAAGATTGGCGGCAAAGGCCTGGCTTCGCACCAGGCTCGACTCGCTAGGCGGAATCTGGCTGAGAAAGCCATGATAAAGAGGCTTCTTCCTGTGCGTCACGCACTGGACCTGAATGAAAGTGCGGTCGGACTCGATGCCCATATAACCTGTGAACTCTCCAAACTGGCCCTCTTTGTCGCGCGCATGGGGCATCACGTATCCTTCAATGACGTATTCCGAGTTTGCTGGAACCATGAGGTCGACGGTCTCGGCTCGCACCACCGGAATGCCTTCACCGCGAAAACCACCCGCAATGCATAGCTCATCGACTCCATAGGGAACTTTCGCAACCGCAGTGAGCGCCACGGTGGGATCGTTGCCTATACTTATCGCGATGGGCATCGGTTCATTGCGCGGCTGGTACTTATGGAAGTAGTGCATGCCGATGTGCTGCGTCGGGGCGATCAGAATCCCCACCCGGTCGCGCGCGATGATCCGCTGGCGGTAGTTGCCCACGTTCTGGATGCCCGTGTCGGGGTCCTTCGTGATCACGGCGGAAGAAGAAACATAAGGCCCATCATCGCGACCAGGCGTGAAAACCGGAACCGGGATTTCGAGAAGATTGACCGCCTTGCCTTTCTTGATGACTTCTTTGACGGGGGCCTCTTTTGCCGGGCAAGGGGAAACGGGCCGGCTTAAGGCGTGAGACCATTTCTCGTAAATTTTTTCCGGGGTCGTCTCTAGGGCGAGCGCGTAGACTTCGCGTGAAGCGCCCAGAGCGCCGAGAACAACAGGCGCATCGAAACCTTTGACGCGTTCAAACCAGAGGCCGTAACGCTCGTTCTCGGGGAGCGATTGAAATACCCAGCGGGCGATGCAGGCAAGCTCCCAATCCTTATCGACCTCCTTCTTCACCCGGCGCAACTTTCCTTTTTGCTCCAAGACCTCCAGGTAGTGACGCAAATCTCGATATGCCATTTTTCTTTCCTAGCTGAAAGAGCCGATCCGGCAGGTTTTATCTCTTGCCTCTCTCCAATCGCTCTTCATAGTAATCCCAGATGTATTTGAACAGCGGGCCATGCACGTTGTCCACGTATCCTTTGGCGTACTCTCTCCTCAGAGGCTTCGGTTTTCCGGCTGCATGCGCCATAAGCTGCATCTGGGAGTTCCTCTCTAGGTAGATGGAGTTGACGGTAGCGTCTTCGACGCTGCTTCCCACCGTCGTGGCGCCATGCCCCCAGATCATCACGGCTACCCTCTGGTCTAACTTTTTGGCTAAGCCCAGAGCGAGTTCCTCCGTTCCGATTAAATCCGGAGTCTGGAAAATTGGAACTTTGTCATAAAAGACCGCAGTCTGATTATACAGAGGCAATCCCTCTTCTCCTATCGCTGCAAGCGCAACCGCCATGGGAGGATGGGAGTGAACCACCCCGTTTACGTCCGCACGCTCGCGGTAGATAATTCCATGCATGATGGATTCTTTCGGCGCGTTTTTCTGTCCCTCGAGCTTTTTTCCCATGAAGTCGACCACCAGAATATCTTCTTCCTTCAGCGTCGCATTCGATATCCAGCCCGCCTTGATCAGAAAGGCGTCTTTCCCGGGAATACGGACACTCGCGTGACCGAAGTGATCCACGAGCCCTTCGTTCTCCAACACTCGGCTGGCTTTTACCAAACGCTTCTTCAATTCCGCAATGTCAGCCATTTTTCCTCCTCAGTGAATTCAAATAAGCCCTCTTTCTTAGCTATCGTAGATAACGAGGTCCACCGGTTTGGCATCTATCATGAGATCCGGGCACGCGCTGATGCCGACAAGACAGTCCATTTCGGCCTCTAGATCGACATGCGCCGGTTTGGAAGGTCGGATCGTTGTGTTGCCTAGTCTGCCGGTTTTGCCGTCGATCTCCATCGTCATGAATATGTTGAAAGGACTGGGAATGTCCTCGGGTAAAATATTCCAGGGTTGCAAAACCTGCGAAAGGGTTTCCCAGCAACCGTGATCGGGAACCTCACGGATCGGTCGAGGATATTCGCCCATCCGGCCGAGCCGCGCCTTTCGCTGGTAACTGTACCCGCTGCACATCCCTTTTTCCAAATCATGCGTCCCTTCCGTATAGGTATCTTCCACAATCTTCATCATGGGACGGTTGAATTTGGAGATTAGATAATCCCCGGTAGTGATATAGAGCTTTCCTTGATTGCCTCGGGTTCTAGAAGCGTCGAGACGTTCTCGGAGATTGTCGTGATTAAAGACGACAAAATCGACGATGTTCAAGCCACTTACTCGAATCCGCTGCCCCTTTTTGACAGTGCCGGTCCAGCCCGTGTTGGGTTGGATCGTCGCTTGTGAAATAACCTTCATATCGACCGCCTTCCTTTTTTGAGTACCCGCTAATTGAAGACTCTTCAGGGGTGAACGTAGGCATAGACATTACGTTCTGGATTTGTTCCGATCCGCCGCCTCTCCTCTACACTGTTCCTTAAGAACACTCTCTAAAGCGTCGAGGCACCCCTGCATGCTCATGAGTTCAGCCGCGAGCTCATTGTTGATCAGTAGCGCCATGCGATATTCCTCGTTTAATCCTCGTAGACCATGACATCCACCGGCTTTCCGCCCACGTTGGTATCCGGGCACGCGCTGATCCCGATCAGGCAATCGATCTCTGCTTCCAGTTCGACATGGGCCGTCTTCGACGGACGTATGGCCGTATGCGCAAGCTTTCCCGTCTTGCCGTCGATTTCCATGGTCATGAAGATGTTGAAGGGATTTGGAATATCCTCGGGGGCGATGCCCCAGGGCTTCAAAGCCTCGGTGAGGTTTTCCCAGCAGCCGTGGTCCGGCACTTCCCCGAGCGGCTGCTCCTGGTACTGATCCAATTTGCCAAGCTTTGCTTTGATCTGATAGCTGCTCGTGCTGCACATCCCTTTTTCCAGGTCGTGGGTGCCCTCCGTGTAGGTGTCTTCCACGATTCTTAGCATCGGCCGGTTCGCCTTGTTGGCAAGGAAATCGCCCTTCGTAAGAAAAAGCTTATCCTGACTGGCCTTGGTCCGGTCCTGATCGAACCGATCTCGCAGGTTGGAATGGTTAAAGGCCACAAAGTCGACGATCGTCGTTCCGCTCACGCGAATGTGCTGGCCCGTTTTGACCACATAGGCCCGCCCGGTGTTGTTCGGAATTGTCTCCTGCTTGAGAACTTTCATAATTTTTCGTCGCCTTTCTATCGAAGCGCTGCCGGAAGCTCTCCGCTCAATCCGCCTCGTAAACTAAAATGTCGATATCTTTTCCTCCCGCCTGCATGTCCGGGCACGCGCTGATCGCAAGCAGGCAGTCCATCTCGGCTACCATGTCCACGTTCGCCGTCTCTTTAGGACGAATGGTCGTGTCCCTCATCTCGCCCGTTTTTCCGTCGATCTCTAAGGTCATAAAGATGTTGAAAGGGCTGGGGATGTCTTCGGCCGCTACGCCGTACGGCTTTAAGGCTTCCGTCAGGTTTTCCCAGCAACCATGGTCCGGGAGTTTGGTGAGATTGCGGTGCGCATACGGCTTGAGCGCCTCGGGTCCCTGGGCTTCCAGCATTCTCCAGCGTCTCGCGTTACAGGTTCCACGCTGCAGGTCGTGGGTGCCCTCTTTATACGTGTCCTCCACGATGTTCAGCATGGGATTGTTAAACTTTGAAACCAGATAATCTCCCGTGCTGATGAAGATCCGTCTATGAAAAGCCTTTGTCCGGGACTGATCGAAGCGCTCGCGGACATTCGGATAGGCAAACGGCACGAAATCGACGATCGTTTTCCCGCTCACCCGGATATGCTGGCCCTTCTTAACGATGTAGGTTCTCCCCGTGTTGGAAGGAATCGTATCCTGCTTGATGGTCTTCACTGTAAATACCTCCTAATTTTTTCGTCCGTAAAGCTTCTCGACGAAACCGCTGTCTTCGATTTCTTTAACGACGCTGTTGTCGATAAAATCTTCGGGCCGCGCCGTCCTGAATTTTGGATCCTTCCCGGCCAGAAGGTCGATGGCAAGTTTTACCGCGCTTGGCTTGATGTCCGCGCCCTGTATTTTCGCTTGCATGATGGTCGGAGCAGACGCGGTAGGAATAATCTGGACGTTTCCTCCTAACATCGTCTGTAAGGCAAGAGAGCTCGATGGAATGTAGATGAGATCGGCGGTAAGACCGTACTTCTCGAACAGCCTTGCATCCTTCGCGATCCATATGGGAAAGCTGGATCCACTCAGCGCGCTGTAGGCGATTTTGAAGTTTTTCGTCTGCGCATGCGCAAAGTCTTTGAGGGCAAAAAATTGCATTAGCAAAACGAGCACGAGAGCGCGAAAAATAAAATTCTTCATGATCGTCTCTCCTTGCGTAAACAATTCATAAGCCGCGCCGTGGCCTCCCTGGATGTCCCGGACCAAGATCAAAAGGATCGACGTTGACGTGTACAAGGGAAGGACCCTTTACGTTCAATGCCCATCTCAGTGCCGGCTCCAACTCGTCGGGGTTCGATACGCTCCTCGCCTGCACCCCGAAGCCCGCTGCCAGAGCGGGAAACTCGATACCTTCTACGTCACACCCCGGGTAAACTCCTCGCTTCAGCGCTTCGCCTTTATAGTCCACCAGCGCAGCGACCACCGCCGCGTAAGAATGATTGTCCAGGACCACGACAAGGACCGGCAGCTTCAGGCGCGCCGCCGTCCACAGAGCGTGGATGCCGAAGGAGGCCGCGCCATCGCCGAGGATTGAAACGACACGTCGATCGGGCAAGGCGAGCTGCATCCCAACGGCCGTCCCGAGGCCCCAGCCCAACGCTCCGCCGTCATAGTAGTAGTAACGTCCCGGGCCGGCACGGTGATAGTGTTGTTTAACATAGCCGGACGCGCGCACCGCCTCGTCCACGATTACGGCGTTTTCCGGAAGAGCTGCGGCTAGGGCTGCGACGACGCGAGCCGGAGCAATCGGAACTTGTTCCCAGCGGGCGCGCAGCGATGCTTCCGCCTGGCTCCACACTGCGGCCGCAGCGCTCAGCGTCTTCTCTCGACGCGTTGCAAACTCGTTTTCGCGACCTTTTAATTGGTCCTTCAAGATCTCGCTCAAGCGACCAAGCGAGAGCGCCAGCTCCCCCACGACACCCGCGGCCGCGGGCACGTTCTTGTCGATCTCCGCGGCATCATCATCGTAATGCACGACGGAAACGCCAGGCTCGAGCAGTGGCTGCAGCGGGTCGTTTACGAACATTCGGTATCCGGCAATCAATACGAGATCCGCGCCCGCGACGCTTTTTTTCAGACTCGGCGGATCCCAGCCGATGAGGCCGCAGACCTGAGGATGGTTTCCAGGGAACCCGACGGGGTTTGCGTAGATCGGAGCTCCCAGGCGCTCGGCAATCTCGGCCAGCGGCTTCCAGGCGTCTCTGGTAGAAAGCCCCGGACCGGCAATGATGACGGGATTTTTGGCTTGGACCAGCAACTCGACGGATTTTCTCACCTCATCCGGGGCCGGCGCGATCAAGCGGTCTTCAGTCACCCGGTAGCTTTGCCGTGAGAAGGCGATCTCCTGTTCCAGCACGTCCTTCGGCAGCGAAAGGAATACCGGTCCGCATGGCGGCCGACGGGCGATGCTGAAGGCGCGCCGCAAGATGGTTGGCAATTCCAGCCCATTGGAAAGCTCCCAGCTCCATTTCACGACCGACCGCGTCATACGGACCGTGTCGCCGGCCAGCGGCGGTTCCTGCGCCAACAGCCTCTGCGACTGCTGCCCGGCCATGACGACCATCGGCGTGCGGTCCCGCATCGCGTTATAGAGCGATCCCAGCGCGTTGGCGGTGCCAGGCGCTGCGTGGATGCTCACTGCCGAGGGTCGGCCTGTCGCCCGCGCATAACCGTCTGCCATCGCGACGACGGCGCTTTCGTGAAGTCCCAAGACATATTCCAAGTCCCGATATTTCACGAGGCCATCCAAAAAAGGAGTCTCCGTGCTTCCGGGATTGCCGAAGATATGTCGGACCCCCTCCGCCCGCAGGATTTCAAAAATGACGCCGCTCGCGGAAATTTTTTCCATCAGTCATTTACCCGCGCGTCAGTGGCCAATCCCAGCGAAGTTGTATTCGAGACCAGCTGCCACAGCCGGTCCGGAGTCAGCGGGAACTCCCTGATCTCGACTCCAAAAGAAGAAAGAGCGTCTTCGATGGCGTTTGCGATTGCGGCCGGAGCGCCGATCGTGCCTAACTCGCCTGCGCCTCTGACCCCGATAGGATTCAGCATGGAGGGGATTTCCATGTGTTTCACATGGACGGGAGGGACATCACAAGCCGTAGGCAACAAGTGAGTAAGATAGGACGTCGTGAGCAATTGGCCTTCCTGGTCGTACTGGAGCTTCGCTGATCCCGTGGGCGACACCGCCCTGACAATGGCACCAGGCTCTGGCCTCCGGCCAAGAGCCGCGCGTCGTCGCCGAAGTCGCCCAAAAGAGCCAGGGCTTCTTGCACGGACTCAGGCGCTTGGTAGTCGAACGCGGGGGCTTTCACGGGGCTTCGCGAGCAATCCTTTCAACGATCAATTGCGATAGGCCCGATAGACACCGTCGTAAACCCGGCAGAACATCTCCGCCCACATCAGCGCGCAGTATTCCATCCCGAAGCCCGCGCGTTCCTGAAGCGGCTCATAATTCAAGATCTTGACCAACAGTTGTTTGTTGATTTCGCCGTGGTCGATGTCCACCTCGCCGTGCAGAGAAAGATAATAGAGATCTTTTTCGGTCAGGTTATAGGGCGATTTCCTCAGAGACTGGCACATCCTTGAAAAAACGGTGGAGCCTTGAGCCTTTTCATTCAGCATGACCGCGCAGATTTCGTGAATGGTGCCTTCGAAGATCGTGCGAACATACATATCGATCGCTCCTCGGGCATCGGGAATAAGCTGGTTTTCGATCATGTCCGTTCGCGTAACGCCGAGGGACGTGCCAAGGCCTTCCATCGTCCGTATATGGCCGCCGGGGCCGGGGTAAGAAAGTTCTTCGCCGATCCGCTGCGTGAAGATATCTTCGACGTCCGGATGTCGTTTACAGAGACTGCCGAAACGGTGATAGAGGCAGGAGATCGACGAGTTGATTTCCAGGGCGAACGTGTACCAGTTCTTCGCCCACCCTTGCAGGACCTTTAGCGGCAAGGTCCCAGCGTCGAGCTCTCGGATGAAGTCCCCTTCCAACACCCGTTTCGTGATCAGATCCTCGATTTTATTCTCCAACCCGTCTGCGAACTGCTGTGGATTGTCGATCACGCGAGCCATGAGTATTTTCCTCCTTTTATAGCTTTGACTTGTTTGACGAACGGCTAGTTCACTATCGAAGTCACGGTTCACGCACCTCTTCGCGGTAAAGACCGAGCGCGTCTAGAACAGGGCGGTCCTGGACTGAAAAGAGTATCGTCTCATCGGAAGACTCGTTCACATGCTCATGCCAAGCCCAGTGCGGTACGACAAAAATATCTCTTTCCTTCCAATCGAACCGCTCTTCCTGGATCACGCTGTGCCCGCGCCCGCGCGCGACGAAATAGACGACACTCGAAGTGTGCCGGTGCGAGCGAGTATGAATGCCGGGCCTCAGGAGCTGGATGCAGCAGGAAATCGATGCCATCACGGGACCGCCCGTGAAAGGATTTCGGTATTCAAGCGCCACGTCGTCGAACGGGCTTGTCTCCGCATCGGCGAGCTGCCGCAACGCATTGAGCGTGGGCCCCCACCGGTAGACGAGCAGAGGCGAGCTTTCCTGGGTCGGCGGCTTCTGCCAGCTTGGGCTGAGCAGGCCGCTGCCGTACATTTTCAGCGAGCTCTCGGTCGGCTTCTTCGGCCCTTGTTTCCACCCTTTGAATTGCTCGAAAAAAGAAACGTCCAGCAGATTGACCAACGGGACGTCCAGCGCATCCATCCAGATCACCGGCTCGTTCGACTCATTGCCGTGGTCGTGAGTCAACCAGCTCGGCGTCAGGACCAGATCTCCCGGCTCGACGTAGACCTTTTCCCCTTCAACGGTCGTGTACGCCCCGTTTCCCTCGATGATGAAGCGCAACGCGTCCGGCGTGTGGCGATGGGCGTACGCGATTTCTCCCGGCAGTATCATTTGGACCCCGGCGATAAGCGTGTGCGTCGTCCCATAACGGCCGCCAAGCCCGGGGTTGAGCAGGCTCAAAGCTCTCCTCTCCGCCCTCCCTTCGGCGGTATCCACCAGCTCGCCTGCCCGCTGAAGAAGATCGTTGAGGGTTTCCCACTTCCATAGAAAGGGCTTGACCGCAGGTTGCGGCTCGTTGGGATGCGCGCGATCGACGACCGTCCAAAACGGCACAATGTTTTCCTTGGCCGCATCCCGTTCCAAGTCCTTTAGAGCTGTAGAGAACGGAGCTGCGTCGTGCTTCATGAAACCTCGCGATACCTTGCACTGAGTTACTTAAGGATTTCCACCAGCTTGGTCACAAGACTAGGAGGTAGGCTGAAAAAGCCGTTCACGATCTTTTCCACGTTGCTTCCCAGTATAGGATCGACGTCCAGCCGGGCCTTGTCCATCTCGGCCTTGAACGCCGGATCTTTCATCGTGTCTTGAAAAGCTTTTCGCAAGATCTCCGTTCTGTCCTTAGGCGTGCCGGGAGGCAGCACGTAGAGTCGTAGAACTTGGTATTGCTCGTGGATGCCGACTTGAATCAGCCTGCGCGCTTCTTCAGTCTTGGCGAAGCTGATAGCCAGCGGAACTTTAGGGAGATTCGGAAGGGGTGCGGGCGTCGTCTGGAGAACAACCGTCACTTCACCGGAATCTAAGGCCTTGCGCCAAGTGGACCCGACGGAGTTCCAGTCCCAGCAGCCTCCCGCGATTTCTCCACTTTCAGCCGCCAGCCTGATGGCTGAAGTTCCCTTGTACCCTGTGACCACTTGAATAGGAAGATCGATGGTGGCTTTAAGAATCTTCGGAACATCGTCGGTGGTATTGCCCGGGGAAAGACCGCCAAGCTTGACGGGTTGTTTAGCCGCCATCCACTTGTCGATGCCCGTAATACCGCTGGCCTTGGTCAAGGCACAAACCGGAGGATTTTGTGCCGGCACGCCAAGATAAACGAATTTCCTGGCATCGAATTCAATCCCCGGTTTTCCGAAGACCTGGTTCATAACGAGTCCGCCGGCAAAGGTGCCGATCGTGAGCCCATCGGATTTGGCAGCTTTGTAGACATGGTTGGCTGCAATCTGGCTGCCGGCCCCGGTCATGTTTTCCACAGTGATAGAAGGGTTGCCGGGAATGTGTTTACCCATATGGCGGGCGATGATGCGGGCGTTCGTGTCGAAGCCGCCTCCGGCCGAGAACCCGACAATTAGGCGGATCACTTTGTCTTTGTAAAAATGCTCCTGGGCCCAGGTATAGCCGGAGCCGAACGCAAAGATGATAACAATGAGAATCGTGATCAAAACAGCTCTCCTATTCATGCTGCTCCTCCCTGTTAGATTCTAATTCATCAACACATTTCTTGATCCAGCCGTCTCACCAATTCAAACAGCGTAGCGACTCCAAGACAGATATCCTCAATGCTGCTTTCTTCCTCCGGGCAATGGCTTCGTCCGTCTTTGCAGCGTATGAAGAGCATCCCCGCAGGCACAATCCGCGCGAGCTGGTTGGCATCATGCCCGGCCATGCTCACAAGCTCGACCGATTCAAGGTCCAAGTCCCGCAGAGCAGCCGTAGCTTGCGCGCGGATAAGCGACGGGACTTCGATGGGCAGTTCGGCTGTGATCTGGGTAATCTCCGCGTTCAGGCCTCTCGCCGACGCTATAGCCTTTGCGTGTTCCGCATTTTCTTTACATACGAGCTCGAGCTTGCCGGCGGAAGGGCTGCGGATATCTGAAATGAATTCCACCCGATCGGGCACTACGTTGGTCGCGTTTGGCCAAACCGAGATTCTCGCGACTGTGCCGACAAGGGGCGTATCGGCTTCCCTTCGACAGCGCAATTCAATATCCAGAATGGACTCGCAGGCGCCCGCCAGCGCGTCCTTCCGCAGTCCCATAGGCATGGTACCGGCGTGGTCCGCCCGTCCGGACCAGGTGAAACGGTGGCGGCGAAAACCGGTTATCGTGCTCACGACGCCGACCGCCTTTCCCATTTGTTCAAGGCGGGGACCCTGTTCGATATGCAATTCGAGATAGACCGATATATCTTGGGCGCGGCGGCGAGCCTGGCTTATCTGTCGCGCGTCGTAGCCACTGCCCGTAAGAGCGGCGCCGAGCGTTTGTCCGGTTGGATCTGTTTGCTGAAGCAAATGACCGTCGAGCACGCCCGCCATAGCCCGGCTACCGACGGCTGAAACGCCGAAATCGGTGGGCTCTTCCGCAAAGAAGCTGACGATCTCCACCGGATGGGCGAGGGCGGCTTTGGTTCCCTCCAAACAGCGCGCGAGTTCTACAGCGCCGAGAACGCCTACCATCCCGTCGAAGCGCCCACCGCCGTCTACGGTGTCAATGTGCGAACCGAGCATGATTGCCGGAAGGTTTTTGGTTCCCTGCCTCTTGCCGATCACGTTGCCGACGGCATCGATACGGACGTCCAGCCCGGCCGCCCTCATCCGCTCCGCGATCCACCGACGCGCATCCTCATACCACTTCGTGAACGGGCGCCTGGTAAAGCCCGGGCGAGCAGGGTCCCGAAAATCGGCAAGCGTCTGAAGCTCATCGGCAAGCCGGGCCCCATCAGGAACAGCGCCGTTCATGTCGAGTTCACTTGGCAAAGTATTCCACCCAACGTTGATTGACCTGCTCCAGGATCTCTTGAGGCGCGCGGGCCCGCTCGTAGACTTCCATAGGTTGCCCCGCATCTTTAAGCGCGATTAAACCCCACTTGGCCACCGTCCGGTTTTCCCTGACGGGATCGACGCGGTCGGCTCTGACGCGTGGAACCACGAAGATGTCCCGGTCGGCGCGAAACCGGGTGGCTATCGCCCATTCCACCTCTTCCAGGTTGAAGATGTCGATATCGTCATCCACCACAACGACATGTTTGATAATGTTCGCGTGCGCGAGAGCGGCAAAAACCGCGCGCGGACCCTCACCAGGCGGCGGATTGTGGAGCGCTACGATGCAATGCATCCGTCCTCCGCCTCCGAAGGTCACATGCACGTTGCGCACGCTCGGCACCGCCGCTCGAATGGCACGGAACAAAGTTGCCTCGATCATGACCGCGCCGATCAGCATGTGCTCTTGCACGCGGCTCGCGGCTATGTTGTGAAAAATAAAATCCCGCCGGTGGCTGATGGCCCGCACATGCCCGACCGGGCTTGGCCCATAGTCCTCGTAAAGCCCGTGAAATTCGGACACCAGCCCTTCCTCGTGCGTTTCGTTAGGTCGAAACTCCGCCTCTACAACGACTTCCGCCAGCGCCGGCACTTCCACATCGATGGTTTGACAACTCGCGACCCGCAGCGGTTCGCGCAGCAGTGCCCCGGCAATCGCAAGCTCGTCGTCGCCGTATCCGACGTACGCGTTCGACGCCAGGATTACGGCCGCAGGGTTCCCGATGGCGATCGCAACCTCCAATGGACGTCCTGCGGCCCACTGCGCCAATGCCAGCCGATACAAATGATGGCTCGGAGCCATTCCCACCATCAGCCGGTCCGGAGCGACAACGAGCGCCCGGTTAATGGAGATGTTCTCCCGGCCTGTTGCCGGGTCCTTCACAATGAAAACGCCCGCAGTGATGTAGGGACCCTGTTCGCGGGCGCATTGCCGACCCAACGGCAGGATCTTGAGCAGATCAAAATCTTTGCCGTGGATTTCTTCCTGGCAGGCTGCATGCGCCCTCACCGCGGGAGGGATCGGATGATCGATGGCGTGAACGAGGGTGGATAGAAGTTCCGACTCCTCGACGCCGAGAAGAAATGCCATTTTGGCGCGAGAGCTTAGCAGGTTTCCAACCACCGGGCCGTCGTAGCCTTTTACCGAATTGAACCGGATGGCCGGGCCCTGGCCTTGCCGCTCCAGGATTGCCGATAACTCAAATTCACGATCGACCGGGACGTTGATTTCGACTAGTTCATTGGTATCTCTCAGCAATTCCAGCTCGGAACGAATCGACTGCCTGTCAGCATCTTCCTTGCTCCTCGGCGCTGCCCTTGCCATCCTGACCTCCTTTTTTTCTGCTACTCGCTCGCGGTGGCGGAAGCGAAACTTGCCGCCTCGGCGCGAGCCGCCCGGCCTGGGAGGAACCGTCCGTAACCCGGCTGCCCGACCACCTCGCCATCTTCCACAACCGCGCGGCCTCTCAAGAAAACATGCGTTATCCGTCCTTGCAGAGTCATTCCTTGATACGGGCTCCATCCTGCCGAAGACAATAGTCGAGCCGTCTCGACGGTCGACGTTGCGGCCGGATTGAGGACGACCACGTCGGCGTCACAACCGGCGTCCAGCCGGCCTTTGAAAGAGGAAAAGCCAAAGCGGCGAGCGGGAGCGTCACATAAGACCTGAACCAGACGCCGAAGAGAAAGACGCCCCTTGAAAACCCCTTCGCCGTAAAGCAGCGGCAAGAGCGTTTGAACTCCGGGAGCTCCGGACGCGTTGTCGAAGATATCGGGCCGGTTTTTCCGCTGCAGTTGCCACGGCGCGTGGTCGGAAGTTACGAGATCGACCGCGCCGTTCTCGACCAAGAGCCACAACTCTTCGCTTTCTTTCCGCGTCCGTATGGGAGGGTTGATCTTTGCCTTCGCCCCTAAACGCTCCATGTCTCTTTCGTTCAGGAGAAGATAGTGAGGGCAGGTCTCTGTTGTCACATCCAGTCCCTGATCCCGAAACCACGTGGCGAGTTGTATGCAACGAGGCAAGCTCACGTGGAAAATATGCAGGCGCGCGTCTGTCGAGTGAGCCAGCTCCAGGGCTCTGAGGGTCGCCTCGGTTTCACTCACCGGGGGACGGCTCTCACAATGCGCCAACGCGTCGGTCCGGCCTTGCGACCGGAGCTTGGAGACCGACTGGTTGACGATTTCCGTGTTTTCAGCGTGGACCCCTACGACAAGCCCTGCTTCGCCGATCAAGCGAAACGCCTCGAGCAGCTCGTCGTCTGGTATTTGCGGGAAGCGCTCCGGGTCGGTTTCAAAAAGTGAGAGCTTGAAGCCGCAGGCGCCGGCTTCCGTCATCGGTTTGATCTGCTCGAGCCCGCCTCTTTTCCGGATCGTGGCGAGTAGCGCGACGTCGATCACCGCCTCTTTTTGCACCCGCTCTTTTTTTCGCAAAAAAGTTTCCACATTGTTGACCGGAGCGCCGGCATCGAAAGGCATCTCGATGATCGTCGTGACTCCTCCGGCGGCTGCCGCTCTTGTGGCGGTGGTAATTCCTTCTGCCGGGTCGCTCAAGCAATGGACATGAGCATCGACCACGCCGGGCATGATCAAACTACCCTCGACCTGTAATACCCGGTGCGCGCCGGCTCCGGTTCGGCCCGGCCGCACGGCTGCAATGCGATCATTTTCTATAATCAGTTCTCCTTCGAACGGCTCCTGGTTCGACTGAACGATCGTCCCTCGAATAATCAGATCCGCATTCGCCATAACGTTTCAGTCTCTGAAATTACGCGCTCGACGCCTTTCTTGCCCCGGCGTAGCCGAATGCTTCGACGGGATGAAATCCCATTTCTGTAGAAACTTTCCGCGCATAGTCTCGCACGACGGGACCGAACTTTTCACAGGCTTTTTTGTTGAGCCTTTCCGTCGGACCGACGATTGCCATACTTGCAATCACACCTTCTCCATTAAACACGGGCGCGGCGACGGCATTGGTATTCTGAGCTATCTCCCGGATGCCCACGGAATAGCCCCTGGCGCGTACTTCGGCAATGCTCTTTCGGATCTGTTTCGGGTCCGTGATCGACCAGGGCGTGGCGGGAACGATCGATTCTTTACGAAGGAGCCTGTCGATCTCTTGTTCCGATAGAAACGCCAGAATCGCCCTGCTGATGCAGCCGTTCGTCAGCGCCACAGCCATTCCAATTTCGATTTGTGTTCTTGTTACATGCCGACTCTCGTGAACATAGAGAGGCACCCTCGAGCCGTCTTTTCTGACCGAGTAAAAGGCGGTTTCCTCCGTTTCCGAGGCTAAACGTTCCAGGTAGGGTCGCACCTTGTCCTCGACCCGCAAGGTCTTCAGAAACCCGTTGCTGAGAAAAATCGCCTTTGGACCCATTTCATAGAGGCGGCTCTTTTGATCTCTGCGAACGAGGCCGATATCCTCCAACGAGGTCAGAAAGCGGAGGCACGTTGCTTTATCCATCCGCGTCTTGTCGGTGATTTCCACGAGCGAGAGTTTTTTGGCCTCGCCGGCCAACGTTTCAAGAATGAGGAAGGCCCGTTTTAGTGTTCGCATTTACTTTGCCCCTGTTAGAACGGAGCCCCACTTCCGCAAGGTCTCCTGAAAGTCCTGCCTGCTGATCGTGCTCGTCGGAGGAAATTCCTTCATCCAGTAAAAAGGTTTGCAGGCATCGATGATGCCCCGCGAGCTGGTGAAATTTCTCTTCTGTCTGTCTTCCGGCGCGATCAGAGGGTCGATCGGCGTGCTCCAGCAGGACTGTGGCACTTCGAACGCCGTCGCAGGATCACATCGGGTCCCGATAGCCCACAAGACATCGCTCACGTTCGACGGATCGACGTCGTCGTCAACCAGAACGACAAACCGTCCATGATAGCCGCCTGACCTGCTCCCCAGCACAGCATGCGCGGCCTGCCGGCTGTGGCCGGCGTACTTTTGCCGAAGAGAGACGACGATAAAATTGTGATAGCCGGATTCGAGAAGCCAGACGCCCTGAACTTCAGGCACTCCAACCTTCTCGATCGCTTCCCAAATCGACGCGGCGATAAACAGCGAAGGATAAATCAAAGTGGAGTAAAACGGTTTAAAGTGAGGGAAGCCTGTAATGACGGGATCGTTTCTATGGAGTACATGGTTGACTTTGACAACCATCTCCTCCCTAGCTCCTGAAGCATAGTAACCCGTCCACTCGGCAAACGGGCCTTCCTTCTTGGATTCAACGTGCACGGGAGGCGCTTCTCCTACGAACACCAGCTCCGCTGACGCGGGAACCGGCAGAACCGTGAGCTCGTTGTCGATAACATCCACGGGAGTGGCCGCCAGCCCGCCCGCGACTTCATATTCAGACACGCCCCATTCGGCCAGGCTCCCGGTGCTAGCCACGGCGAACAAAATCGGATCGATCCCGCACGCGACGGCTATCGGCGCCGCTTTATTTTTCGACCAGTACTTCTCGAGGATCAACTTGCCGTGCTTGCCTGGAGAAATGTACACGCTCAACGTTTTTTCATCCTGAACTTGCGTCCTGTAAGTGCCTACATTGACCCAGCCGGTCTCGGGGTCCTTAAGAATCACGGCGTCCATGGTTCCGATGTAACGCCCGCCGTCCTCGCGGTGCCACTTGGGAGCTGGAAATTTGAGAACGCTGACGGAACTGCCCGAATCAACGTTCTCGAGAACCGGGCCACTGGAAACTTGCCTCGGCGCTATCGGCTTGAGGTCCTCGAGTTTTCGTTTGACCGCTCTGACCAATGCCACGCCGGTCAGGGAAGGATCCAAATCCAAAGCCAGCGCGCTGCGCCGCTGTGAGCCGAGCCCATTGGTAAGCACCCGGTAGCCCTTCGGGTAGCCGGGGATCTCATCGAAAAGAAGCGCCTTGGAGTCCGGGAGAGACGCAGAGACCTCGGTTATTGCGCCGATCTCGAGATCCCAGTTGGCGCCGCGGATTTTTTTTAGCTCCCCAACGCTTTCTACTCGTTCGACGAATTCCCTTAAGTTTAAGCCTGTCGGTTCTTTTACCAAACGATCAGTCACAGTACCGGACATGGCTGCACTCATTGGTTTTACTGTACGAAATCATATTGCGTTTGATGAAATATCAGAGAAGCTGATGGACTGTCAAGCTTTTCCCAGTAGCGTTTTCAAGTAGCCCTGTTGTAGCCACATGTTTGCACTTTAAGGCTCTTGTTCCATGAAGAACTTGGCTGGTGCTTTGATGTTGGGCGGGTAGAGTCAAGAGAGTTCAAAGTTCGAGGGTCGAAGTTCAAATTCGAAAGCTCAAGCTTAACCTAAACCTTAACCGGCTTTGGCGTAGGTCAAGGCTCAGGCTAAGAATAGGGGAGTTCAGAGTTCGAAACTCAACCTGAACCTAAACCTGTGTTGAGGCTTCTTCAGCGGCTTTCTGAACCAATTGTTCCAAAGATTCATACGGGTGCGCGCCGACCATCATATAGCGCCCGGCCAAAAAGGTCGGCACGGCGTTAACGCTGTAAGCGGCGCATCGGCGCCAATCATCATCTACAGCTTGCTTGAAGCTCCGGCTCAGAAGAACGTCAGTGGCTTCATCGGCGGGCAGCCCAACTTCCTCGGCAATCTCGACGAGGCTCGCCGCTTTTCCGATGTTCTTAATATCGACGAAGTAGGCGCGGAAAAGCGCGGAGTGAATTTCGTCCTTTTTGCCCTTGCTCTCGGCCCACTTGGAAAGCTCCTGTGCCAGCCGGCTGTTATAAGACATGTTCCGCTCGGCATTATAGGGAAGTCCTTCGCGATCCATGTTCTCCTTCATGCGCTGGTTTCTTGCCACGACCTCCGGTCCCCTCATAGCACCTTCTACGGGAGTTTCCGGATGGAGCGGAAACTGAGTAAATTTTATCGTCAGACCATAATGCGCTTTGAGTTTCTCGACACGCCCGGTGACGAGGTAGCACCAGGGTCAGACAAAGTCGGAAAAAACTTCGAGGACGAGCGGCTCCGGCATGATCGTCTCCTTTGTTGCCTCTGAACTAAGGGGGATAGTTTGATTCTACGTGTCTCTTTCGGCGGAAGTCAAAGGGTTTTGCTTCCCCGCAGGCGGTGCGAAACTGCCGTCGGTAGCATTGATGTAGCATGCGCTCCCAAGTTGACATATCAGCCGCCGCTCAGCTAATTTCACCTCTGGATGCTTTTGGTCTCCTCAAGGTGAGATCCAAGCCGGCCGAATAGATTCTTTCGGAGGTGTAGATTGTCCGACGATCGATTTGAAAAAGGCATGGCGATGCGGAAGTCGGTGTTAGGGGCCGACCACGTCGCGCGGGCTGAAGCCAACAAGACTGAATTCGATGCTGATTTTCAGCGCATCATCACAGAGGGCGCGTGGGGAACCATCTGGACGCGATCCGGACTGGATCGAAAGACGCGTCACATGCTGACGATTGCAATGCTCGCGTCATTGGGAAAATACGATGAACTCGCCATGCATATCCGGGCGACGCGGAATACCGGCGTGACACCGGAACAAGTCAAAGAGATTTTTCTGCAGGTTTCGGTTTATGCCGGCGTGCCGGCGGCAAACTCGGCGTTCGCCATCGCCAAACGGGTCTATCAGGAGCTCGAAGAAAAGAGCAAATAAGAATGAGTCGGCGGGTCATTCGGGCAAGAGATCCTTCACTTCGTTCAGGACACAGAAGAATCTTCCTCCCGGTGGCGGTTAGGTGATAGGCTTCAGAATGATTCACTAACAAGAGGAAATCGTCATGAAGATGACACCGTATAAGCCGCGCGATTGGAAGTCCCATCCGCCTTATCGGTATGAAGGCTATGCGTCTTCTATCAAGCGCGCGCCGTTGAAGCGGCTTGTGCCGATGAAGCAAACTCTGTCCGAAATCACCGGGCCGATCTTCGGCCACGAAGCAGTGCAGGCGGGAGACAGTGATCTCACGCGCAATGCCGGGACCGGAGGGGAGGCGATGGGGGAACGGTTGATTGTGGTCGGGCGGGTTTTGGACGAAGATGAACGGCCCGTACCGAATACACTGATCGAAATTTGGCAGGCCAATTCCGCCGGCCGCTACCAGCACGAAGCGGACCAACACAATGCCCCGCTAGACCCAAATTTCATCGGGGCGGGCCGCTGCATGACCAATGAGAAAGGCGAATATCGCTTCCTCACGATCAAGCCGGGAGCCTATCCGTGGCTCAATCATCCCAACGCGTGGCGTCCGGCGCATATTCATCTCTCATTGTTCGGGCCGAGCTTCGTGACGCGATTGGTGACGCAATTCTTTTTTCCCGCCGACCCGTTGATACCCCTCGACCCGATCCTGAACTCGGTTCCCACGAAAACCGGCCGGGAGCGGCTGATTGCCTCCTATGCGCACGACGTCACGGAATCCGAGTGGGCGCTGGGGTACCGCTTCGACATTGTTCTACGGGGACGGCTGCAGACTCCTTTTGCAGAGAACGGGTGATGAAGCAAACTCCTTCGCAAACGGTCGGCCCGTTTTATTCATTGGGCCTCAGGCGCGAACCGATGAACACTCTCGTTTTGGATTCAACGCCGGGAGAGAGGATTCGGATTGAAGGGCGGGTGTTCGATGGCGACGAAAAATCTGTGCCGGACGCCATGGTCGAAATCTGGCAGGCGAACGCTTACGGTCGCTACAACCATCCGGACGATAAGCAGGAAAAGCCGCTCGATGCCAGCTTTAAGGGTTGGGGACGCTCCGATACGGACAAGGCCGGCTTCTATTCATTCGAAACGATCAAGCCGGGGCCGGTGCCTTGCCGCGACGATTCAACGCAGGCTCCCCATATCAACGTCGCGGTCTTTGCGCGGGGAATGCTGGTGCATGCGTATACGAGAATTTACTTTGCGGATGAGGGAGTAAACGACGGCGACCGGATTCTATCGTCGATCAAGAACAAAGATCGGCGTAAGACGCTGATCGCCAACCGGCAAGACATGGATGGCAAGGCCGTTTACCGGTTTGACATCCGGCTCCAGGGAAAGCATGAGACGGTTTTCTTCGACATGTGACGACGTGCGGAAAATAATAAGTAGGCAACCGTGGCCACAGCTCTCGATTCGACAATTTTTGGTCCGCTCTTCGCTGATCCCGAGATCTCGGCGCTGTTAACTGACGAGGCATACGTCCGAGCGCTCGTCGAAGTCGAGGTGGCTCTCGCTCGCGCTGAAGCCCGGCTGGACATTATTCCCCCGGCAGCCGCCGAACAAATCACGGGGGCGGCAAATCCGGCGAACATCGATATCGCGGCGCTGGCGAAAGGAACGGCCCGTTCGGGATTCCCGATTATTGCTCTCGTTCAGGAATTGAGAAGGGTTGTTGGTCCGGAGGCCGGTCCTTATCTTCACTGGGGAGCGACAACGCAGGATATAATGGATAGCGCCTGCGTGCTCCAGCTCCGCACGGTCATCAAAGTTTTCGAGAAGCGACTCGCGGAGTTGGCGGGTTATTTGTCGGCGCTGGCTCAGCGACATCAGGTCACGGTCGTGGCCGGGCGCACCCATGGCCAGCAGGCGCTTCCCGTGAGTTTCGGGCTGAAAGTAGCGAGTTGGCTTGCGCCGCTCGTTCGTGATTCCCAGAGACTCAACGAAATCTCGTCCCGGCTTCTCGTCGTTCAGTTCGGCGGCGCGGCCGGCACCCTCGCGGCGCTCGGCGACAGGGGGCTCGAGCTCATGCACGGGTTTGCGAGCGAGCTTGGATTGACTGCGCCCGTTATGCCGTGGCACGCGCAACGCGACAGTTTCGTGGAGTTTGCCGGGTGGCTCAGTCTGGTAACCGGAAGTCTCGGGAAAATGGCCCAAGATATCGTCCTGATGGCGCAGACCGAAGTCGGCGAATTAGCGGAATCTGCTGAAGAAGGACGAGGCGGCAGCAGCACGATGCCGCAGAAAAGCAATCCCATTACAAGCGAGTTGATCATCGCGGCGGCGCGTATGAATGCTTCGCTCTTATCCGCTCTGCATCATGCGCTGATCCAGGAACAGGAGCGAGCGACGCATGGCTGGCAAATCGAGTGGCTCAGTTTACCCCAAATGGCGATTCTCACGAGCGGCGCTCTCAAACACGCCGTTTACCTGGCCAAAAGTCTCCAAGTCGACGAAGTAAAAATGCGCGAGAATCTGCACCGCGCAAACGACGTTGCGCTCGCCGAGGCGGCGGTTTTCGCCCTTTCCGGCCACTTGCCGCGCCCCCAGGCGGACGAGCTGGTGAGGCAAGCCTGTGCGGCCGCCGTTTCTGAAGGCCGGCCGCTGATCGAGGTCGTCAAGCGACTCGCCGGGGGCGTCGTTTCGGAAGGTGCTGTCGATTGGCAAGCGCTCGCAGCGCCGGAAAACTATTTGGGCGAAAGCGAGCGGATCATCCAGCGAGTCCTGGAAGACGCCAGGAAACTATGGCAACCACACGCGACAACCATCGAACCCCTTGCCAGGAAGTGAATACATGCATCAACCGCCTTCAACGCTGACAGCGCTGTTGCGCGCGAAAGTAGATCAGCATCCTCAGAGCCGGGCGCTCATCTTCAAAGATTGTAGCTGGACCTACGCTGAGTTTGCGCGAGAGGTTAATCGGGTTGCCAACGGTCTTGTGCGGCTGGGCGTACGAAAGGGAGATAAAATCGCGCTGGTTCTCCCCAACTGTCCCGAGTTTCTCTTCGCGGTCTTCGCGGCGGCCAAGATCGGCACGGTTTTCGTTCCCCTCAATACTGCCTACACCGCCGAAGAGGCTGAGTATGTGCTGCGCCATTCCGAGGCCTCAATTGTTCTGACCTCTGCCGATCTTTTGCCTCTGGTCGATTCGATCAGAGAAAGGCTCATCGACGTCAGGCAAGTGATCGCTACGAACGCGAAAGGCGTCTCGCGAGCGCTCTCGTGGGAAGAGTTTCTTTCCGGCGTGGCGTATGAAGCGTCGGATTTGGACATAGACGCCGAGGACCTAGCCTCGATTACGTACACGTCGGGGACTACCGACCGTCCGAAGGGAGTGATGCTGTCGCAGTATGCTTACGCCTTCGCGCCGCGAACCAGAGCTAAAGCGCTCGGCTGGACGGACACCGACCGCGTCTTAGTCCTATTGCCGCTGTTCCACGTCAATGCTCTTTGCCACATGGCAATCGCCATTCTTTCGGTGGGCGGGACGATCGTTTTAACCGAGCGGTTTAGCGCATCGCGATTTTGGGACGAGGTGCGGGAGTATGGGGTGACGACATCGAGTCTCATGCGCACAATCCCGCAGATTCTTCTCAGCTTGCCGGAGAAGCCCGATGACAGGAATAACCCATTGCGCCTGGTGATCGCGCTTCTGGCTCCGGAGATGCATCTCGGCTTTGAGGAAAGATTTAACCTGACGGCGGTCCCTTCCTACAGCTTGACCGAGGATATTCTGAGCGTGATCGGTCCGCTCGATAAGCGGAAGCGAAAGCTGGGGAGTTGCGGGCTTCGAGTGGCTCCCGACGTGCATGTTCTGCGGATTGTCGATGAATCGGGCAAACCGCTTCCCCCCGGAGCGCCCGGCGAGATCGTCAAACAGAGTCCGACCGTAATGAAGGGCTACTACAAGAATCCTGAAGCGACGGCGAAAGCCCTTAAGGACGGATGGCTTTACACCGGTGATCTTGGATATCTCGATCAGGACGGATTTTTGTTTTTCCTCGATCGCGTCAAGGATATGGTCAGGCGGGGTGACGAAAACATTTCTTCCGAAGAAGTGGAACGGGTACTCAATTCCCATCCTCGAATCGCCGAGGCGGCGGTGGTTGGCGTACCCGATCCGATCCGCGGGGAAGAGGTGAAAGCTTATATCGTTCTCAAGTCTCCGGCGGAGGCGTTGCCTCCCGAGGAGATTTGGAGCTTTTGCCAAGAGCACCTGGCGCCATTCAAAGTCCCGCGCTACATAGAATATTGCCAGGAGCTTCCGAAAACGCCGAGCTCCAAGATTCAGAAGAATATTCTCCGGGAGGAGAGCAAGGCTCCGGGCTCGATCGCATTCGACCGGCTGAGTAGCTAAAATAGACAGAGACTAGGGATAGAGATAGAGACAGAGTGAGGTCTCTGAGCGATAAATGATCGCGTCAGTTGCTTTCCCGGCGGGGGTAAACGATTCGTTGGCCTTCGACTCTGGCAAAATCGGGTAGTTTATGCTCATGACAGCCATCGTCCAGGATGTGCCGCACAGACCATCCACGTACCAAGAAAGCATCGGCAAGCAACTGGCGGTGGCAGTGCCACGGCACGGCTTCGGCGCACATGAGGACGCTCCGTTTATCTTTGGCAAGCCTTTCGATCTCAAGCATAATCCGGTTGAACTCAATCGTCAGCATGAAATCGGCGTAAGCCCGAAATGCGCCGACTCTCCAGGCTGAGTTCGGCGAGTCGTTCGACGGTTTTCGAAAGCCGCCAAGGTCGCCTCTCCAGACGTAATCGATTTGCACGCGATCCAGCGCGGCGGATAGCGCCGCGCTTTGAAAATGAGGATAGCGCCTCGACGAGGGCCACCGACGCACATCAATGAGGCGCTGCAGGTTGTGAGCCTTCGACAAGTCGATGAACGTTTCGATGGTCCGGGTTGAGTGTCCGATCGTATGAATGATTTGTTGGGCTTGGCATTCCACGGCGCTCGCCTTGCATCAAACACATTATCCAACGACACGCTGCCGTTTCAAGCGTTCCAAGAGCCTTGAAGCAGATTGAGATCAAGGCTGAGGTTACGGTGACTTGACATCCACATAGCAGCGAAGTCGAAGGGGTCGAAATGGGACAGGCGCGTCATCCCGAAAAAAGTGAAGATCTTGAGCTTGAAAATTCGCGGTTCGAGACTCGGCGTGAATTTAAACCTCAACCTGGTTTAAGTTCGCCCGCTGATCCCGGAAAAATGATGTCTTTGCAATGTGGCGCTCAGTCCCTCTAGTCCTCTTTTGGTTCGTTTACATGAGCTCGGTAGGGATCTTCTTTCCCTATTATAGTCTCTATCTCAAAGAAAACGCCGGATTGTCCGGCAGTGAGGTGGGCTGGGTTTTGTCCGTTCTGCCGCTCGTCGGCATCGTCGCGCAGCCTTTTTGGGGACAAGTCGCGGACCGAACCGGAGCCAGAAGCCACATCGTGGCATTCCTCTCCTTGGGCTCTGTGCTTGGCTATCTATGGTTGGCTGTGGCGAGCGGCTTTTCCGCTATCCTGTTGGCTACCGCCCTCGTCGCGCTTTTTAGCGCGGCTGTTTTACCGATCACCATCTCCGTCAGCCTGGCCACACTTCGCGACGCGGGTCCCCATGCTTTTGGCTTCGTCCGCGTCTGGGGCACCGTAGGATATTTCATCGTGATCCTCATCTTTCCTTGGCTGCTGGACAACTATCGGGCCGCCCGGGAGGTGGCTGGAATTCCGGGAATATCGGAGCCCGGACTGGAGATTATGTTTGTTTGCACCGCCGCGCTCGTTCTGGTCTCGGCGCTGGTCGGCCTGCTTTTACCGCGCGGCGGCGCCGTGTCTATGCGGGCGAAACCCCGCGAATGGAAATTGCTGTTGAGAAACAACGCATACATCCGATTTCTGGTTTTTTGTTTCGGGGCGTATCTTTTGTCCTATGGACCGATGTGGCTCTTTCCAATTTTCGTACGGGCGCGCGGCGGTGATATTGAAACGATCCGAAGCATGTGGATCGTCATGCTCGTTGTCGAGATTCCGCTAATCCTCGCGACGGGCAGCGGGCTCAAGCGCCTGGGGGCTCGCGGGCTACTCGGAATTGGCGTTTTTGTTAATGGTCTTCGGTGGATTCTCTGCGGTATTGTAAGCGACCTTCAGATTCTTTCAATAATGCAGATGCTGCACGGTTTCACGGTCGTCGGGCTTTTGATGGGCGGCCCGCTCTATTTGGACATAGTGGCGCCGGAAAACTTGCGCTCAACGGCTCAGGCCGTTCTATCGATGGTTGGTGTCGGCATCGCCGGGATAATTTCGAATCTCGCGTCGGGGTGGTTGTTGGACTATGCGGGGATCGAAATCCTTTATATCGTGGCGGGGATTGGTTCGGCTATTCTGGGATGTCTCGTCTGGTGCATTCTGCCCGCGCCGGAGCGTTTTCACGGATCATCAACTTGCAATTCGCCTGAGATATGAAATATGCGGAAGCCTGAATTTGGGGCTCCAAAAAAATCCGCGGTATAACCTACAGTCACGGTAACCCATTCTACAATTTTTGCTGGCCGCCGCGCACGCGCCAATTTTGACCAATCGGCCAAAATCGGCGGCATTCACAATTAGGATCGGATTACCCAATAAAGACAGGATTTTGTTTCCCACAGCCGCTGGCGATGCGCCTCTTTCGGCGGATTTCTACCTGAAATTTTTTTCTGCCGCGCCGCTCATTCAGTTTCTGAGAGGCAATTTGTAATGAGTTATTCATGACATGGATCGTTGGGCTTCGTTGCTGGCATGTCGCTTGCTCTCTCCACAACCAACGAGAGGGCGAACACGTGCAGGATTTGCAGCGAGATTGGTACGTCGTTTACAGCAAGCCACATAAGGAAGAACTAACTCAATTCCATCTTGGCATCAAAGGAGTGGAGAGCTTCTTTCCGCGCTTGCATTTACCCGGACCCGCGAAAAAAAAGAAAAGAATAATACCGTTGTTTCCCAGCTACCTCTTTGTTCGAATAGATCTGGCCACTGAGGCCCATTACGTGACGTGGTCCCCTGGAGTTAAGCGGATCATAAGCTTCGGCGATTCGCCGATTCCGGTCGAAGAGAGCGTTGTAACGTTTCTAAAAGAACAAGCTAATCCTCAGGGGATCATCCAAGCCCAATCCCAGTTGAAGCGCGGGCAGGAAGTGGAAATTTCCGGCGGACCTTTTAACGGCCTGCTGGGGATTATCCAGGATCCTCCGGACGCCAGAGGCCGCGTCAAGGTTCTACTTAAACTTTTAAGTCGTCAAATAAGCGTGAGGCTGGGTGTCGAATTTATTAAGGGCGATTGGGCGGCGTTCGAGCCAGCCGACATAGGACCGGGTTTACTTTTGGCCGTTAGCTGAAGGCAATCCCGGCTGTTTGGGTTGTTGTTCTAAAAAGAAGGGCTAGAGGCCCGATGGGCGGAGCTATGAGTTCGTTTATTTCTCAACTAAAAAGCAAAGCCATGTTGCCGGCCTGCAAAAAGGCCGGCCGATTGTCGTTCATAGTGGCCGTGCTTTTGACTTTTGGATGTGGGACCGTGCCCCAGCCGGCGCAGATCGCCAAGCAAAAGGATTCTGAGGCTGCCTCTCCTTCATCGACTGCGGTCAATGAAATAAATCAGTCGCTGTCCTTGCTTGCCTCACAGTCCACGAGCTCTCCGGCGGATTACCGCATCGGGCCGGAGGATCTTATTCAGGTCACGATCTACAACATCCCGGAACAGGAGGCGCGGGTAACGCCCCGGACGGTCATTCTGCGCGTCAGCCAGCAGGGAGTCATCGTGGTGCCACTGATCGGGGAGATCTCGGCAAAGGGCATGACAACTGCTGATCTCGAGCGCGAATTGAGGAAGCGCTACGCAAAGTACATTCGTAATCCACAGGTGGGCGTACTGATAACCGAATACCGGCAGCGAGTTTCGGTCATGGGCGCCGTGCAACGACCCGGAGTTTTTGAGCTTACAGGCCCCAAATCCGTCATCGACATGTTGGCATTGGCGGGTGGTGTTACGGAAAAAGCTGGTAATCAGGTTCATGTCTATCGGCAAGACGCTGAGGGGCGCCGCCAAAGTGCGGTGATCGATCTCAGAGTTCTCGCCAACAGCGCGATAAAAAACGTAGCCGGCCCCAATGTAGATAGTAGCAGTGCCGCGGTAGTGAACATGCCGGTGCAGGGCGGCGACGTCATCAACGTGCCGCAGTCGGGAATGTTTTTCGTAGACGGCGCTGTGCGCAAACCGGGATCCTATCCTTTGGGCCGCCAATACACTCTCACTCAGGCATTGGCCACAGCCGGAGGCGTAGACCCGGAGCTGGCCGATTATAGTTCGATCAGCATCTTCAGGCGGCGTGGACCGGCAAAGGTCGACACGATTGCGGTCAATCTCAACACGGTCATGGAAGGGGGCGCCGCGGATCCCCAAGTACAGCCCGATGATGTGATTCTGGTGCCTATGAGTGGAGTCAAATATTTCGTCAAACGCTTTGTCGGATCGATTATTTCCGGGGTATCGATCGGCGGATTTGTCGGTGGATCATGAACCACGCCGCACGCCAGCAGCCGAATCTTCCTTCATCTAGAGCCTTACTCCAGGCGGTGCCGGGCGAGGATGCCGGTTTCTATTATGCCGAACAAGGGGAGGAGACCCATCTGCGCGATTACTGGAAGATTCTCCTCAAGCGCATTCGGTATATGGTGCCTATTTTCGTCGGCGTAGTAGCCATTGGAATGCTAAACAATGTTTTTTCGCCGACCCTCTATACGGCACGATCGACAATAAAAATCGAGCCCCAAAACCCGACCGTCACCGGCGTGCCGGGAATGAGTGCATCCCAACACGAATCGGATGGTCCCTACGACTATTATCAGACCCAATTTGCTTTGCTCCAGAGCGGGCCGCTCGCGGCGCGGGTAATTAAGGAGTTGGGCCTTGAATCCAATCCCTCGTTTACGGGTGATCAAGGAAGCTCGGGTATTTTCGATTCTTTGTTCAACTGGGTCTTGGATGGGTTCGACTCCTTAAAAAACGCGATCGTGGGCGGGAAAGAACCAACCGGAGCCGCGAAACCAACGGCTTACGAGCTTGGAGTTTCACCGGGTCTTGTCGGCCGTTATCTGAGCCATCTCAAAGTCGAACCTGTCCGTAACACGCGGCTGGTCGACATCATCTTCAACACGCCCGATCCAAAGTTGTCGCAGGATTTGGCGAATGAGCACGCCGCCTCGTTTATCCGGATGATTTTGGAAAATCGGTTTAATCTGACCAGAGAAGCGAAAGATTTTCTCGGAAAAAAGCTCGCCGAGCTCAGAGAAAACGTCTTGCGGGCTGAAGACAACCTGAATCGTTTCCGTCAACAGCACGGCGTGGTCTCGTTGGAAAAGGGAGAGAATATCGTCGTCGATCGGCTGGTGGATCTGAACAAGCAGCTCACGCAAGCCCGGGGCGCACGGATCGAATCAGAGGCTCTGTACCGAATGACCCGAAACAAGAATACCCAGTATCTAGCTCAGGTTCTTAACAGCTCTCTCATCCAGCAACTCAAAGCAAGCCGCGCGACTTTGGAAGCTGAAAAAAGCCGGCTTTTGAGCATCTTTACGCCGGAACATCCGCGCATTCGGGAGCTCAATCAACAGATCAACCAGGCCGGGAGAAGTTTAAACACAGAAATCAGCAACATTGTCCATGGAATCGAATCGAGCTATGCCGGCGCGCGGGCCAGAGAAGAGGCGTTAGAGGCAGAGGCGAAGAGACAGCAAGAAACTGCGCTGAACCTCAAAGAAGTCGGGGTCGATTACGCGATCCTTAATGAAGAAGTCGTGGTGAACCGCGGGCTTTATGAAAATGTGCTGAAACGCCTCAACGAAACCAACGTGTCCAACGATATTGCGGCTTCGAATATTCAGGTCATGCAGCGATCTGAATTGCCGCAAGTTCCTTCCTCGCCCAATGGCATGCGCGCCTTGCTCTTCTCGTCTCTTCTTGGGCTTGTATTGGCCGTAGGGTTCGCATTCTTTCTTGAGTACATGGACTCCACCGTGAACACGCCCCAAGCGGTTTGGGGCGCTGTTTCCCTCACGACCTTAGGAGTGGTTCCTCACCTAAGGTCGTTGCACGAAAGATATCATCCCGCGATCTCACAAAGCAACGCGAACAATCGCCTGGAGCCCGCGAAAAAATCGACCCAATTGCTGTCCAAAGAGCTTGTCGTGGAGCGCGATCATCTCTCCTTAATCGCAGAATCGTATCGAACCATTCGCACGGCGCTTTTGCTTTCTCAAGCCGAGCAGCCTCCCAAGGCAATTCTGTTGACCAGCCCCTGTCCCGATGAAGGAAAGACCGTGACAACCTTGAACTTGGGCATCGCCTTGGCCCACGGCGGACCCAAGGTCTTGATCATTGACGCCGATTTGCGGAAAGGCCGCTGCCACAAGCTGGTCAATGTGCCGAACCAGAGCGGCCTTGCCAATATCCTCACGGGCCATCTCAGCCTCGAGAAAGGCATACAGGAAACGGCGGTTCGTAATTTCTACTTGCTGCCTCGCGGAACGCTCCCCCCTAATCCGGCCGATCTGTTGATGTCGCAAAAGATGCGGGACGTGCTGCGCGAGTTGCGCACCTCGTTCGATTTTATCCTGATTGACTCCCCCCCGACTATTGCCGTGAGCGATGCCGCCGTTCTCTCGGCAGCGTGTGACGGCGTGCTGCTTGTTTTTCACGGTCAAAAGACAACGATCCCCACGGCCCGGCGCGCGGTTGAACGGCTGGAGAACTTGGGAGCGCCACTGTTGGGAGTCATTTTAAATGGTATTGACATCAGGGATCCGGACTACGCCGATTACCGTTCCTACTATCCATCGTACTATGCGTCGGTGCAGAACGAATCGAGCCCGTTCAACGGCCACCACGAAGCTAGCAATGGTGCTGTTGAAGGATCTTGGGCGGAAAACGCTGCCTGGTTTGAAGAAAATGGGAGCAACCCAACCCCACACGACGACAAGCTGCTCGTGCCCCGCCAATTCTTCGAGCGTATGGTGCTCAGGCTCGGCGAGGCTTTGGGACCCACGGCTTGCACTATCGTACCCGATCAGGTCGCGGTTCTCCGAGAATCTATGGAAACTTTCCCGATGTCGCGAGTTTGGGAACTGGCTCAACTTGTCAGCCAGGAAATTTTGGACAATCCGGTGAAAGCGCGGTTTCTACGCGACATGTCGAAAGAGATACGCGCGCTGCAATCGATATAGACCGCCATCAGGAATCCTGGCGAGGCCCAGGTTAAGGCTAAGGTCGAGGAGGGGAGGTCTCAATCTAAGCCTCAACTTAAAACGTGAAGGAAACGAAGGCGATAAGAATGTTCATGAATGACTTGCCCCGCCGGGCATTTCGCAAAATTGTGACCGAACTCGGCATTTGGCTGCTCCAGATGCAGCCCGAAGTGGCACGAAGAACCCTGCCTAAATTCGCCAACAACCCGAAGGATTTGATCATCGAATTGCCGCGTAGAATCGTCAATCCGGAATTTATTTCTTTCGGGGATCATGTATGGCTGGGGCCAGGGTGCCTTATCACTGCAGTCAAGAGGAATCCTCCATCTTCTCTCATGCATCCGGAGAAGAAATACGACGTTCAGACATTTTCGCCGGGGATTCGAATAGGTCACCGGGTGAACTCTTCCGGCAATCTCACTATCGGCTCGGTGGAACAAGTGGACATCGATGATGACGTTTTGTTGGCATCGAATGTCACGATTCTCGATAATTTGCACGGCTACGATACTCCCGACGAGCCTTACAAATATCAACCGTTGAAGCGGATCGCGCCCGTCACGGTGAAAAGGGGCTGTTGGATTGGACAGAACGTGGTGATCTTACCTGGAGCGACGATCGGGGAGATGTCCGTGATCGGAGCCAATAGCGTGGTCACCAGAAGCATTCCAGACCGTTGCATTGCCGTTGGAACACCGGCGCGGATCATCAAAAGGTGGGATGAGAGAACCCGCCAGTGGCGGTCTTGCAATGTCTTGCCAGACGCGGTTGCGAATTTAACCTAGTTCTCGCGGGTGTGGTTAGGTGCAGAAGATGCGAAACCCTCATCCTTTGGTCAGTATTGCCATTCCGACCTACAACCGTGCCGCTCGTTACCTTCCACTGACCCTCGACAGCGCTCTAGCGCAGACGTACCCGGAGATCGAAGTCATCGTATCAGACAATGCCTCGAGCGATCATACCACTGACTTGGTCCTGGGCCACCGCGACCGGCGCATCCGATATTTTCGCCAGGAGAATAACATCGGGCCCTACGACAACTGGCGCTGCTGTCTTCAACAGGCCCGGGGCAATTACTTTTTACTGCTCCATGACGATGATCTCATCGATTGCGATTTCGTCGAGAGCTGCGTGAAGGCGGCGCAAGAGCAGCGCGGCGCCGGAGTGATTCGCACGGGAACGCGCGTTATCGACGACGAGGGGGTCACCGTATGGGAGGCAAGGAATCAGGTGAATGGATTGCCGCTTGATGAGTTTTTTCGCGCCTGGTTCGCGGGCAACACCGCTTGGTACATGGTAAGCACGTTGTTCCGGACTAAAGCTCTGCGCGAGATCGGAGGATTTCGCTCCAGGAATCATATGGTGCAAGACGGAGTTGCCATAGCCTTGCTCGCCAGTCGCCACGGCAGAGTCGATGTGGAGGAGGTCAAGGCGAGCTTCCGCAAACATTCCGGAGAGTTGACGTTTGCGAATAAAGTCACTTGTTGGAGCGAGGATTTTCTGTGTCTGCTGGATTTGATGTGCGAATTGACGCCGCCATCAAAAAGAGCTGTGCTCCGACGGGAAGGCATGCGCTTTTTTGCCCGGTTGAGCTTCGATCGCGCAGCAGCTATCCGCTCGCGCCGCGACCGGGCGAGTGCATATCGACACGTTCTGAAACTGTTTTCTTACAACAATTTCCCTTTGGGCCGGCTTTTAGGCTTTGACGCTCTCCAAAGGCTGACCCGCCGCGCGAAACAGAAGTTGACACATACTCTCCGGCCGGGAGAGGGCCCCGTTTGCGGCGGCCTCAGGCGCTTCTGAACTCGTCCGGACTCTAGGATCCTTCCTGGCGTTTATTCATGAGAATAGCTTTTCTCGTCGGGCAGTTTCCGGCTATATCGGAAACTTTCGTTCTGAACCAAGTCACCGGTTTGATCGATCGCGGCCATGAGATCGACATCTATGCGACGGCACCCGGTGACGGGGATGTCGTTCATGGCGAGGTTGCGAAGTATGGGCTGCTCGGCCGGACGTTGTATCACTCCACTGACGCGCGTGATGGTCCGGTTCAGAAGGCGGTTTGCCTAATTCAAAACCGCCGGCGCATTGGCAACCTGTTGCGCAAGCGCCCGGGGTTGCTGTTTACGGCTCCACGTCTGGCCTTGTCGCCGATGTTGTGGAGGAAATCGCAGTTGATGAACGGCAGCCGCCGGAACTACGACGTGATTCAGTGTCACTTCGGCCCGAATGGCAGGTTGGCGGTGCTGCTACGCGAGTTGGACATTGTGCGAGGGCCGATCGTAACCGCCTTTCACGGTTGGGACTTGTCGTTATACCTCCGCCGACATGGGGCGTCGGTGTACCGCCGACTGTTTCAATGCGGCGATCTTTTTCTTCCGATCAGCGCGTGTTGGCAATCGAAATTGATCGAGCTGGGCTGTCCGAGACAGAAGATTTTGGTGCACCGGATGGGCATCGAGCTGCAACGGTACGCCTGCGCGGAACGTTCGCTTCGGCCGAATGGGGCGATAAAAATAGTCACCATCGGCCGCTTGGTGGAAAAAAAAGGAATCGGCTACGGTATCCAGGCCGTCTCTCAGCTGGTTCGTCGATGGCCGCAGATCGAGTACCGGATTATCGGAGACGGCCGCCTGAAGGACAAATTGCAGGGGCTCATCCGTGATCTCGGAGTTGCAGAGCAAGTCAAGCTACTGGGTTGGAAGAGCCGGGAAGAAATCCGCGGGTTGTTACAAGAATCGGACATTCTGTTGGCGCCGAGTGTCACAAGCGATGATGGAGATGAAGAGGGAATCCCGGTTGTGTTGATGGAGGCGGCAGCGTACGGACGACCCGTCGTGAGCACGCGCCACAGCGGCATCTCCGAAGCGGTGCGCGACGGCGAGTCCGGGTATCTCGTCCCCGAGCGCGACGCGCGCGCATTGGCCGAAAAACTCGCTTACCTCGTCGAGCATCCCAATACACGGGCCGCCATGGGCGCCGCTGGACGAAAACAAGTGGAGACCCATTACGACATTCGCAAGCTGAACGAACAATTGGAGAGGATATACGAAGGACTCAAGTTGGCTATTCCAGCGGGCCGGGCCAAGGCAGAGCTCTATTGACCGCGGCCGGAAGGGACTCGCCCGCGATGGCAGGAACACAGTGTCGCTGCGTCTCCGTCATCCGTGAATAATGCGGGCTAGAGAGCTTAGGATCGATGTCCATGGAGTGGCGCGTTGCAACGGTCCCGACATTCGACGAGACGGTCGATGAAGGATGCATTGAACAAAAGTTCATGTTCTCTGCGGGCAAGGAAAACCTGCTTCTCGACTGGATCGAGTTTCATGTAGTGCGGGATCCTGAGTTCTATCGTAGTCCGATAATCAGCCTCTACTACGACACCCCGTCTCTCGATCTTTATCGCGAAGCGAGCGATGGCGATTACTTGAAAACGAAAGTTCGACTTCGCTGGTACGAAGCAGTTTTCGGCCCCGACCAACAGAGCGTCAATTGTTATCTCGAAGTGAAGCGTAAGTATGGCACTCTGCGAAATAAGCAGCGCAAAGGAGTAGCGCTTTATCCGAATTGCCTCGGGGGAGATCTTTTCTCGAATGAGTCGATTCTGGAGGTGCCGGCGTTGCTGCCGGAATTGAACTATTTCGTGAGGGGCATTCTCGTGCCGCTTCTGGTTGTGCAATACGATCGCTACCGCTTCGTCGATCCTCAGAGCGGTTGCCGCATTTCATTGGATACGGGTATCGGCTGCCCGCGCGCTAATCCGGCGTATATTTCCGCCACGACGCCCCTCGAACTGGCTTCAGGCGTCGTGGAAGTCAAAGGCAGTCTCGAAACCTTGCCCGATTTCCTGCTTCCAATGGGCCACCATTTGACCCGAAGTAAGTTCTCCAAATACGTCCGTTGCGTCGAGCGCTTGATCGAGCCTCTGGACTGGAGGGAGCCGGCATGAACGATTGGGTCGGGAAATTAGGCCGCTTATTGCGCGATCCAGGCATCCAAATCGACGCCGTAGGCTTCGTCTTCGCATTGCTGGTTTCGTTTTTGGTGTCGCTTTGCATTTCGGCTTTGTATCAAATTTTTTATGAAAATCGCGCGACCGGCGCGCAAGTCCACCGCGCCTTTCCTCTACTGGGCCCGGCGATCACGGCGATTTTCATCGCGATTCAATTTTCGCTGCCGCTGTCATTGGGGCTACTCGGCGCCCTGTCTATCATTCGTTTCCGCACCCCAATCAAGGAGCCGGAGGAATGCGCGTTTATCATGTTGCTTGTCTCCTCTGCCGTGATCTGCGCGACTTTCCAATTTGTTCTGCTGTTTATTCTTCTGCTGGTCGCGGTGGTGGGTCTGCTCCTGCAGCGATGGCTGCCGCGCGTCCTCGACCCGAAGCGGAAAGACGGCGTCCTGCTGTTGACTCTGAACGGCAAAGTGGCGGGCGCTGCCAAGGAGCGGATCCGACGGGACTTGGAAGAGCTGCTGAACAACGCGAGACTCGAGAGCATTTCCTACTCGGAGAATCTCACGTCCATGTACTTCAGCTTCAGCGGCTTGAAAGAAGCAGACCTCGACGGCTTACATTCTTCGTTAAACCAAATTGCGCCCATCCAAAAGCTAAACGTCTTTTTTAACGCGCACGGTGCTTGGGGGTAGGTCATGGCGAGTTTTATCGCCAAATTTCTCGCTTGTGCTATCGCGCTGGGGGGAGCCACCGCAGCGTTTTTAGCGAATCCGTTGCGCAATGACATTCTAGCGCAGAGCCGTGGAATGGCCGAGCCGAAATACGCAAAATTGGTAGAGGAATTGGATCGCTTGACCGCAGGGAATTCCGGCGAAATGAGACTGTTTCCGGTTTTAAAAGGGCCGGTCGCACCGAAGGTGACAGCCAACTTCGAAGGCGGGGTTTATGATAGGACTTTTTTCGTGACTCTCGCGAACCCCGAGCGGGCACCCATTTACTATACCCTGGACGGCAGCACGCCGACAAAACAAAGTTTACCTTACGATAAACCGCTTTTTATCGATAGGACTACAATCCTGCGCTTCCGCAGCTTCCAACCGGGCGTTTTTCCGGGCCCCACAACGACGTATACGTACGTTATAGGTAGCGAGTTTAGCCTGCCGGTGGTTTCGTTGGTCATGGATCCAGTCTCTTTATGGAACAAGTATTCCGGCATCTACGCCCATCCGCAAAAGCGCGGGAGAAAATGGGAGCGGGCCGCTCATGTAGAATACTTTGAAACCAATGACTCCAGACCTTTTCGATTTCCCGCCGAAGTGAGGATCCACGGAAACTGGTCAAGGGAAGCGCCCAAGAAATCTTTTCAGTTGACTTATTCAACGGGGCCTTTGAGCGGACAAGACGCTGCGGGCATTCTGAATCCTCCCAAATTAAAGAAATCCCAAAGTACCGTCGTTTTGCGGGCGGGCGCAATGGATGTGTCCTACCGGCTGGGCGATGAGCTGTTTCGATCGATTTATGCGGAAGCAAGCGGCCTGGTTTCACGCGCCGCTCCCGTCATGCTGCTTTTGAACGGTGAGCCCTGGGGGGTTTACAACCTCCATGAAAAGATTGACGAGGCTTATCTGGAACGAAGATACGGCGAGGGGAGGTACGAATTGATCTCACAGGACCGCCGCCCTCGTCCGATCTTGAACGATGGCAGCCGCTGGACCGAACTGATCCGGTTTTTCAGCGCGCACGACATGACCCGTGATCAGGAATTTCGCCAAGCACAGCAAATGATCGATATCGACAACTTTACAGATCATAGGCTTTTTAACATCTACGCCGCCAACCTGGATTGGCCGCATAGCAACGAATATGCTTTCCGAAAAATCGACAAAGGCGAACGCTGGCGCTGGATCTCATGGGATGCCGACGCGACCTTCGGCTTCAGGGATGATCTCGGCCTCAAACACGATACCCTGGCGTGGGCCACGCGTCACGACCTGCGCCATGACCTGAGCTACGGCGGGACCAAATCCGACGCTGAGGAATTTTTAACATCAACGTTGATTGTGCGGAGCCTTCTAAAGAACCGTTCTTATCGCGAGCGCTTCATCACCCGTTTCTGCGATCTGATGAACAGCCATTTGCGGCCGGATCGGTTGCACGCAAGGTTGGACGAGATTATCGGGAATCTGGCGCCTAATCTGGCCGTCGATTGGAAAAAATGGCCGGGCTCGAAGGAAGACTTTTTCCAGGGCGTGGAACAGATTCGACGTTTCATCTCGGAGCGGCCGGCGCTTGTTTTTAAACATTTCCAAAACCATTTTCAGCTCGGAAAGCTCGTGACCGTTACGGTGCACTATGATCCCCATAGGGGCGCTGTTCAAATTAATGGCATGACGCCGGATCATTATCCCTGGACGGGACAATATTTCGAGAATTCACGGCTCCGGCTGACAGCGGTTCCGGCGCCGGGATTCGAGTTTGCCGGATGGAGCGATCCGAATCTAGGAACCGAGTCGCAAGCGACCGTAGTCGTGCACGATTCCCTGACAATCGAAGCGCACTATCGCGCTCAAAGCTTCGCGACGCAGAAGCCGCCACTGCCCGCAACCAAGCGGCGCGCAGCACGCGTTAATTAATCGCTCGACAACTCAAAACCCTTTTTCGCCGTCAAGACTCTTTTATGCCCCAGGTCAGCGTTGTCATCCCCACGTTCAATCGCGCGCATTTTTTAGCCGCCGCCGTCCGAAGCGTCATGTGCCAGACGTTTCAAGACTTCGAACTTTTGATCGTTGACGACGGCGGCAGCGATTTGACGCCTGCGATTGTAGAAAGTTTTCGTGACGAAAGACTCCGGTATATTCGCCATAGCGCACAGCGGGGAGGAGCCGCCGCTCGCAACACCGGGATTGTCCATTCCAGTGGCGAATACGTCGCATTTCTGGACGATGACGACGAGTGGTATCCGGAGAAGCTTGCGCGCCAGATGGATCTCATGCTTCACGCTCAGGCGCAAGTGGGCGGCGTCTACACAGGCTACCTTATCGTTAACCGAAACAGCGGAAGTCTTTGCGGTCAAATCATTCCGCGAAAAACAGGCAAGCTGTATCGCTCATTGCTGGCGGGAAACTGTATCGGCGGAACCTCTTCGGTTCTTTTAAGAAGGGCCTGTTTGGAGAGAGCCGGCTTGTTCGATGAACAACTTCCCAGTTTTCAGGATTACGATCTCTGGATTCGAATCGCCCGCCTGTTCGAGTTTGAATCCATCGCAGAGCCGCTGCTCAAGTATTTTGTCCATGGCGACCAGGTATGGACCAATCTTGACGCGCTGACCGAAGGATTGGAGATCATGTTAAGGAAGCACGGCTCCTCTCGGGCTTTCAGGAAAAAAAGCAGCTCCTATTACGTCTCATTTGGAGTGCGTTTCTGCGAGAACAACGACTTAAAAAGCGGAAGAAAGGCATTTTTGAGAGCCGCGGTTTTGTATCCCTATCGGTTCCAGCCCTATCTTTACGCTTGTTTTGCCCTGCTTGGACCGAGCAAATTCGACAAAGCGCGAAACGTGAAGACGAAACTCCTCGAGCGCTTTAGAAACTCTCATTCGGTTCAGAACTTGAGTAAATCATGCCTAAAGTAAGCGTGCTTATCCCGACGCATAATCGGGCGTCGTTTCTACCGAAAGCCGTCAAGAGCGTTCTTGAACAGACGCATCAAGACTTCGAAATAATCGTGGTGGACGACGCTTCGAAGGATGAAACCCGGCATGTTCTTAAGGGGTTGCAAGATCCCAGGATCCGCTATTTCCGGCATGACACCAATCGGGGCGAAGCCGCCAGCACCAACACGGGAATTCGTCATGCCACGGGCGATTACGTCGCGTTTTTGCACGACGATGACGCCTGGCTGCCTGAAAAACTCGAGCGCCAGGTCGATTTTCTCAACCGCAGTGGTTTGAAGGTTGGAGCAGTTTACAGCGGCTATTTGACGGTGGACGCAGAAACCGGAAAGGTGCTCGGCACGGTGATGCCGCAGAAGCGCGGAAACCTGTCCCGGGAACTCAGCACAAAAAACTGGATCGGCGTTCCGTCTACGGTTCTGTTGCGCCGCGAATGCTTCGATTCGGTCGGGTTTTTTGATGAAGACATCGATGAGGGCGCCGATTACGATATGTGGATTCGCCTTTCCCGCGCTTATCAATTCGACTACATCGAGGAGCCTCTCGCGCTTTACGCTGTTCACGGCAACCGGCTTTCGGCAAATTATGCGATGATTGTTCGCGGCAAAGAGGCGCAGCTGAGAAAACACGCAGAGTTTTTCGCCTGCGACAAGAAATCCTACAGCCGGTTCTTTCTATCGCTGGGAGTTTTGCACTGCTACAACGGAAATCTATACAAAGGGCGGGAGGCTCTCTTGCGCGCCATCACGATCTACCCTTTCGAAGTCCGTCCTTACTTCAATCTGTTCTTGTCCCTGTGGGGAACCGATAATTTTAAAAGGCTCAAAACCTTCAAAGATCGTGTCGTAAGTTCGTTTTGAAGCGCTGATCAAGTTTGCCGGCGTAACTTTTTCGTTGTGGAATGACGGATGAACCAGAGAAGATGCCGTTCCGGTGCCACGCGCTCGGGCTTTGAGCGCTCTTCGGGCGCCTACACCGGCACGGAGGGAGCGCTGCCTTGACGGTTACTGCCGACGGATGGCGACAAACCCCAGCGGCCAGACCGCAATCACGGGCGGTCGCGGCCAAACGGCTGGTGCTGCCAGCGCGCCGTGAGATTCCAAAAATCGTCCGCTGGTCGCTGATCGCGTTTTCAGCGACATTGCCTTTTGAAGCAGCCGACTTAGGTTTCGCTTCTTCATCATTCTCTTTGGCGAAGCTCGCAGGGCTCGGGTTTTTAGGCGCTTACTTTTTTCACTACAATCCCGTTTCGGGGAAACGCCGGTGCCCGCCGATATCGGCTCCTTTGTGGTGCTTTCTTGTGTACCTGGGGGTCTACCTGGCGAACGGCTTCTTCCTGAACCATGTCTATTTTGGGCAGTTTGTTTCGATTTTTCTCACACTGGCGCAGCTCGCGCTGCTGTTCTGGATTTGTTCGAGTCTTTTCCGGAACGAGTCGCTCGCGCGCGGGGTGCTCATCGCCTACGCTTTGGCGGCCGTCGCCTCCTCCTTGGGCACCTTGCTGCACGTTCCCGGATTTTCCACGGTCATCGATACACGTATGGGCGCGCGAGTTACTTCGTTGGAGTTCAACCCAAATTTTCTCGCCTACAGCCTGGCTCTTGCCGCTATCATTCTGGCTGGATTCGCGCTCGATATGTCCGGCCGCTGGTCGGGTAAAAAGATTTTTCTGATGTGCTTGATTCTCCCTCCCCTGGCGATGATTGTGCGCACGGGATCGCGGGCAGGGTTGGCTGCATTTGCGATCGGCTTTGCGATCTGCGCGTTGTTTAGCCGGCAATCTCATCGGAAGTTCGCGCTGGTAGCGTTATGCATTTTCGTGGGCGCGGCCTTGGCCTATTTGATGATTCAAAATCAAACCGCACTGGCCCGCATTCAGCAAGCTTACTCAGGCAATCTGGCGAGCCGTTGGGAAATACTTTCAGCTTCATTGGGTATGGCGCTAGAGCGGCCGTTATTGGGCTGGCAACCGGTAGCGCAGTGGACCGAGCTTGGGCGAAGGGTGGGTCTTATCTGGGGCGTCAAAGACGCGCACAATCTTGTTTTTCACCTGCTGCTGGAGGCAGGACTTGTCGGTGCCGTTCCCTTTCTCATTGGGCTTTACCTGTGCGCCCGCAACGCGTGGAGGGCGCGATCGGGAAGGCTCGGGATTTTGCCTTTTGCTCTAATCTTAGCCGCGTTGAGCGCGAACCTGACACACACTTACCTGACCAGAAAGCCCCAGTGGCTCGTGCTTGCTTTGGGGGTTGCCGCTGGAACGGCAGGACAGCGAAAGCCCGGTTTCTACGTCATCCGTCGCCCCGTGAATTCTCCTCAATGAATTTGCTGGTTGTAGTTTCCAGTTACCCGCACGCCGGCTATGTGTCGGCGGGCGCATTCAACGAAAGGTCGGTGCAAGCGCTGAAGCAGCTCGGGCACGATGTGGAAGTGCTCGCGCCACGCCCGTATGTCCCACGCGGCCTGGCACTCTGTAACTCCCGTTGGAAAGCTTACGGAAAAATCGCCGGGCGCGGGGATCATGCGGGCGTCGCCGTATACCGTCCGGCTTACCTGCAAGTGCCGTTCGTCGGTGGAGCGTTTTGGTCGGATCGGGGAGCGTATGTTTGCTGCGGCGCGAAAGCGGAGGGACGGCATCAAGAAAAACATTACGATGCAATTCTCTCATTCAACTTGGTTGGGGCGGGCGGTTTGGCATGGCGGTTGGCGCGCCGCCTCGGCATCCCGGCCGCAGGCTGGGCGACGGGAAATGACGTGCGCTTTCCCGCTCGTTCGTCTTTCGGCCGGGCTGTGGGGCGAGCGCTGCAGCATCTCGAGGCGGTGTTTTACCAGAGCGCCGAGCTCCGCCAGAAAGCAGCCGAGTTATGCGGGGTCGCGCTCGAACAGCTGGCCGCCGAGCGCCATGTGGTTCTGCCCAGGGGGATAGAGCGCCCACCACGGATTTCGGAGCACGCGCGACTGAGTTTTAGACAGGATCTCGGGTTGCGCGATGATCAGCTGCTCGTGCTTTATATCGGCAGGATTGTGAAAGCCAAGGGAGTTTTTGAACTGGTCGAGGCGCTGTCAATCGCAGGCAGGGATTATCCGCGAATCGTGTGTCTGTTGGTAGGAGCGAAAACGGGCTTCGATGATTCCGCCGAGTTGAACTCAACACTGTCACAGAAGCCGGGATTGGGCCGAACTGTCCGGGTGCTTCCTGAATGCCCGCCCGGGAAAGTTTGGGAATATCTGAATGCGGCAGACATATTCGCCTTTCCAAGCCATAGGGAGGGGTTGCCCAACAGCCTGCTCGAGGCGATGGCCGTTGGCGTTCCAGCCGTTGCATCGGCCATCCCCCCGATCCTGGAGATCGACGGCGGAACGGGGGCTCTAAAAGTAGTGCCCCGGTTGAACATACAAAGCTTGGCTGAGGCGATAGGCGAGTTGGCAACGTCGCCAGAAAAGCGCCGGGCGATTGGGGAAAAAGGAAAAAAGAGAGTTCTAAGTCATTACCTGGCGCAGGATAAAATGGCTGAAGCCGTTCAGAAGCTCAGCGCTGTTGTTGACGAACACAGAAGACGCGCGGCTTTGCAGCGCCATACCCGCACGGTATCTCCGCGCCTCAGCTAATTTTGAGGTCGGTGGACCTCTGTTAGGCATCAGGTTGAGGAAAGGCGGGCCGCTCCTCAAGCCGGCAACCTGAACCCGCTTGGTTGCCACGATCGATTATGAATAAGCAGCTCATTATCACAGCGGATGACTACGGTCTCTGCGCGCCGGTCAACGATGCGATCGAGGAATGTCTTGCGGCCGGCGTTACGCGGGCCACGTGCGTGATGACAAACATGCCGGAGTACGCGCAAGCCGCGCAGCTTAGAACAAAGTTCCCCGATTGCTCGGTCGGCATTCATTGGAATTTAACCCAAGGGAGACCGGTTCTGAGCCCCGCCTTAGTTCCGAGCTTGGTTAACCCTGACGGGATGTTTTTTCGGTCGCTTCGGCAGCGCTGGCTTGCCGGAAAAATCAACTTAACCGATATCCTGGCGGAATTACGCGCGCAGTACATGCGTTTCCGTGAAGTCGCTTCCAATCCGGATTTTTGGAATACGCATCAGGACAGCCACATTTGGCCGGGACTGTTTCATACCTTCGTCGACGCGGGCAAAGAGCTGGCAATCCCGGCGATGCGCTCGCATCGGAGATTTACGGTGCCGTTAGGGAGCTCGTGGTTGCGTTATCACATGAGACATCCAGTATATTGGGCAAAAGGAGAGGTGATTGCGCGATGGTCCGATGAGGCGGAAGCCAAACAGACAGCCATGCCGGCGGGGCGGATTTACACGCCCGGCTGCAGTTTGGATTCTTCTTCTTTTCAAGAGGCGCTGAATCGAATCGGCTGGGAGCGAGTGCAAAGGCCGCTCGAGTTGGCGATTCATCCGGCAACTAGAGTCGAGGCCGCTCTTTTTGGCAGCCTTACGCAATCGCGCATTCGGGACTATGAGCTTTTTCGGAACCCGCGCTTGCGCGATCGGCTGCAGCAAATCGGCGTCCGACCAGTCGGATTTGAAGCTTTACGCCAAAACCGCTCCTTTGGCCGGCACGGGGTGGCGGCATGATTCACGATTGGAAAATGGCGCTGTACTGGCGCCTGCCAATCTTTTTCCAAGAGACTTTTCTCAGTCTCTATGCCGGATATCTGGACCGGCTCTATTACGGTCCCGCCTACAAAGAGTCGCGTCGGGAGTTCGAGAAATTGCAGGCGAGTTCAGCGGAAGAGATCGCGGGTTGGCAAAACGAGCGCCTCCGATCAATCGTGCAACTTGCCGCCACCCGGGTCCCTTTCTATCGGCAAAGCTGGCGTAACTCGGAGTGGCAGTCGGTCCGTTCGGTCGCCGATCTTCAGCTTCTACCGCGGTTGGATAAACAGTCTTTGCGCCAGAACGAAGATAAGTTTCTGGCGGAAGGGGTCGATCGTAAGTCGCTGTGGCTCGAACAAACCAGCGGGACGACGGGAACCGCTCTGCGAATCTATTGGCCCAAATCCATGCTGCCGCAATGGTGGGCGCTGGTCGAAGTCGCGATAAGAGAAGTCGTCGAGGTGGGGCAAAAAGTTCCGCGCGCGATGATGGGCGGCCGGACGGTCGTGCACGGGAGCCAAACGGAGCCGCCTTACTGGCGATACAACAACCGGTGGCGGCAACTCTATTTGTCCAGTTATCACGTATCGGCGCGAACGGCGCCCGATTACGTCAAGGCGCTTGGCGATTATCGCTCGAAGTGGATCACCGGTTACGGCTCGGCGATTGCGGCTCTCGCCCAGTGTGCGCTGGAAATGGGCATTCCTCCCGTCCCTATGCGCGCCGCCGTCGTTAGCGGCGATACATTGTTGCCTGGCATGCGCGGCAGCATAGAACAATTTTTCGACTGCAAGTGCTACGACAGCTATGGGCAGTGCGAGGCGGTTTGTATGGCGATGGAGTGTCCTCAGGGACGCTTGCATGTGATTCCGGCCGCGGGAATCTGGGAAATCCTGCGCGAGGACGGCTCACGTTGTGCCCCGGGCGAAGTTGGTGAAATCGTCGCTACCGGCCTGCTCAACGAGGTTATGCCGCTCGTGCGATACCGGCTGGGGGATTTTGCGGCATGGGCCGAGAAGCAGGGCTGCGCATGCGGGAATCCACAGCCGGGTATTACCCATCTGGAAGGCCGGGTGGACGACTATATGCTGACGACGGACGGCAGAAAGGTTGGACGGCTCGCCGCTTTTAAACGGAGTCCGGTAATTCACTCAGCGCAGATCGTACAAGACCGTCCAGGTCATGCTTACCTCCTCGTCAGGCCCGGCGCAGGCTACAGGCGCCCGGACGCAGTGGCCGTGCGCGACGACATTTTAGAAAGACTCGGCAACTTCCAGGTTGAGATTGTCGAGGTCGGGGAAATTCCGAGAACTCTGCAGGGTAAGACCAAGCTGGTGATTCGGCTGATGGACAGACCGGAGATGCGCGGGGTGTACGAAGAGTTGATCCGGCGCCCGGAAAGCATCCTTGAGAGGGCAGCCTGAAAAGCCGCCGTTTTCCGAAACTATGGATATCTGTCACATAACGACCGTTCATCCCGCTAAGGATCCGCGTATTTTTTACCGAATGTGCCGAGGTCTGGCTGAAAAAAAGATCCAGGTGGCGTTGATCGCTCCGGAGACATTTCCGGAGGAGTCCTTTCTCCGGCCATCAGCCTGTAACTTCCGCTTGGGAAAGGCAGCGCGCGCCCAACGGGTGGCGATCGCTCTAAAAGCCGCGCTTGCCGAAGATGCCGATCTGTATCATTTCCATGACCCGGAGCTGATACCGATGGCTTTGACATTGAAGGCGATCAAGCCTTCCAAGGCCATCGTTTACGATGTTCACGAAGATTACCCCAGCATGATGCTGGATAAATACTGGCTGCCGAAGTGGCTCAGACCAATAGCTGCCGCCGGCGCCCGCATCGGCAACGGCTTAGCGGGAAGGTTTCTCGACGGCATCGTCGTGGCCGATCCCGGAGTCGAAAACGATTTTAAAAGATCGGCGCCGGCAAAAACGTTACTGTATTACAACTTTCCGAGCCTCTCGTTGTACGAGCGGGAAACGGCCGGTGCCACTCGGCCAAGAGCCGATCTCGTGTATCTTGGCGGTATGAGCGAGCGTTCCGGCATTTTCGTGCTCTTCAACGCGTTGCGGATACTCGCGCGCGAGGGAATCGAACCGACTGTCCGGCTGGCCGGATACACCGATGGGGAGAAGGGGCTTGGGGCGATTCGCGAGGCGATTCAGCGCCAGGAATTAGTTCGTCAAATTGAGTTTTACGGGCGCATCCCGCACGCCCAAGTCCCCGCCTGGATCCGAGCAGGAAGCATCGGGTTGGTACTGCTTCAAGCTATGCCAAAATTCATGAAGAACATTCCAAGCAAGCTGTTTGAGTACTGGGCCTGTGGCGTGCCGGTGCTGGCAAGCGATCTGCCGCCGGTGCGACAATTTCTTAAGGCGGGTGAAAACGGTTGTCTCTTCTCGCCGGCAAGCGCGCGCGAGCTTGCCGATAGAATCCACTACCTGCTGCTGCACGCGGACGAAAGGCAGAGGATGGGACGCGCGGGGCGGGAGATGGTCGCGAAGCGATGGAATAACGAAAGCCAGATCGATGGTCTGGTTGCCTTTTACGAGGGTATCTGCGGGCAAATCTCGCGCGGGACTCTTCGCTGGCATTCGAGTCGAAGAGTCCCGGCGACCGAGCTGTCTTCCGTCAGGGAGTTACCTGCAGACTCGCGGGAGCCGTAGGAAGGCTGACGGTTGGAGTGGGCGGACCACTCGGAGTCGTGGAAGGGGAACCGGTCGAGGAGCCACCGCCCGACCCCTTACATGCGGATGGGATCGGTCCGAGCATGCTTTCGACGGTTTTAGTGACGTCTACGGCAGCCCTGCCGGATTCCGCCATGGCGTTAATGATTCTCTGATTCATCGGCCAGGGCCACAGAGGCTCGCTGGTGAGTCCGCCGTTTTTGTACCGCTTGCAGAGATTGGCGCCGCTCGATGAAGTGAAGACATTGCTCACGGAACTCATCGATGATCCTTCGGAAATGGAACTTTTCTTCCACTCGGAGCCAAAGTAGGAGCCGGCGCCGCTGATGCCGGTGAGATTTCGTGCCGTTAAGCTACGCCCGGCGGCCGTTTGCAGGTTGTGCAAAGCAAAGGCGCGTTTGCTCCCATGGCTGCCTGGCTGGA
>JBOHVS010000386.1:0-5420 GCA_050735975.1 Binatia bacterium | reverse complement strand
TTGTAAATCTCCTTGATATTAGACAGGATCATTGCGTTGCGATCATTTTCCGTTACTTTCCGTCGTCTCGCTACGGGAGCCGAAAGTATAAGTTTTTCTACAAGGTTCCCGGCTCCTCTCTCCGGGTTCCCCATTCGTTCTGCATTGCTAAGATCTTCAGACATTCTTGCGTATTGCTGCGCAACGATTGTTCCCCAACTATGCGCATAGATTGCATCCCACGTTTTAATTTTGAGGGCCTCTCGTATCCTTTCGATATCTTTAATGACATACTCGGCGCGAAGGTATTTATCATACCTATTTGATCGTTCGACAAGACTATGACCTGTGCCGCGAACATCAAAATAAACGACGTTGTATTCCTTCTCCAAAAAGCTCAGCGGCCGCGCTTTGCGATCAACAATCTGCCCGGGACCACCGGGGATAAAGAGGATAGTCTTTCGACCACGAACCCGCAAATCAAACCCCTCGCTTGTAAAGTAATGGAGGCCAAACGTGCACCGTTCTTCCCCGCAGTCTCTGGTATTCGAATCAAGATCAACTTCAATCAGCTGCGGATTCATGTCCCTAAGTCGCCATCCGTCACGTTCCATATTTTTCAAGTCACCCGCGTAAACATCAAAGTTCGCCAAACACACAATTAAAAGGGTAAATAACAGTGAAGTCATAGACACCTCTTATTACAATACGTGCGGCTAACCGCGAACGCCACTAAAATCTTTACCCAGAATTGAAATGCGGTTAGTAAGTTGAGATCTCATAATTCCCAAAATCGAATGAAAAGAATTGATCACCTTAGACATAGCTTTGGGCTCAAAGCTTTCAATCTTGTAGTTGACAGTGCCTGTGAACTTCGTTGACGATTCCCTCAAATTAAAAATGAGGTCATAGCCCGTCAGTGTTACTCCGGTATCGATCGTCGGCGACTGCAAATCCAAGGAAGCAATAGTTAGACCACATGTCTGCATGCTGTCCAGGTGATAGTGCTGATAGTTGACCAACACCTGTGATATGGAGCTGCGATCTAAATTATGTTCTCGCTCCAATACCCGCGCCAGATGTTCAAATGGAAGTTCCTGGTTTGCCTTGGCCGCGAGGATTATATTCCGAACCTGCCTTAAGACTTGTTGAAATGTCATGTATGGTTCAATGTGAAAACATAGGATCACCGTGTTGAGATAATGTCCAACGGTATCTTCGGTAGACCTACGAGCACGATTCTCCACCAGCGTGCCAATCCGAATATCTGGCTGCCCGCTGTATAAGTGCAAAAGAATGCCCAAAGCGGAGATCACAGCCATAAAAAGCGTGCAATTCTCTTGCCGCGAAAGTGCCCTAATATTTGCGCATAAAGATTCATCTGGTTCGATCAGTTGGTGCGACGTCTCATACCTTCGTTCGCGTTTTGAGTTTTCATATTCTCGAAATTCAAGGTGACGCAAGGGCCCGCTCAATTGTCTCTTCCAGTACTCTACTTGCGAGTCCAACAGCCCGCTTTCCAGCGTTGTCCTTTCCCAAACGGCATAATCACCGAAGTGAATCGGGAGATCTGAGAGCGGTGACACGCCCCCCTGAGAGAGCGTCTCGTACAGCATTAGCAATTCCCGACGAAAAATCTGCATTGACCAGTAATCGCCGATGATATGGTGCATTGTAATCAGCAAGAGATGTTCTGTATCGGCCAACTGAAGCAGTTTGGTTCTTATCAATGGACCTCTCACTAGATCGAATGGCCGTTCCCTTTCTTCCAAAACCGCCTGCGCAGCACGATGTTCCAATTCTCCAGATTCAAAGCCTCTCAAATCGAGGACCGGAAGTTGAAATTCCGGAACGGATGTTATGATTTGTACCGGCCGCCCGTCGACTTTGCCGAAAACCGTCCGTAGAGCTTCGTGCCGGCGAATAATTTCGGCGATAGCTTTCTCCAGAGCATCGATCTTCGGCTCTCCGGTCAACCGATACACGTAAGGCATGTTAAAGAAATGAGTGCCGGGAATCATTTGGTCGAGATACCACAGGTGTTCCTGATTGAATGAAAGCGGCAACGGCCGATCGCGGGGAACCGGGACGACCGGCGGCAGCTCGGGGCTGTAACCTTCTCGAATCAAGCCTCCGATCTTTATAGACAGTTCCGGGATAGTGGGCGCCTCGAACAGAACCCGCAATGGGATCTCACGGTTGAAAGTATCTCGAAGCCTGGCCACAATCTGAACCGCCAGCAGTGAATGTCCCCCGAGTTCGAAGAAGCTCTCATGCACACCAATATTCTCGATTTTTAATACCTCCCGCCATGTCTGGGCGATTAATTCCTCGACCTGACTGCGCGGCTCAACGAACGGTTCCGCAAGTTGCGGCCCGGCATCGTCGGGCGGCGGAAGCTTCCGGCGGTCCAGCTTGCCGTTGGGCAATAACAGCAGTTCATCCAGTACCAGAAATGCGGACGGAACCATGTATTCCGGTAACTTTTCTTTGAGATAGTGCCGCAGTTCGATAACTGTAGGCTGCTGTTTTTGGGACACTACATAAGCAATCAACGTCTTATCGGATTTAAGACGACTGTCCCCAGTACAGGTTTTGGATTTTAGATTGTCGGATTCATGTTGCTCTTCAATAACGCATTCGCGGGCAACAACGACGCTCTCGCGCACTCCCGGGTGCTGATTCAAAGCGCTTTCGATCTCACCCAACTCGATCCTGTACCCACGGACCTTGACCTGATTATCTATTCGCCCCAGGAACTCGATAGTTCCGTCAGGGCGATAACGGGCAAGATCTCCGGTTCGGTAAAGACGTGCTCCTGGTTCGCTGCTGTACGGATTCGGTATAAACCTTTCTGAGGTTAGCTCGGGCCGGTACCGATAGCCCCGCCCCACTCCGGCTCCACCTATATATAGTTCTCCGCGGACGCCGACAGGGACAGGCTGGAGATTTCCGTCTAAAATGTAGGTTCGCGTGTTTGCAATGGGACGGCCTACAGTCTCCGGTCCGTCGCAAGTTCTCAGTGCGAACGTAGAATAGGTCGTGGTCTCAGATGGTCCGTACAGGTCGTATACCTTCTCTACTTTTCCACCGTTATAAACTTCTCGTACCAGTTCGGGAAGGAGTGGCTCACCCGCGAGGTTTACTGTCCGAACCGAGTCGGGCAGTTTGCCTGCCCTTAAAAGCTCAACCATGACCGATGGCACCGTATTAATAAACGTAACCTCATCCTTGGCGTTTAGAGAATGCAGACAAAGCGCGTTCTCAGCCAAAATGACTTTACCGCCCCAACTCAGGGGAACAAAAATCTCAAATATAGAAAGATCAAAACAGATTGACGTTGACGCTAGCACACCTGCTAGTTCGCCAGCTGTGAAAACGTTTTTGGCCCAGTTCAATAAAGCGACAGGACTCCGATGTTCAATGGCCACCCCTTTAGGGGCACCGGTGGACCCTGAGGTGTAAATGACATATGCGACGTTTGTGGAATCGGCATTGGCGTGGAGATTCTCTCCGCTTTGCTGCGCCACGTCTTCCCAATCTCGGTCCAAACAGAGTATTTTGGGATTAAGTTCCGAGTACTGAGTGCTGGGTGCTGGATGCTGAATCTTTGCTAAGAGGTTCTCCTGAGTCAACAAAACCGAGACTTGAGAATCCTCCATCATGAACACCACACGCTCTCTTGGATAAGTTGGATCTAGGGGTACATAACCTCCCCCCGCTTTGAGGATCCCCAACACTCCAATCAGCATTTCCAAAGATCGATCGATGCAAATCCCAACGAGCTTTTCCGGTCCGACGCCTAAATAGCGCAAGTAATGCGCTAGCTGGTTCGCCCGCCCGTTAAGCTCACGATAAGTCAATTGTTTTCCTTCAAATTCCACTACAACAGCATCAGGCGTGCGCGCTGCCTGCGCCTCGAAAAGTTCGTGGATACACGCGTCTTTCGGATACTCGGCTTTTGTATTGTTCCACTCCACAAGTAACTGATGGCGCTCGGCTTCCGTGGAAAGCGGTAAGGTTGAAATGATTTGATCCGGATCAGCCACGATGCCCTCGAGTAATGTTTGGAAATGATCTACCATCCGTTCGATCGTTTCACGATCGAAAAGATCGGTGCTGTACTCGAAGAACCCGATAAGCTTTCCATCCCGCTCTCGGAGGAAAAGAGACAAATCGAACTGCGTTGTTTCGCTATCGATCTCTATCCTATCAAAACTGACTCCCGAGACTTTGGGTACAGGCCTGGGCGCATTCTGCAGAACGAACATGACCTGAAACAACGGATTGCGGCTGAGGTCTCGCTCAGGATGTAATTCTTGAACTAGCTTCTCGAACGGCAGGTCTTGGTGGGCATAAGCCTCCAGGCAGATATCTCGCACGCGCAACAGAAGCTCTTTAAAGGTCGGCTTCTCGGACAAATCGGTCCGCAAAACAAGTGTATTGACGAAGAATCCGATCAATCCCTCCACTTCTATCCGGTTACGATTAGCGATCGGAGAACCTACGACGATGTCCTCTTGCCCTGAGTATCGGTGAAGTAAGCTCTGGAACGTAGCCAGCAAAGTCATGAAAGGAGTCACTCCTTCCCGACTACTCAACTCGTTGATTGCTCCGGTTACGGACTCCGCTAACGTGATCGGGATCCTCACCCCACGAAAGGTCTGTTTTGCAGGTCTGGAACGATCGATAGGTAGATTGAGAACAGGAATTCCTTCAAGTTGTTTCTTCCAATATGAAATCTGCGACTCCAGGACTTCACCCTGAAACTGTTCCCGCTGCCAAATCGCATAATCCGCATACTGGATAGGCAACTCCTGCAAAGGGGAAGACTTCCTGTTTGTGTACGCGTCGTACAGCGTCCATAGTTCTCGGGTGAGAATCCCCATCGACCAGGCATCGGCCGCGATGTGGTGCGTCGATAAAACCAAGATGTGATCAGTGTTGCCAAGGCAAAACAATTTTGCGCCTAGCAACGGAGTTTCACCCAGGCTAAACGGGTGACGGGCTTCCTGTGAGATCAGGCGCTCAGCTTCACGATCCTGTTCAGCGCAATTCAAGTGCGTCAAATCAACCTTCAGAACGGCCAGTTTTACATCCCGTGCGACGACCTGTACTGGCCTGCCCTCAACGAGGGAAACCATCGTTTGCAGCACCTCATGACGCCGTACGATTTCATTTAGGCTCGATTCCAACGCAGCGATATTGAGCGCGCCTCTTATACGAGTCGCCCTGCAGATATTGTAAGCCGTATTCCCCGGCTCTAGTTGTTCCAAAAACCAGAGCCGCTCTTGAGCAAAAGACAAAGGCGCGGGGCTATCGCTTTGCCGGCGAGAAATGGCCGCCGGCAATGAACGCGTGAGAGAATCGGAACTATTGAGGAATGCGAGAATATCGGCTTTCTTGGCGCCGATTTGACCCCGGAGATTTTCGGTGAGTAT
>JBOHVS010000385.1:0-24021 GCA_050735975.1 Binatia bacterium | reverse complement strand
TTGAGTGATCAGGTCAACGGTGTTCTTGTATTGTTGATAGCTTTTGTGCGGTCCGAGGCCGATGGAAAAAACCCGCTCCATCGCACGAACATACTCATGCCCTTGCGGAGGCAAGGCGGCCGCCACTTTGCTCAGCGCCGAATTGAGCGATGCTTGAATCTCGGTTCCCTCCAATGGCTTCAGAAGGTTGCGGCTGAAAATCAGCGCCATCAGCTCGGTGCCCGAAAACCCAAGCGCCGGAATATTACGGAAACCTTCTATCAGCCGCCAGCGCGTCTGGCCGTTCATGTGCTCGGTTATCAGCGGATAGCCCGCGGCTTCGAGCGCTTCAAGGTCTCTACGGATCGTTCGAGAATTTCTGGGGAAATCATTGGGGACTGATTCCACCAGTTCATGAAGCGTAGCTCCGCGAGAAACTTCGAGCCTTCTCAGGAGATGCCATTGACGTGTAATTTGATCGTTTCGAGGCATGAGCTTCGTGTCAAACCCTCAATGGCCGGCAATCCGGGCGTTTCTCTGTCCTCGCTGCGCGAAGACGCACGCTCAGAGGGCGAACCAGCGCGATTCTAAGCGATTTGTCGGGTTTGTGACAAGGATTAAAACAGCCGTGAGGCGATCGGCCTCAGGCGGGAGGGGGGAAGGTAAGAGTTCGTGCTCAACGTCGCGACTTCAGTAACGCTCTGGCGGTCGCTAAATCGTATCGAGAGGCGTCTACCTACGATTTCACATCTTTTTCCGTTGGATTAGCCATCGCTCTACTTTTCCCTGTTCCGGCAGCTTTCCGCAAGGCCCCAAGGATTCTGTTGCGGCTTTGGGGTTCAAACTCCTCCCCGTAAAACCGCAGAAACAACGCCTGCTTCACAGCGATCGGGTCTCCTTCGGCAATGGACGCTTTGACCAGGGCCCGGGCGGTCGCGTGCATGGAGCACCCCATCTTCAGGCGCTCCTCGCCTGAGCGCGCCATGAGCATTGTGTGGAACTTGTGCTCGATGCTCTCTGGGGTATCTTTCATCGCCTGATCTCCCGATAGAGAGCTTCAACACCCAGCTGTTTCGCCCAGCGAGTAAGATAACGCCTATCGAGTCCCTTTACGGATTGAAGCAGGCTTCGGACATCGGCAAGCTGCACTTCTGAGCGCGAATCTTTTGCCCACACGAGTTTCGACAAAATCAAATCCTCGGGCGCTACCAGGTAGAGATCCCGCTCATCGACGGATACCTTTTTTTTCCTGGCGAATTCCCGCCGGCGGTACGGGCTATCCTTGCGCACAACGAAATCGATCTTGATGACATACTCATTTTGGATCAGGTTAAACATCCCTTTGTTCTTTACAGCTTCACGCACCGTCTCCGGCTCCAGATAACAGTCCGTTTCAAAGGCCGGGATAAACCGGCTCAGATCTTCTTCTGACAGCTCTACAACGATATCGATATCACGGGTCATGCGGGGAACTGTGTAAAAGTTTGTTGCGATAGAACCCGTAACCATGTAGGGAATCTTGGCCCGCTCAAGGCGCCGCGTCACCTGCTTCAAAACCTCCAGCTCCTCGCTCACTGCTATCTGCCTTTACGACGCGTTTGTGACATTCGAGGTCAAGATCGAAGTATCTTTTCTGCTTCTTCTCTGACTTGCTGCCTTAATCCATTTGGCCCGCGGAGTACCCGGGCCCGGCTGCCAAAGCTCAAGAACCATCCCACAAGCTCATCCATGTCCGCCACCTTGAGTGCTGTCCCTGGCTGGCCGTCTTGATGTGGAATTCTGGCGGGATTCAAGGGCGCGCCGCGCTCAAGCGCCCTTGCGTTTCTTCAGCTCTTCGATGAGTTGCGGGACAACCTTGAACACGTCGCCGACGACGCCGAAATCGGAGTATTGAAAAAGCGGCGCGTCGGGGTCTTTGTTGATAGAGATGATGTACTTGGAAGTCTTCATTCCGGAAAGATGCTGCACGGCCCCGGAGATACCGCAGGCGATGTAAAGATCCGGCTTAACCGTTTTGCCGGTCTGTCCTATCTGCATCGCGTAGGGAACCCAGCCCGCATCCACTGCCGCACGGGTGGCGCCGACGGCGCCGCCGAGCACATCGGCCAATTCTTTCAATATCGCAAAGTTTTCTTCCCCCTTGAGCCCGCGACCGCCGGACACGATCGTCTTAGCGCCTTCAAGCTGGGGCCCCTCGCGTTTTACCGTCACGCGTTCTTTCATGTGCACTTTGTGCAAGGCCTCGCCGGAAGCGGCCGGGACTTCTTCGATCGAGAGTGGCTGCTCGTTGACCTTGGGCTCGAAAGATTTGGGCCGGACTAGTAAGAGCTTGGTCCCTTGACTGACCAAGGTGCTGGTATTTTGATAGCTCGCCCCCAGCGCGGGAATCGTCGCTTCGACGGAGTTGTCTTTCAACACGAAATCGCCGACGTCGGTGATCGCGCCGCAATCCAGTCTGGCGCTCAGGTTGGAGGCCAAGTCGCGACCTGGGTAGCTCGACGCAAAGAGCATCACGCCAGGTTGCTGTTTCTGAATTAAAGCTGCAACGGTTTCCGCCGCCGGTAGGGTCAAGTAATCTTTGTAGACGGAATCAGCCGAGCGGTAGATTTTGCTTGCTCCGTATCTGGCAAGGCTCTGGCCAGCGTCGTCCGGGGCGGGCCCGAGAAGCACGGCCTCCGCCCGCCCTACCTCGGCGGCTTTGGTCAGCATTTCCAGAGTCGTCGAAGTGATCTTATCGTCCGCGACTTCTGCGTATACCCAGATCACGTCCGCCACTTAGATCACCTTGATTTCCGCCAGGAAGTCGGCAATCTGCTTGCCGCCTTCACCTTCGTCGGTCACAATCTTTCCGGCTTCCCGCTTGGGTGGCCTGCCGATAGTTAAAACTTTTTCTCTCGCGCCTCGCTCGCCCACTTGATCCGGCCCCAGACCCAGATCGGCCGCGGTATAAACTTTGATCTCTTTTTTCTTCGCGGCCATGATGCCCTTGAGTTGAGGATAGCGTGGCTCATTGATACCGCTGCTGACCGCTACCAAGGCAGGCAATGACGATTCGACGACATCGTAGCCGGTTTCGCTCTGCCGCTTTATAGTAATCCTGCCGCCCTCGATAGTAATCTCTTTCGCGAAGGTTACCGGCGGGACACTCAGCAAGTGAGCGATCTGGCCGGGGACTATGCCGGAATAGCTGTCGCTGCTTTCGGTTGCGCAGATGACCAGATCAAACTCTTGCTTTTTGATCGCCGCGGCCAAAAGTTTTGCGGTTCCAAGCGTGTCCGATCCCGCGACGGCATCATCTAGAACGTGTACCGCCGATGTCGCTCCCATCGCCAGCGCGTTGCGGATACCGATCGTCGCGTCGCTGATACCCATGGTTATCAATGTCACTGCGCCGCCGTGCTTTTCCGTCAAGCGCAACGCCTCCTCGACCGCGCTCGCAGCCGCCGGGTCAAGCTCGTGGGGCACGCCCTTCCGCGCCATGCGCTTGGTACCGGCATCGATCTCGATCGTCACGGTGCTGGCTGGTATGACTTTACCGCAAACAACGATATTCAATGGCTCATTCTCCCGGGTGAAGCTTGCTGGATTCAGATATAGCGAAGGCGCCGAGGGGAGGCGCCTTCTTCAGAGCGATTCTATGTGCCGAGTAAAAATAAATCGGCGACGGTCCTAGGACACCCACTCCTTGACGTTTCCCTCCATGACGACGTCCAGAATCTCCTTACAATCCGTAATCGCCTTATCGACAACTTTCGGATCGTCTTTGAGATGCGGCATCGCCGAGCTGACCGCCCCTTTGAGGGCTTGGATAAACTCTTTAAACTGCTGATCTAGGGCATCCGTATTAGGTGCTTGCATACTCTCCCTCTCCAACCCGTTGAAAAAGGCTCATATGGCGCGCTTCGCGGTTTCGGGTCTCGAGTTCCGAGTCTCTGGTTAAACGCGAAACCCGAGACTCTGGACTTGAAACTGCCTATGGCACGCGCCTCGCATCTGAAACCTTTTTGAACGATCTGAAAACATGGTTTATCCCAATAGATTCAATTACGTATAGAGCCGCCCTTTGTTGGGATCAGGGAGCTTAAGACCCATTTTCAAGATCAGCGCGTCGATCTCGTCCTTATATTGCTGGCGGGCCACCGCGTTGTGGCGCCGTTTCAAGCCCCAGAACATATAGCGTTCCGATCGTCGAGATACGGAGTTGCCGAACATGTCGAGGCCTTTGGCGTACCAGTAATCAACCGCCTTTTGAATTCGTTCTTTGTGCTCTCCGCCTTTGGCGGCAAATTCCGCCGCAGCGTTGGTGCCGAAATCCACGTGTCCCTCTTCTTCTCTGATAATGTCCGGATCTTCGACTACCCGGGCAAGCGGCAGATACGTGCAATCAATGAACTCCTCGAGCTGAAAGCGCCCGACCCGGTCGACTAGGAAACCAAAAATGGCATAGTCTTCCCACGTGGTGATCTGGCCACGGAAGGCTTCTACATATCTTTCCTGATTGGGCCGGCTAAGCGTGTACGAGACATCGACCCCAATGTCCCCGGCGAGCTTGGCCATTTTCCGGAAATGATCCATCTCCTCGGCCGCCGTTCGGGCAACGATCAATTGGTCTAGTTTGGTCGGCGCATTAGGTAAGATATCCTTGACGTAGAGGTTGGGCCCGCCGATTTCACAATCCGCCTGAATCGCCAGAACACGGCGCAAAAGATCCTGATACTCGGGATCCTGCTTCTCAAAATCTTTTAGCTCTACTTTGTCTGTAAACATCGAGCCCTCCTGTCGCAGTTATCCGATTGGTTATCCAATTGAAAATCCTTAACAAATGGGGACGGATAAATCAATAGTGAAACCCGCTGTGGACAACTGGTCCCACGGGGTTTACCCCGTGCACACGAAACACGCAACGCAGGATGTTACGTAGGTCGATACCTTACGGACTGTCAAAACGAAACGTCTCAATGCTGTCGACAACTGGTGCCACCGGGGTTTACATAGCCGGGCTTGTCCACTAGACTCGCCTCACCCATTCACCCGGCGGGGGGTTCTTTTGGCGACAGCCGACAATCTGGCCTTACTGACCGATCTCTACCAACTGACAATGGCGCAAAGCTATTTTCAGAGCGGGAGGCTGGAGCCCGCCACATTCAGCCTGTTTGTCCGGGCCTACCCGCATAACCGGGGCTACTTTGTCTCCGCAGGTTTGAGCGACGTTTTGGAATTTTTGCAGAACTTCGCGTTTGACGCCCCTGCAATAGACTACCTCCATTCCAAGCAACTGTTCGCAGATGACTTTCTGGACTTTTTAAAGGGCGTGCGCTTCACCGGAGATGTTTGGGCAACCCCGGAAGGCCGGCTCTTTTTTAAAGACGAGCCCATCCTGGAAATCACCGCGCCGATAGTCGAAGCTCAGATCGTCGAGACTTTTATCATCAATCAGATCAATCTCCAGTCATTGATCGCAACCAAGGCGGCCCGTTGTGTTTACGCGGCGCGCGGGCGGGCTGCCGTCGATTTTTCGCTGAGGCGCACCCACGGCATCGATGCCGGGATGAAGGTCGCGCGCGCAAGCTACTTGGCTGGATTCGGCGGAACTAGCAACGTCCTGGCCGGCCGGCGATACGGCATCCCGATCGTCGGCACCATGGCCCACTCTTTTGTCAGCAGCTTTGAAAAAGAACTCGACGCCTTCCGCTCCTTCGTGGCCAGCTTTCCCAATAACTCAACCCTACTGATCGACACTTACGATACCGTTGCCGGGGCGCGCAAAGCCGTGACCATTGCAAAGGAGATGGCGGCCAAAGGCCAGCGGCTTCAAGGCGTGCGCATCGACAGCGGCGATCTCGCCAGGCTTGCCGTCGAAGTGCGAAGCATTCTCGATGCTGCGGGTTTGATGGACGTCAAGATTGCCGGTAGCGGCGGACTCGACGAATACGACTTGGAGCAATTTTCCGACAGCAACGTTCCGTATGACAGCTACGGTGTCGGCACCAAAATGGGAGTCTCCGGCGATGCGCCGTGGCTGGACGTCGCTTATAAACTGGTCGAATACAAGAACCGGCCGGTTTTAAAACTGAGTACGGGCAAAGCCTCTTGGCCGGGACGGAAACAGATCTTTCGGCTCCGCGACGACGGGGGACAACTGGCGAAGGATGCTATTGGTTTGCGCGACGAGCGGATAACCGGGACAGAACCGCTGCTTAGGAAAGCGATGGAGGACGGAAAACTCACTGCCGAGTCTTCTCCATCTTTGGAGGAGTCGAGGTCGACCTTTTGCGATGAATTCGGCCGCTTGCCCGATCCGATCAAGGCTATCAGGCAACCGTCAGAATATCCGGTGGAATTTACATTGCGGCTAAGAACTCTGCGTCAAGAGATCGAGCGAAATTTGCTTGATGCCGGGTGAGGAGCGCTGCGCCGAGGAAAAGCAGGAGACGTTCGTATTCCCTTAAACGATGCGTGGGGGCACGGCCTGCCGTGCCTCCACAATCATCGAGATGTTTCAATTGTCAGGCTGCTCAAAAAGATCTCAGAGGCGAGGCGCGCGATGGTCGATCCTTCGGCTCCGCTCAGGACAGGCTGGAGGCGTACTCCCGTGGTACGTTGGAGCGAGTCGGGCGAGCGCAACGCCTGCCTGTGCGTTGCACGCAGACAGGAAGCATGTGAGCCTTTTTCAGCAGCCTGCCTAGAACTGAACCACTGCCGCGCCCCACGCGAATCCCGCACCGAAAGCATTCAGCAGAACGATGTCGCCCTGTTTGATTCGCCCGTGCCGTCTCGCTTCATCCAGGGCAACGGGCACCGATGCGGCCGAGGTGTTGCCATATTTGTCGAGATTGACCACCACCCGGTCCATTGGCACGCCAAGGCGCTCGGCCAAAGCGACGATGATCCTTCGATTCGCCTGGTGCGGGATAACAAGTGAAACCTGGTCGATCCTAACCCCCGCCTCCTCGAGCGCCTGCCGGCTGATCTCTTCCATCGAGCGAACCGCGACTTTGAACACTTCCTTGCCGTTCATTGTGATGGTGTGCTGGTTGTCGCGCACCGTTTCACGGGTAGCGGGTTTCAGGGAACCCCCTGCGGGGACGTAGAGAGTCTTAACGTAAGAACCGTCGGTTCGTAGCTTCGTGCTCAAAATTCCGCCCCGGCCGTTATCGCTGGCCCCCAGGACCACCGCGCCCGCGCCGTCGCCGAAAAGAATGCAAGTCGCACGGTCCTGCCAGTTGAGCAGCCGGCTCAAAGCGTCGGAACCAACTACTAAAGCGTTACGAACCTTGCCGGAGCGGACGAAAGAGTCGGCCACCGATAGCGCGTTGAGGAAACCTGAGCAAGCCGCATTGACATCGAAAGAAAAGGCATTTCGAGCCCCTAGCATGTCTTCCAGAACACAGGCTGAGCTGGGAAACGGATAATCCGGCGTCACCGTTCCCATAACGATGGCATCGAGATCCTTTGCTTTGATTCCCGCGTCATCGAGCGCCCGCTTCGCGGCAGCAAAGGCCATATCGGCGTTTCCTTTGCCCTCTTCTAAGACGCGCCTTTCCTTAATGCCGGTCCGAACGGTAATCCACTCGTCACTGGTGTCGACGATCTTCTCCAGGTCTCGGTTCGTAACGATTTTGCCGGGCACTTCCGATCCGGTGCCGAGGATGACACTCCGCCACTGCGGTCCGCTCATTCCCCCCTCCTGAAAATCACGCAAGCATTCGTGCCGCCGAAACCGAACGAGTTTGATAGAGCGACCCGAATATGACGCTTGCGAGCTTCATTCGGCGTATAGTCGAGATCGCACTCGGGATCCGGATTTTCATAATTGATGGTCGGCGGAATTATTCCATGGCGCAAGGCCAAAACGGAAAAAATACCTTCCACAGCGCCCGCCGCGCCAAGAAGATGACCTGTCATCGACTTGGTCGAGCTTACGGCCACTCTATAAGCATGCTCGCCGAAGACTTTTTTGATCGCCTGTGTCTCGTTGGCGTCATTGTACTCGGTCGATGTCCCGTGGGCATTGATGTAGTCGATATCGCCCGGCGTGATGCCGGCATCTTTGATCGCTAAACTCATACAACGGGCCGCGCCCTCCCCTTCGGGCGCCGGGGCGGTCATGTGGTGGGCGTCACCATTGGCGCCGTAGCCGATGACCTCGGCGTAAATCTTTGCGCCGCGCGCGAGCGCCCGTTCCCGTTCCTCGAGAATCAACACACCGGAACCTTCGGCGATAATGAAGCCATCCCGCTCCTTGTCGAACGGGCGACTCGCGCGCTCAGGCTCATCGTTCCGGGTTGACAGCGCTTTCATCGCGCTGAAGCCGCCGACGCCGAGAGGCGTAATCGCCGATTCCGCTCCGCCGGCGATCACGGCATGCTGCAAGCCGCGGCGAATAAGATGAAACGCCTCGCCGATCGCGTGCGTACCCGAGGCGCAGGCGGAAGTCGGGGTCCAGTTCACTCCCTTCGCCCCATGCCGGATGGCAATCTGGCCGGGCGCTAAATTCGAAATAACCTTCGGAATGAAAAATGGCGAGATCTTGCGCGGGCCTCCTTCGAGATATGCTCTTTCGGTTGCCTCGATGGTGTCGATCCCGCAGAGGCCGACGCCGATGATGACGCCCACGCCTTCGGCTTCCTGCGGATCGATCTTGAGGCCGCTATCTTCCATGGCCATCCCTGCCGCGGCGACGGCATACTGGATGAAGAGATCCATCTTCTTGATCTCTTTCGGCTCGATGAACTCTTCGGCCCGGAAATCAGGGACCTGTCCCGCGATGCGGGAAGCAAAAGCCTCAATGTCCGGTAAACGGTCGATCTTACGGATACCCGAACGTCCCGCGACCAAAGCATCCCAGCTCTTTTTTAGCCCCGTGCCCAACGGTGTTACCAGCCCTAGGCCGGTAACAACGACTCTTCGCTGTTCCGATACCGCCACAGCTATTCTCCGTGATAGATCCATTAGATAAATCAGACCGGCCCGGGGATCAATAGTTTTTTATCGGTACTGTTCGTGAACTTGCCGGATTCGGCGAATCAGCGGTTGAATTTTGGCGCCATCGAACGCAGGGTGTCCATCCTGTTTCTGCGCGCCCGTTGGAAGAGCTTCGAGCACGGCCGCAACGGATTTACGCAGCCCGGTTAGATCATACCCGCCTTCAAGCAAGAAAGCGATCCTGCCGTCTGCATAACGGTCCGCCAGCCGAAGCAGCCGGCGGGCCATCTGAGCGAATCCTTCTTCAGTGACTCCCATTCCGCCCAATGGGTCGCGCCGGTGCGGATCGAAACCGGCCGAAACCAAGATCCACTCAGGCTCGAATTTCTCAGCCGACGGCAGCACGATATCATTGAAGACCTGGAGATACTCACCATCGCCGCAGCCGGCGGGAAGCGGGATGTTTATGGTAAAACCCTCTCCCCCGCGCGCGCCCACTTCGTTCATTGCCCCTGTACCCGGGTAGAAAGGGAATTGATGGGTCGAGATAAACAGCACCGACGGATCGTCGTAAAAAGCATCCTGAGTGCCGTTACCATGGTGCACGTCCCAGTCCATGATCAAGATCTTCTTCGCGCCGTAATTCCGCTTCAGGTAATCCGCCCCGATCGCTATCGTGTTAAAGAGGCAAAAACCCATGGCGCGATTCTTGAGCGCGTGATGCCCGGGAGGGCGCACCAACGCGAAGCCGTTTCGGTTCTCGCCGGCCGCAATGGAGTCCAGGAGCCGCAAAAAGCCTCCGACAGCGAGCAATCCCACGCCGAAAGAATCCCGGGACGTAGTGGTGTCACCGTCCAACGCATACCGGTTAGTCTTCGAAGTCGACTCGACGAGAGCCACGTACTCGACCCCGTGCTGGGACTCGATATCCGCTTTGGTCGCGGCTTTTGGCGGCAGCAAGTTAAAGCGTTGGCGATCGAGATCCTCGGCCAAATCGAGAAGGATACGAATGCGCTCAGGTCGTTCCGGGTGGCCGTCGCCTGGGTCGTGCTTTAGATAATCTCGATCGACAACCACTGCCGTTTGCGCCATGAGTAAACCCTAGCACCGATTGGCTGGTGGCGCAAAACCGGCACACTTTGGTCAACTCGGTCAAAGAATATCCATTCCTGCCACCGGTTTGCTGCGGGCCGCGACTAACGCACTACAAACGTTAACTTGCCAACCCGAAAAAAATCACATAGCTTATGCGTGGAGGATGAGATGTTCGGCATCGGCATGCCAGAACTGTTGGTGATTTTAGCTTTGGCCCTTATTGTTTTGGGGCCAAAGAAGCTCCCGGAGCTTGCCCGAGCCCTCGGGAAGGGGATAGCGGAATTGCGCCGGGCGACCGACGAGCTTAAAGACGAATTCCAACAAATGGAGCAGGGGATCGAAGATTCCCCGCCCCAAACCGCCTCAAAGGACGATCCGTTTTTGGAAAAACCAGCTGAACCCTCCTCCGCCAACGATTCAACTCCCTCTCCAGAGTCTCCAGAGAAAAAGTGAGCGCTGGCGAAAGCACTGGGCAGGCTACCGATGTCCAGATGCCCTTTACCTCCCATCTGGAGGAACTTCGTTCCCGCCTGATCAAGTCTTGCTCAGCCCTCGCTGTCGCGTTCATCGCCTGCTTCCAGTTCGCCGATCAAATCTTTTCAGTCCTCGTCGAGCCGCTTAGCAGGGTGGAGGTAGCTGGCCTGGTACTGATCGGCACCGCCGTCACCGAAGCTTTCTTTACGAAAATGAAGGTTTCCTTTGCGGCGGCGATTGTCGTTACCCTGCCGATTCTGCTGTGGCAGGGCTGGCAGTTCGTCGCTCCGGGTCTATACGAGCACGAGAAGCGTTACACGCGCAGCTTTGTGCTTTTTGGTTCGTTCTTCTTTCTTGCCGGCGCAGGCTTGTGCTACCAAATCGTGTTGCAGCACGGGCTCTACTTTCTCCTGCAGAGGTATGAAGCGATCAACGTACAACCGACCATACGTATCGCGGAGTACCTATCGGTGGCCTCCCGGCTCGTCCTGGCCTTCGGCATCATGTTCGAGCTTCCTGTGGTCATCTACTTTCTCGCGCGCGTGGGCTTGGTGGACCACAGATTTCTCATCCACCACAGTCGTTACGCGGTCATCCTGATCGCCGTATTAGCGGCCGTTTTGACCCCTCCCGATCTCATTTCTCAGCTTTTGCTAATGGTGCCCTTTGCTGTTCTCTACGGCATCAGCATCGGCATTGCCTATTTCGCGCGGCCGAAGGCATCGGAATAAAACACCCGACACGAGGCTTCTATTTGCTTTCGGCAGACGAATTCGATGGCATCGGCGTCCCGTTCGACTTGTTGTCGTCGTTGATGAAAACGCAAGCAGAAAAGACCGTGGTCCAAAGCCCGTCTTTGTTGCCGATAGCCGACTGCGTGATATTGGAGGTGCGGACGATCTTTTCCGACATTTTGAAAAGTTGCTCGCGCTCGTCCCAGGCAGTATCCGGATTGAATTCTATGCCCAAGGTTGTCGCAAGCATGCTCGCAGCGAGGTCCTCGGCGTAGTCACCGGCCTTCTCGTCGGTTTCGCCGAAGGAGTGATGTTCCGAAAGGTAACCGTGCTGACTTTCGTCGGAAGGGATGGCCACCCCAACCGAGGCCGCAACCAGGCGGTTCGGCTCGTTCGTACTCTCTCGATCATAGACGCAGAAGACAATTTCGCCCGGGCGCAGGAGCTTGATTCCCTCTTCTTTGGAGATCCGCTTGCAGCCGGGCGGATAAATGCTGGAAACCAGTACCAGGTTGCAGTATGCGAGACCTGCCATTCGCAACGCAAGCTCGAACGAAGCCAACCTTTCCTTGTGAACGCCGACTCCTTTAGTAAAAAAGCATTTTTTCGGAATCATTTCGTAGTTTCCATAGCATGAAAGAAATACGCCGACAAGAATTGTTTCTAAAAAAATGCCTTACTCTATGATTAAAAGGGCTGCTCCTCCTTCGACGGCCTCTCCAGGCTTTACCTTTATCTCTTTTACCTCGCCGGCGACCGGGCTGCGAACCTCGTTTTCCATCTTCATCGCTTCGACGATGACGAGTCCCTGCCCTTTTTCCACAGTGTCCCCTTGCGCCACAAGCACGGCAGTTACCCTTCCGGGCATCGGCACCGAGACCGTCTGGCGCCCTTGCAGTTGGATGCCTCCCTCTGCGCCGTCGACGCGCGCGCGCCGCTCATCGATGAGATTAACCCGGTAGTTGCGCCCGTCAACCAGGACCCGGTACTCGTCTTCGCTATTGTCGACTTCGATCTCAAACGAGCGATTATCGACGATGAGAGAATAGTTGGTGTGCCCCGTCTTTTTGCCGTCGACTAGGAACTCGTTCCCATCGACCGCCACCTTATAGATAGACTTTCCGATCTCTTCGATCTCGACAGTGTATGTCTGCTCACCGAGACGCGCGATGAACGTCATAGCGACCTATTTATGGAAGCGCCGCCACCCATTGCCGCGGGCCGAAGCGGGCCCGCGCAACGACTTTCTTTTTCCCTGCTCGCGCCATTTCGATGGTTCCGCTGCCCCTTCGGCAAGCAGCCGCAGCGTTGTTTCCTGCTCCCGGTGCAGCGCCGCGATGGCGGCGGAAGCCAATGCAATCTCTTTATGCGGGTAAAGCTCCTTTTTGCTCGTTGATTGATATTCTTCGTCGATAAACGCGGTGCTGAAGTCACCGGACATGAATCGTGGGTGGCGAACGATCCACTGGTGAAAAGAGATATTGGTCTTGATACCGCGCACCTGATACTCGCGCAGAGCGCGCCGCATCCGGAGAATGCATTCGACCCGATTCTCTCCCCAAACAATCAGCTTGGCGATCATGGGATCATAATAAATCGGCACCTCGGCCCCTTCGTAAACGCCGCAGTCATTCCTTATTCCGAGGCCTTCAGGCAGGCGCAGCCCTTCGATTTTGCCGGGGAACGGCATGAAATCGGCTTCAGCATCCTCAGCATAGATCCGGCACTCGATTGCATGGCCTGTTTGATTGATATGCCGCTGCCGCCATGGCAGGTACCCGCCGGCGGCAACCTCGATTTGCGCCTTCACGAGATCTATGCCCACCACTCTTTCGGTGACGGCGTGTTCAACCTGGAGCCGGGTGTTCATCTCCAAAAAATAGAAGTTGCGGTCTTGATCCAAAAGGAACTCGAGAGTGCCGGCGCCGACGTAACCGACCGCCCTCGCGCCCTGGATCGCAATCCGGCCTATACGCCGCCGCGTGCGATCGTCCAGCCCGGGGGCCGGTGATTCTTCTATAATCTTCTGGTGGCGCCGCTGGATCGAGCACTCGCGGTCGTAGAGATGAATAACCCGCCCGTACTTATCGGCAAGAATTTGAATCTCGACGTGCCGCGGTTTCTCGATATACTTTTCGACGTAGAGTCTTGGGTCCCCAAAGGACGATGCCGCTTCCGAACCGACCGCGCGATAAGCCGATGAAACCTCCCGCGGCGATCGGACCAGCCGCAACCCCTTGCCGCCTCCACCCGCCACAGCCTTGAGCATGAACGGATAGCCCGTCAGTTCAGCCGTTTTCAAAACCTCTTCTTCAGACGTCAGGATGCCATCCGATCCGGGGACGACCGGCACGCCCGCAGCTTTCATAATTTGCCGTGCTTTCACCTTATCGCCCATTTGATCGATGACTTCCGGCGATGGGCCGATGAAAACGATGCCTTCTTTTCGGCAGCGTTGCGCGAACTCAGCGTTTTCAGCCAGGAAACCATACCCGGGGTGAATGGCCTCGGCTCTGCTCTTATTTGCGACCTCGATGATGCGGTCGCTGCATAAGTAGCTCAGGGTGGAAGGAGCGGGGCCGATCGGGTAGGCATAGTCTGCATACTTGACGTGCAGAGATTCACGGTCGGCTTCTGAGTAGACCGCTACGGTCTCGATGTCCAGCTCCCGGCAGGCGCGAGCAACACGGACTGCGATCTCACCCCGGTTGGCGATCAAGATGCGTTTGAACATGGTCGATCAGACAGAGATATCAGATATAGAGACCGCGCACCCTCTGCCGCTGTCTCAAATTTCTGTCTCCTGTTTTTTGGTTTTTTCTCTGTCTCTGTCTCTCTTTCTTGCTCCGTCTCTGTCTCTGCTTCTTCAGAGAGGTATATTTCCATGCTTCTTTGGCGGGTTGGTGTCTTGTTTGTTTTTGAGCATCTCCAGAGAGCGAATGAGCGTGGGCCGAGTGTCTTCCGGATAGATCACTGCGTCGATGTAGCCTTGTTCAGCCGCTTTAAATGGGTTGGCAAATTTATCGCGATATTGGCGCACCATTTCATCGCGAGCCTCCGCTGGATCAGCCGCTTTTTGCAATGCTTCACGAAAGACAATGCTGATCGCCCCCTCGGGTCCCATGACCGCGATCTCGCCAGTGGGATATGCCAGGTTGATATCACCGCGCAGATGTTTACTTGACATGACGATATAACCGCCGCCGTAAGCTTTGCGTGTAACCACGGTCACCTTCGGTACCGTGGCTTCGGCGTAAGCGTACAGGAGCTTCGCGCCGTGGCGGATAATCCCATCGTATTCCTGCGAAGTGCCTGGTAAAAAACCCGGCACATCGACAAAAGTCACAAGCGGAATATTGAAGCAGTCACAAAATCGAATGAAGCGAGCGCCCTTGATTGACGCGTTGATATCAAGGCAGCCCGCGAGGCTCGCCGGCTGGTTCGCGACAATGCCGGTCGAACGCCCGCCCAGGCGTGCGAGTCCAATCAACAAATTGGGAGCGAAATCGCGCTGAACTTCATAGAAATAACCCTCGTCGACGACCGCCTTGACGAGCTCCTTCATGTCATACGGACGATTAGGGTTATCGGGGACCAGATCTTTGAGTCTTTTATCGCGCCGCAGCGGATCGTCGCTCGTGGGGCGGAACGGAGGATCCTCTTGATTGTTGCTCGGCAGAAAACTCATGACTTCCCGAATCATAAGCAAACAATCTTTCTCCGTATTGGCGGCAAAGTGAGCAACCCCGCTCTTGGCCGTGTGCGTTTCAGCGCCGCCCAAAGTTTCTTTTGTCACTTCTTCGTGTGTCACGGCCTTGATCACGTCCGGTCCGGTGATGAACATGTAGCTGTTCGTCTTCACCATGAAGATAAAATCCGTAATCGCCGGCGAATAGACCGCTCCTCCCGCGCACGGCCCCATGATCGCGGATATCTGCGGCACCACGCCGGACGCCATGACGTTCCTTTGGAAGATCTCGCCATAACCGGCCAGGCTGGCGACGCCCTCCTGGATGCGCGCTCCGCCGGAGTCATTGATACCGATAATAGGAGCGCCGTTTTTTACTGCCAGGTCCATTACCTTACAAATCTTTTCAGCCACGACCAAACTGAGGCTGCCGCCGAAGATCGTAAAGTCTTGCGAATAGACATAGACCAGCCGGCCATCGATCGCGCCGTAACCTGTCACAACCGCGTCCCCAAGAAACTTTTGCTCCTGCATTTCAAACTCGGTGCAGTCGTGCGTCCTGAAGCGATCCAGCTCGACGAAGCTGCCGCTGTCCAGGAGGATGTTCAGCCGCTCCCGCGCCAGGAGTTTTCCCTGTTCGTGCTGGCGCCGCGCTCTCTGCTCACCGCCGCCGGCTTCGGCGCGCTGGTTTAACTCACGGAGCTTTTCAAGATTATTTGATGTCGCCATGGAGAAACGGTCCTTACAGAGGGGATGTCGAGGTTCGGCACGTCACGGGTGCGGGCATAATAACAGAAGTGCCTGGTGTGTCAACAGAATTTGCCGATTCGGACGGCGCGCATCGCCTTGATGTTAGGCGGTGAAATTGATACTTTTGACACATCGTTGAAAAAGCCCCATCTGCTTCGTTGCGCTCAATCGCCTCGCATCTGGGATCTTTTTGACCGATCTGTAAATTCTTATGAGCACCGCCATATGCAAAAATGTTTGACAAGAAAAACATTCGACCCAAAGAAAACAAAACACCGGTGACGCATGATCAACGGCGGCGATTGAGAGACGATCAGGCGATCCTGCTTGTCGCGGCCAGCGAGGGCGACTCAAACATGCTCTACGCGGCCGGTCTTTTCGTCCCCGATCCATTCATCTTTTTCCGGCACAAACAGAGAAAGTACGTCGTGATGAGCGATCTCGAGATCGACCGCGCTAAGAAGCAGGCCGATGTCGATCATGTTCTCTCGCTGTCGCAGTATCAGAAGAAACTCCGGAACGGCGGCCGTCCGGGCCCCACAATGGTCGATATTCTCGACCTTTTGTTTCGCGAGCGTGGTATTCGTTCGGTGATTGTTCCGGCAAATTTCCCGGCGCTTCTGGCCGACCAGATGCGGGCAAAGGGCTTCAGTCTTCAGATCAAACGAGACCCATTCTTTGCCGAGCGAGAAATCAAGAATGCCGAAGAGGTGAAGCACGTAGTCGAGTCGCTCCGGGTGGCGGTTTTGGGTCTCGAAGCCGGCATCCGGGCGCTCAAGAGAACTAAGGTCGGCCGCGACCGTTACTTATATCTCAATGGCAGCCGGCTTACCTCCGAGCGGCTCAAAACCGTCGTCAACACCACGATCATGGCGCAAGGCTGGCTGCCAAGCCATACGATCATCTCGTCCGGCAACCAGTGCTGCGATCCCCATCATGAGGGAAGCGGCCCGATCAAAGTCGATACTTCGATCATTTTCGATATCTTCCCCCGTTCGCAAAAGACCGGTTACTTCGGTGATCTGAGTCGAACCGTCGTGCGCGGGCGCGCGTCCGAAAAACTCAGGGAAATGTACGCGACCGTCCAAGCGGGCCAGCAGATCGGGTTCGATAGGATCCGCGACGGCGCGAACGGGAAAGAGATCCACCAGGAGATCCTCGACCTATTTGCCCGGAAGGGATTCCCCACCGGCCGGATCAATGGCAGAATGCAGGGCTTCTTCCATGGCACGGGACACGGCCTGGGTCTGGACATTCACGAGCCGCCGCGGATTGCTCCGGTCGATGCGATTCTTAGAAAAGGCCACGTGGTCACGGTGGAACCCGGTCTTTATTACCTCGGAGCCGGCGGTGTGCGCCTCGAAGACGTCGTGCTCGTGATGGAAAAAGGCAACCGGAACCTTACTGACTGCCCTCAGTTTCTCGAGATATAGCAGACTAAAATGTGGAGTAACGGAGTGATGGAGCAATGGAGTGATGGGTTTTAAACGCAATACTCCAATACTCCCATACTCCAACACTCCATTTCGCAATCGTGGATGAGCTCACAGCGGTTATTGCCGCTTTGGAAAGCCGCGATAAGCGCGCCATCCGTGGCGCCGTGGATGCGCTGATTCCGCTAGCGAACGAATCTCCGCCGGTCGCCACCAGGCTCAACCAGCTACTAAACGAGCCGCAACGCGCTAACCGCTGGCCGATTGCGTACGTTCTGGCGAATCTCCCCCACCCTTCACAAGCAACGATTCAAGTTTTGCTTGACACTCTCGACAGTGAAGACCCGGAGATTCGTTGGGCGATCGCCCTGCTGCTCGTTAAATTAGCGAGGCAGGACGAAAATATTCTAACCCGACTCGTCCAAGCGGTCTCGCTGGGAAAAACCACCCAGAGGAGAATGGCGGTTTACTGTGTTCGAGATCTGAGCTTGTCCGATCACGCAAGCTTGAGAACGCTTGTGGAAGCGCTCCGCGACCCGGATCCCATGGTTCGGGTTGCCGCCACGACCAGTTTGAAAGCACGATCCGATGTTGGATCGGACGAGGAAAATGAACTATTGCGGCTCTTTTTGGAAGATCCGGACGGCAGGGTTCGGAATGCGGCGGTCGTTACCCTGGCTCAATTAGGAGCGTCCTCTAACGAATTCCACGACGCCTTGGTCAAAGCGCGCGCCGGTCCCGATCCGCAGATTCAAAAAGCCGCGGCGCAAGCGCTCTCTATAATACAAAAAAAAAGGTCCGCTCCATCCGGTAGCTAACGCGCCGGTGGAGCGGACCCCTAGGTGGACTGAGGGGGATTCCAAGGCTCCAGGCCTGAATCCCCGTCAAAAATTCCGCCTAGAGCCTAGGTCTCAGCCACCTCGCAGTCAGTACATTGATCAATCATGTCTGGACCACCTCCTTTCTCTGCTGATTTTATATTAAGAAAGCAGCAAGGCTCTGTCAATAAAAAACTGATCGTCGCGATGAATATCGAATACAACGTTGCCCGGCAGGTTGTTGAAAAACCCTAATTGCGGCCTGCTAGAATTGCCATCCGATGAAACTAATCTGGCGACCGGTTTCATTTCGTTCACGCCGGTAAGAAAAAAAGTCGTCACGTGCGCAGCACGTGCAGGGACCGATATCAAAGATCTTAGTTGATGGGATTCCGGCATGCTGCAACACGGCCCGGTTCAAACCTTTCAAGTCGAGGAAGGTCTTTCCTTCTCTGCGTTCAACCGAGGCGCCGGCTATATCGCCCAATTTTTCGATCAGGCGATCCGAAACGTCCTCTTTGATCTCGTAGCAACACGCCCCGATCGAAGGTCCCAATGCGGTTTCGATCTGATCTGGAGCGATGCCGTAACCTTGCTCGAAACGCCGGACCATCTTTGCACCGATTTTCGCTAGAGTACCCCGCCAACCCGCATGCACCGCCGCAACGATTTTACCTTCCGGCGCAACGAACAAGATTGGCACGCAGTCCGCGGTGAGAACACCCAGGTAAGCCTCAGTCGTCCCGGTCACCATCCCATCAGCTTCCCCGACCTCTTTGACGCTTTTGTCTTGGACCTCGGCAATGTGGTCGCCGTGGACCTGCTTCATTGTGATGATACGAGCATCATGAATTCCCACGGCCCTCTTCATGTCACAGATATTGTCCTTAACCGCCGCCGCGTCGTCGCCAACTCGAAACGATAGGTTCAAGCCGGCATAGGGCCCGGCGCTCCGTCCCCCTCTACGGCCTAAAAAGCCATGCAGCAAGCCTTCGTAACGGCCCCATTCCGGCACCTTAAGACACGTCAATTCCATAATGTTTGCATTATGTTAGGTGGATGCGAAAGTTGCAACAATGAATTAACTTACTTCCAAATAATAAATAGGGTGATATAGAATGCACCCTTGAAAGCTCTTCGGTTTTGCCGGAAAGCTCGCGATATCGGGTCAGTTCATGGCTGAGAACGGATATATCGACATTCTAAAGCGCCGGGGCTTCTTTTGCTTTTTCTGGACGCAATTTCTCGGCGCTTTCAACGACAACCTTTATAAAATCATCGTCTCGCTGGCGGCACTGGATATGGCTTTGCATGCGGGCAGCCGGAGTTTCTATATCTCGCTCATCGGCCTCCTCTTCATTCTTCCTTTCGCCCTGTTCTCGGGATACGCCGGGCAGCTCGCCGATACTTACAGTAAACGATCTGTGCTGGTGTCGGTTAAAGCCTTTGAGATCGTGGCCATGGGCCTTGGGTTGTTGGCCTTCTTGTACGGCCGGATCGAACCCATGCTGGGGATAGTGTTTCTGATGGGTCTTCATTCGACATTTTTCAGCCCGGCCAAATACGGCATCCTCCCGGAGATGCTGCCCGAGAAGGACCTCTCACGCGGCAATGGGTTGCTTGAAATGAGCACCTTCCTGGCAATCATTCTGGGAACGTCCCTGGGTGGTATCATTTACGCAACATGGAAAGATCGCCTCGGATGGATCGGCGGAGTTCTGATACTGATCGCCGCCTTGGGAACGGTTATCAGCCTCGGCATCAGCAAGGTGCCTCCTTCCGGGGCGACAAAGGCGTTCAAACCGTATCCCTGGACGGAGATCTGGGACGGTATCAAACGTCTATCTAAAGATAAACCCCTGTGGCTGACCGTTGCCGGAATCTCCTACTTCTGGTTCCTGGGCGCGCTGATCCAAATGGACGTTCTCCTTTTTGGTAAAGAGATCCTCCGCCTAGACGAAGCCCGAATCGGCCTCTTGGGAACTTTTCTCGCCATTGGAATCGGCGCAGGAAGTCTCGCCGCGGGGCGTTTATCAGGTGACAAGGTTGAGCTGGGCTTGGTTCCTCTAGGGTCCACTGCAATGGGAGCATTCCCCGTCCTGCTTTATTTTTCGCCGCCTGAGTTCGGTCGGGTGAGCGTACTTTTAATCCTGATGGGCTTTTCAGCTGGACTGTTTATAGTGCCGTTAAACGCGCTGCTGCAGCAGAGGAGCGGAAGACAAGAGAAAGGACAGCTGATCGCGACCAATAATTTTCTCAATACGCTGGGAGTGCTGCTCGCTTCAGCCTTCTTGTGGTCCTTCAGCGACATCCTGCGGATCAGCTCAGACCAAATCATTCTGATCCTTGGCATCCTGACGTTCTTACTGACCGCGTATGCATTGTATGTTCTGCCGGACTTCGTCGTCCGCTTCGTTCTTTGGGTCTTGACCCACACTATTTACAAAATTCGGATCGTTGGACAGCAGAACATTCCGACCCACGGGCCGGCCTTGATGGTCTCGAATCACGTCTCTTTTGTCGATGCTTTAATCATCGGCGCCTGCATGCAGAGATTCATTCGTTTTATGCTCCACCGCGACTATTACGAAAAAAGAGGGCTTCATTGGTTTTTTCGCCTCATGAAGTGCATCCCGGTTTCAACCACGCCCAGAGGCATCGTTGAATCGCTCAGGCGCGCGCGAAAGGAAGTCGAAGCCGGGCAAGTCGTTTGCATTTTCGCCGAAGGAGCAATCAGCCGAACGGGCCAGATCCTCCCCTTCAAAAGGGGTTTTGAGAGGATTGTTGAAGGGACGAACGTCCCGATCATCCCCGTTCATTTGGACCAACTCTGGGGCAGCATCTTCAGTTTTAAAGAAGGCCGGTTTTTCTGGAAGTGGCCGAAGTGGATTCCGCATCCGGTAACGGTGTCGTTCGGATCACGCCTGTCTCCCACCGCCAGCGCGCAAGAAGTTCGCGAAGCCATCCTGCATCTGGAAAGCGACGCCTTCGCCTATCGGCGGGGAGCGGGGGACCTGCTGCACGGGCGATTCATTCGCGTCGCAAAGCGCCGCTGGTTTTCTTTCTGCATGGCCGATACCACCGGAACCGAATTGAGCTGTGGAAAAACGTTGGTGGGGAGCCTGCTTCTATCTCAATGGGTGCAGAAGAACTGCGGCAAGGAGGCCATGGTCGGGATTATGCTGCCGGCCTCCGTCGGTGGAGCGTTGGCCAACATCGCCGTTTGTCTGGCAGGGAAAGTGCCTGTGAACCTGAATTTTACCGCCGGGCAGCAGGCAATCGGCTCGGCGATTCAACAATGCGGGATCGCGACGATACTGAGCTCGCGAAGGTTCTTGTCCAAAGCAGGCCTTGAACCGCTGCCGGGAATGGTATTTCTCGAAGACCTTCGGAAGACGTTCGGTCCGGCTCAAAAGATTATCGCCTTGATCACCGCTTTTGTCCTCCCCGCTGCCTGGCTCGAACGGAGCTACGTCAACAGACAAAAGCCCGACGATTTGGCGACGGTCATCTTCTCCAGCGGCAGCACCGGCGCGCCTAAGGGGGTGATGCTTTCGCACCGCAATATCGTATCGAACATCGAGGGGATCCGTCAGGTCATACACTTCAATGCCGCCGACCGGATCATGGGCATCTTGCCCTTCTTCCATTCCTTTGGCTTCACCGCAGCCATCTGGCTGCCCCTTCTCGCGGGTTTCGGCGCTGTCTACCATCCGAACCCTATGGACGCCAAAACCATCGGCGAAACCGTTCAGAAGCACAAGGGCACCTTGCTCATCAGCACGTCGACTTTCTATGCCGGCTACGTACGCCGGTGCACGGCCGAAGAGTTTGCCACTCTCCGCTATGCCATCGCCGGCGCCGAAAAATTGCGCGAGCCGATCGCCCAAAGTTTTAAAGAGAAGTACGGCCTGGATTTATTGGAAGGGTACGGCTGTACCGAACTGTCGCCCGTAGTCGCCGTCAACATCCCTGATGTAATCCATGACCACGAAAAACAGATCGGCAACAAACCGGGAACCGTCGGACATCCCATACCGGGCGTAACCGTAAAAGTCGTCGATCAGGAGACCGGCGAACCGCTGCCCTGCGGACAGGACGGTCTTTTGCTCGTCAAAGGTCCCAATTGCATGCTGGGCTACCTGGGGGCGCCCGAATTGAGCAAGGCAGTGATGCGCGATGGCTGGTATGTGACGGGGGACGTCGCCTCCGTTGACCAGGACGGCTTCATACGAATCACCGACCGCGTCTCGCGCTTCAGCAAGATCGGCGGGGAAATGGTGCCGCACGTCAGAGTCGAGGAAACCATTAACGGCATTCTCGGCAACGCCGCCTCCGCCGTCACCGCTCTTCCAGACGAACAAAAGGGAGAAAAACTGGTCGCATTTTATACGCAAAACGGAATAACCGCTGGAGAATTATGGAACAAGTTGAATGAGTCCGATCTGCCGAATTTGTGGGTTCCGAAGAAAGACAATATCCATCAGATCGATTCGCTTCCTCTGCTGGGCTCGGGCAAAGTCGATCTCAAGACCATCAAACGCCTGGCGTTGGAAAAAGATGGTCAGGCGCCAAAGCTGCCGGGTGAATGTTGATCGTCCCCCTCGCGCGTGATAACAGAGTGTTGCAAATCGTGCTGGTCAGGGCCTTTCCAACAGCCAGCCATAAAAAGGCGAACGACTCGCCCGGATATTTCCGGATATTTATGCAACAGCGGAAACCCCACCACGGAGTGTTGAAGGCACACGGAACGAAACGGGACGAACGGGTAGCTGTCATTTCGACCGCAGGGAAAAATCTTTTTATTCGGTTGGATTCCTCACATGCGTTCGGAATGACAGCTCAAAATGCCATTGGAAAACACACGTAGCGACTGTTGAGCGTGGATATACCGAGCTTGGAGGATGGTAGATGGATTTTGCCAAACTAGCTGACAAATCGCTCGAAGGACGACTCTTAGAACGAGATGAAATGAAAGCTGTGCTCAACGCCTCGGATGAACAGATCCCGGAGCTTTTGAGCGCCGCGTTTAAAGTCCGTCATCATTATTTCGGCAAACGCGTGCAGATCCACGTTCTCCAAAATGCCAAAAGCGGCCTTTGCCCGGAAGATTGTCACTACTGCTCGCAGTCTTCCGTATCGGAGGCGCCTATCGACCGTTATCCTTTTCTCTCGAAAGAGAAACTCGTCGAAGGCGCCATGCAAGCGAAAGCGGCCGGCGCCGTCAGATACTGCATCGTCAACAGCGGGCGAGGTCCTACGAACAAAGAAATTCAGGCAATTGCCGAGGCCGTCAAAGAAATTCGGGAAAAGGTCGGCATCAACATCTGCTGCTCCTTGGGCTTGATGAGCGAGGATAAAATCCGCGCGCTCAAAGAAGCGGGCGTCGGACGAATCAATCACAACTTGAACACGAGCCGCCAACACCATCCCGAGATCGTCACCACCCACACTTTCGACGACCGCGTCGCCACCATCGAGAACGTGAAACATGCCGGCGTCGGAACCTGCTCGGGCGGAATCATCGGCATGGGCGAAAGCGAAGACGACATCATCGATCTGGCGCTCACCCTGAGAGCGATGGATATCGCGTCGATACCGGTTAACTTTCTTCACTCGATTCCCAAAACGCCTTTCGAAGAAAAGAAACAATTGACCCCGCAAAAATGCCTGAAAACGCTCTGTCTCTTCCGGTTCGTCAACCCGAGCAAAGAGATTCGCGTGGCCGGCGGCAGAGAAGTCAATCTTAGGTCGTTGCAACCCCTGGCGCTCTATCCCGCCAACTCGATCTTCGTCAACGGCTATCTCACCACGCCGGGCCAAGAAGCCTCGGACGCGCACGGCATGATCGCGGACCTCGGCTTCGAGCTCGATCAACCCGCCGCGATCTGACAGAGCCTCCGCCCGGAGTGTTGGCCGCATGCATGAGACGGCCCGGCCCTGCGTCGCCTGCTTGCGCCGGCGCTGTCGCTGATGTATCGTGAGTGTATGGCGCGCTTAATTTCTACGACTGTTCGTCTTGAAGAGGAGGACGTCCGGGCGTTGAAGCGAGCTCGGGCCGCAGGCCACTCTGCCTCCGACCTGATTCGCAAAGGGCTACGAGTGGTCGCTTCACGGTACTACGC
>JBOHVS010000384.1:0-5887 GCA_050735975.1 Binatia bacterium | reverse complement strand
GCCGCCTCCGGGCTCTTGTCCTGATCGAGTAGAATCTTCGCCTGCAAAAGGTGGAACCTCGGATTCTTGGGATCGAGTTTGATGGCGCGCTCCAGCTCGCTCAGCGCCCTGCTGTTCCAGACGCTCGCATGATAGGACTGCGCCAGATAGAAATGGTGCATCGCCTCGGAGATCTCGGAGGGACGCGAATTCAGCCAAGGCGCATCCGAAAGGTGCGGCGTCATGAGTTTACGGTTGAGATCGGTTGTCGGGCGGCGGAGATTCTTCGGCGCGGAGAACTCCAACTGGGCGCCGTCATCCGTGTTGATATCCGCCCCTTTCGAAAACTCCAGAAAGCCCTCGCGGTTCATGCGATAGAATCCCTGAACCGCATAAACGTCGGATAGCCCGAGATACTCCAGGTCCGATCTTAACATCGGGTTGCTATCATAAACCTTTTTCAAGGCCGCATAGTTGAAAGCATGCTCTCGCTTGCTGCCGACCAAAAGGAAATCGCTCTCTTTCATGCCCCATAAGGACACGTACGGGAACGCTTCGACAAACGTGCGAAACACCATGCGAAAGTCGTCGGGCGACATCGAATAGTTATGAAACCACTGGGCGAAGATGCCATCGTCGTTAATTTTTGATTTGATGGCCTGATAGAACTCGCGCGTGTAAAGATTGGCGATGCCGGCAATCCAGGGGTTCGACGGCTCGGCCGTGATGACGTCGTAGTATGTCGGCGTGGCCAAGATATAGTTCCGCCCATCGGTCGGAATCACTCGCACCCTCGGGTCCTCGAGAACGCTCGAATGGCGCGAATGGCGCGCCTCGCGATAAAGCTTGTCGATGACCCCGCGGTAGTCACGGTCTTCGGAGAGTTTCATCAACCTGGACCGTTCTTCGTCTTCCATCACCCCTTTGTAATAAAGACGCTTTCCCCCCGTGTCGTACCAGATTCTGCTCTTTGCGCTGCTGGGAGGAAAATTGACCCCGCCAGGCAATGTTTCTACGGTGACCCAAGCGCGATTGAAAAATCTGCTGGCCTCGATCATGGCCGGCTCGATTTCAATGACCTCGATTTCTTTTAAGCTTTTGAACGTCGCCAGCGCTTTGGCCGACATGCCGGTCCCAAGCCCGATGGTCAGCGCTCTTTCGGCGTTCGGATGGAGCAACATTGGGATGTAGCTCGTCATTAACTGGCTCAGCGCGTCGCCATGGGAACCGTCGATCTTGCCATTCGATTTGAAATAGAGGTAGTCGGTTCCGCGAATGCGATGGACGCTGACGGTCGAGGTCAAGCCTTCGCGATAATAGACAATTTCATCTCGCTTCATCTCTTCGATCCGGAGCGAGTCGCTAGGCAAGTCCTCGTAGCGTTCGTTATAGATCGTCACGCCGCTGGTAAGGATATGTTTGTCCCACCGCTTGACCTCAAAAGGCACGATGACGGCGATGATCAACACTCCGAGACCCAAAGCAAATCGGCCGGCCGTCGCCAGGCGCGTATCGGCCAGCACTAGCATACAGCCGATCAAGAGATTCATGATGACCGCGAAAATAATCGTATTTTGCACCCCGATCGTCGGGATCAATATGAACCCGCCGGCGAACGCGCCGAGGACGGCTCCCACCGTATTTGCGGCGTAGGAAGTGCCGACTCCGCTGCCCACGCGATAAAGACTCTGGGTAAACAAGCGCGCAACCAGCGGGAACGTCATGCCTAAAAGCAGGGTCGGTGCAAACATCACCAGAGCCGAAAGAAATATTTGCAGGGAAAGAAAAACGCTGAAGGTATCGCCGAACCCATGCAGCAACCGAACAAAGATGAGCGGCAGGCTCTCGAAGAGCGGAATCGTCGCCAGGGCCGCCAAGCCTACCCAAAGCTCGATGATTCCGAAGGTGCTCAAGCGCGCCTCTCGCCCGCCGAGAAAACGGGCGTAGATAAAGCCTCCCAAGGCCAACCCGATCAGGAACGTCACCAACATGGTCGTAAATGAATAAATCGAGCTGCCGATAACCAGGGTCAAGGCGCGCGTCCATGCGTTCTCGTAAACCAGCGAGGCGAACCCGGAAAGCCCGAAAGAGGTCAGGATGACCCAACCCAGGTAGGACGCCGGGGCTTCCGTGCTTGCGCCGCGCGGCTCATCCGCCGCGTTTCGAGGGGCCAACTCGAACGGCTCTTTATGACGGATTCGGTCTACGATAACGATCACCGCGGCGACAATTAAATTCACGGCCGCCGCTACGTAGACCGTTGCGCGCATGCCGACTGAAGGAATCAACAAAAAGCCTCCGGCCGCGCAGCCGATCACCGCTCCAAACGTGTTCGTCGCATAAAGGTTTCCCACCCGCCGGCCGAATTGGGCAAAGTTGCGCACGAAAAACCGGCTCAGAACCGGCAGAGTAGCGCCCATCAGAAGCGTCGGAAACACCAGTAGAACGAAACAGAGAAAGAAAAGCACCAGGTTGAAGATAAAGGGGTACGACTCGTTAAGGCCGAAGATAGGACCATAGAGCTTCTGCGCGACGATGAATAGCCATGGAACAGCGAAGCCGTAGATTCCGACTCCGAATTCAAGAATTCCGTAGAGCAAGAAATCATTTTTGCCGCGGTCCGCGATCTGACCGAACAGGTAGCTACCAATCGCAAGTCCCGCCATGAACGCGGACAAAACAGTCGCGATAGCATAGGTGGTATTGCCGAAGATCTGGGTGAGCATCCGAGTCCAAACCACTTGATAAATGAGACCCGCCGCTCCAGACAGGAAAAAACAGAACAGACCGACGACCAGCAGCCAATCTTGTTTAGAACGCCCGAAACTTTCGTTCATAAAGCTACTCCCGAAAACCTTAAAGAGGAGAAGTAAAGCACTGATAGCAAGCCAAATGAAGACTGTAAAGGGCGGGTTCGTTGCAATTTCGTCGCTAAACAAAGCCGGCGGCCTATCCCAAAGTAGGCAAGCACAGCCGGCGGCTTCATTGACTTTTGGACGAATGTCCGATAAGCGTAATCACCTAAGTAATCGCAGTTCGAGCACTCCGTGTCGAAGAGTTCTTCCCCGTACCCGTTGTTCGATTGGGTCTAAGAATTTCGATAGAAATTAAAGGGTTAGATTTTTTCTGCGCCGTTAGTTTAAGGTCTAAGCTGAGGAAACTATCACATTTTGTTTGGAGGATGGTTATGGCGAAAGCTGCACGAAAAGAAGGGCCGGCACCTGAAGAGATCAGGGACCTGCGTACCGCAATAGAATGGTTGAAAAGGGAAGGCGACGTCATTGAGACCGGCAAAGAGGTCGATCCCGATCTCGAAATCACCGGCATCCAAAAGCAAATGGATGGCGGCTGCCCGATTCTTTTCACTAACGTCAAGGGTAAACCGAATCATCGCTGCGTTACGAACCTCTTCGGTGACATGAACGTCATCAACAAGATGTTCGGCTGGAAGGACCACACTGATCGCACGAGAAAATTGGCCTACGCTATCACCCATCCGATTCCGCCGGTCGTCATCGATCAAAAAGACGCTCCCGCCCAGGAAGAAGTAATCGAGAAGCCTGCCGAAGCTAATGAATTCGTCGTGCCGATTCGGCACACCAACCTCGAACCGGAGCTGACTGTCGGTTCCGGCAACCGCCTGATCTCCGGCGAGTATTTCGGCGGTGGCACCGATCTTGGGTATAACCGGATGAATTTCCGCTGGGGCAACGTCGGCACGTTTCAAATTTCACCCGGTTCTCATATGTGGCAGGTCGTCAGTAAATATTACAAGGACAATAAGCTCGTGCCGATCACCATGAATTTCGGCTTGCCGCCATCCTGCACCTTGATGGCGGGCGCCGGCTTTGATTATGTCATCCTGCCTCAAGGTTGCGATGAGGTCGGTATGGCCGGAGCCGTTCAGGGCGCTCCCGTCCGCTTGGTCAAGGCACGCACCGTCGACGCCATGGCCGTCGCCGACGCCGAGGTCGTCTTCGAAGGCTATGTCAACCCGCGCGATCGCCGCTTTGAGACCGCCGAGTCCGAAAAGGCCGGTATCCAAGGCCGTTTCCATTTTCACCCTGAGTGGGCCGGCTACATGGGCAAGGCCTACAAAGCCCCGACTTTCCATGTGACCGCCGTAACCACGCGCAGACGCGAGAGCAAACCGATCATCTTCACGCTCGGCGTGCATACACTTGATGACCACAACATCGATACGACGGTGCGCGAGGCCGCGATGTTCGAGCTTTGCGAAAGAATGCAGCCGGGGATTATCATGGACGTCAATATCCCCTACTGCATGACGGATTGGGGAGGGGCGATCATTCAGGTGAAAAAACGCAACCGGATCGAAGAAGGCTGGCAGCGTAACTTCATGGCGGCGATACTTGCTACCTCGCAGGGTTCACGTATAGTCGTTGCCGTCAGCGAGGACGCCGATCCGTACGATATGGACGACATCATGTGGTGTCTCACCACCCGCGTGAATCCCAAGACCGACATCATCAACCCGCTGCCGGGCGGACGCGGACAGACCTTCATGCCGGCCGAGCGTATGACCGCCGGCGAAAGGGAATGGACAGCCTCCAACACGATGTTCGAGGGCGGCATGGGCATCGACGCGACCGTTCCGTTCGGCTATGAGAGCGACTTCATGCGGCCGGTCTATCCCGTCGATCGAATCGACTTGAAGAAGTTTTTTAGCGATAAAGATATTCAGAACGCCAAGACGCGCATGCGCGGCTGGGTGCACTCGTTAGCTCGCACCGGACGGTAGCTTCAGCCGCGACCTGGGGGGCAACTAAAGGGCAGGGTAAATCCCCTGCCTTTTTTTTTGACAGTAAAACAACATGCACGCTCATGGGGTCGATAGAAAACGGACCGGTTCTTATGGTAAATCACCGCCAGGACGATACTCATGGAGCGGCAAAGTACTTTGCGATTGTCAAAGAAGGCGTGGGCGGAGATATCACGGCATGCCGAAGAGGCGTTTCCAGAGGAGTGCTGCGGGGTCGTTCTGTCCAATGGCACCTCCGATCATGTCCAGCCTCTGAAAAATATCCAAAACCAACTCCACGCGGTTGATCCCCAGACTTACCCTCGCACCGCAGCAATCGCTTACGCCATGGATCCCCAGGAACTGGACGGCGTCATTCGTGAAGCCGAATCCAAGGGCGCCAAACTTATCGCTTTCTACCATTCGCATCCCGAGCATGCCGCCTACTTTTCCGATGAAGACAAAGCTTTCGCCAGTCCGTTCGGCGAGCCCACCTTTCCGGGCACTGCACAGATCGTAGTATCCATCTACAGCCGCACTGTGAAGCGGATCGCCGCGTTTGCCTGGTCTGACGACACACGGGACTTTGTCGAAATTCCGGTAGAAACGGTCTAGAAGTTGATGCGCCCAGCCCGGTTTATACGGGATAGCATGGAGAGACCTTGACTGTCGCAGCGAATTTCGGTGATATGAACTCGAAGGTAGCGCGACTGATAGACGAAGTCGGAATAAAGCTCAACAGCGCGAAGTCGACGTCGAGCGTAGAGGGTTTGTGAAACGGAGCAAGCCGTCCAACGAACGGACGAAACATAAAACGAAAGCCACTCGATCGGCGGAGTGCGCCGAGCGTAGAGGGGGACGGAATCACGAAGAGCTGGCAAAGGCGCCCGCCGCCATTCATCGGGTCTCACAGGATCGTTGCCGTCCCGCAGAGACCTCTCAGATCCTGAGCGAGAGAAAGCGGCTATTTCTTTCGGTCGGCGATGAGGTCTCGCACCTCCGCTACGACGAGTGGGGATTTGGAGTCGTGATGGAAACGATGACGTCGTCTGTGCCCGGTGGCACGTGTCTAGCGCGCATTCGATTTCAGGACGGGCAGCTTCGCTGCTTCAATAACGACCTGGATAACGAGAGCTGCTGCTATTA
>JBOHVS010000383.1:0-11000 GCA_050735975.1 Binatia bacterium | reverse complement strand
GGGGTCTCCAAGTAGCTCGGGCGGTGGAAGTTTTTGAACTACTCCGCGCAATCCTGCCGAAAATAGCGCACCGCAAGCCTAAACCGGAGAGAATCATTATATCACTGCCGGAAAAATCGAAGGGCGACGGTCATGCTCGCGAATAACAGGGCACGGTAAACCGCGGCGATGCCGTTAAAGACACCGCGCCAAGCGCAAGGGTCAGGCATAACAATCGATTCTGCTGAAAAACCCCCTCACGCTTTTTTTCTTTTCTTTGGCCGTTGGCGGATAAGCCATAGTTTGTAGCGGGTGTCGACTTTCCACTCCACCATCTCCCCTGGTTCGATATCGATGGCCGCAGCTAGAGGGAGCGGCAAGTTGACATAGCATTGAGAGACGGCTTTTTTGCGGCGGATGGCCTGGACTTTAGTGGGATAGTTCATTTTGTGACTCTAGTTAATTAAATAGATGTTGACAAGTGACGATATCGCCTTCATGGTTTTTCCATGAGTGTAAGACCCCGCGATGCACAGAGAAGCTTTTATCATACCGATTATCTTTGTAGAGATCTTTTCGGTGCAGCCAACCGCTACCGGCTGTTTCGGGAAAAGATTTGGCCCAAGCTTTTGGAGCTTGCGCCCAAGCTTGAAGTGCTTTACTGCGCACAGAACGGCCGGCCAGCCGTCGATCCGGTGCTACTTTGCGGGGTGACGCTTCTCCAGTTTATGGAGAGAGTGGCGGACCGGGGCGCCAGCGAGAATGTTGTTTATCATCTGGGTTGGAAGTATGCCCTGGATTTGGAACTCGATGACGACGGGTTTCATGCCACGGTGTTGGTTTATTTTCGCGACCGGCTGGAAGAGAAGAAAGCCGAGCGGATGATTTTTGACGGGATCTTAAAGCTTCTGGTGGAGTTGGGATTGGTGAAGAAAAGAGGCAAGCAGCGGCTCGATAGCACCCATATCGTGGGATACGTCAAAGCGATGAGCTGGTTGGAGTGCGCGATGGAGACGCTGCGCTTGGGGCTGGAGGAATTGAAAGCAGAAGTGGAGAGGAAAAAGCGGCCAGAGTTTTGGGACAGACTGTGGGAGTTCTATGTAGAGAGCAATCTGGATTGGCGGTTAAGCAAGACCGAGCAAGTCAACCGCCATCGGCAATGTGGGCAGGACATGAGAGATGTACTTGAGTGGATCGACACAGAGTATCCCAAGCTCGCTGAATATGAAGCGGTTAAACTCTTGCGGCGAGTCTTTACGGAGCAGTTCGAAGTGGTCGAGGGAAAGCTTGATCTCAGCACCCGGCGACCTGCTCGCGCGGTACAGAACCCGCATGATCCCGATGCGCATTATGCCGATAAGAAGACCAAGCAGTGGACCGGCTACAAAGTGCACGTGGCCGAGACTGTCGATCCCCAACAACCGATCAAGAAAAAAGGCGAGCCTGCCGAACATTTCATTACCGAGATGTTCACCACCGAAGCGGCTCAGGACGAGATGGCCGGTTTAACCGAGGTGCTCAACAGAGAACAGCAGCACCATGAGATCATACCCCAGGCGATGTACACCGATGCCGGTTATGTGACCGAGCACACCTTAACGCAGGCGGAACAAAACGGCATCGAGTTATTAGGGCCGACGCGTCCCGACCCGCACAAGGGAGCGTACAATAGCGATGCATTCCATGTTGATGTCGAGAAGCGTCAGGCGGTTTGTCCCCAGGGCAACTTAAGCAGTCAATGCAGCCGCATCAAAGATAATTACCAGGGCACCGAGTACTACCGCATCGAGTGGGCCAGTCAATGCGACCGCTGTCCTGTACAAAAACAGTGTACACATTCCAAGAGCGGACGGAGAACTTTAGTGGTCGGGGTGCGCCACGATCTGGTAGAGCAGCGGCGCAAAGAAATGAGAGAGGCCGGGTTCTCAAAGAGCATGCATCCGAGAAACGGCATCGAAGGGACTCACAGCGAGCTGGTGCGTGGGCACGGCTTGAGACGGACGAAATATCGGGGTTTAAGCCGGGTCGGTCTATCGCACTATTTCATGGGCGCAGCTTGTAACGTGAAACGATACCTAAATCTGCTCGCGTTCCAGATGCGAACACCGCTTCTGAGCCCGGCTTAGGGCTCAGGGCCGTTCATTTTACTGGCTATGGCATCGCTACGGGTGAAAATTTAACTGCCGCAAAACTATTCTGCTATCCGTAGCCTTTGCTAGCGGCAATGGCAAATTAAATTGACGCGTTTTTCAGCAGAATCACAATCATTACAATTTGACAGTGATGGGTGGTTTCTGATACTCCGCTGTTCATGGCACGCCGCCCAAGAGTGTTTGCACCGGGCCTTCTCTATCACGTCATAGTCCGGGGCAATCAGCGACGCCGGACGTTCCGTGTCGATGCCGACTATAAAGCCTACCTCCAGCGCTTGGAGAAGTATTCCGCTAAATTTTCCATAAGAATCTACGCCTATTGTCTGATGCCGAACCACGTGCACTTGCTGCTTGAGACCGGTTCCATTCCACTGGCCAAGTTCATGCAGGGGTTGCAGCAATCCTACACCCAGTACTTTAACCGCAAGTACCGCAAAGTCGGACATCTATTTCAGGGAAGATATAAAGCCATTATCTGCGAAAAGGACCGGTATCTGTTGTCGTTAGTTCGTTATATCCACCTCAATCCGATACGAGCAGGGCTGGCGAAGCGCCCCGAAGCGTACGGCTATAGCGGTCACTTAAGTTACTTGGCCCAGGGAACGCCAAAGATCGTTGAATCGGCAGCGATCTTGAGTTTATTGGGCGGAAGGAGACGCTACGAGAAATTTGTCCTTGACGGGATGAGCGAAAATCACAATGAAGAATACTACGCGGTGAATGACCAGCGTTTTTTGGGGGAGACAAAACTTAGCAGGGAGATAAGTCGAGGGACGGGTGAGACCATACCGCGTAAACCTAAAAGACCCATTGCAGAAGCTATAAGGATAATCGCACGCGACTCTAAAGTGCCTGTCGAGCTGCTGAGAGGGACGGACCGGCGGTGGGAGATTACCAGGAAGCGGGCCAGGGCGGTCGGGCTCTTGGTTCGAGACTACGGTTACCGGGTAGGCGAGGTGGCTGAGTATCTTCAACGCGATCAGGCACACATAAGCACCATGCTGTCACGTTTATCGGCTCGCGAGAAAATCCGGGACTAACGGCTTACGAGATCCAAATGGCCAGAGCCTGTGAGACCGTGTTCATTGCCTGATGCACCTTTGGAAAGCGGGTTAACTGTCGAAAGTTGATGAGTACTTAGATAGCAACGGTCTTCTCAGGCAGGAACTGTTCAAGCGGCTCTTGCAGTCACGACAGCCCAAGTGTTGTCGTATCTGAAAGCAACCGGGCTGAAACGTGGCTTGCTAGTCAACTTTAGCGCTCCGCGCTTGGTGGACGGAATAAAAAGAATCTCTCTATGAAATCGTCAAGAGTGTTTGCCACGGAGATCACAGAGCACCCGGAGAAACAATTTCTCCGTGAACTCGGTGCCCTCTGTGGCTAAAAAAGAATCTCCCTGTGAACGCTGTCGCAAAAAACTATAACCGTTTGCTTTCCGAAATCTCCACTCTATTGGAGCAAGCGAGGCGTTCCGCGGTTCGGTCGATTAATGCGGTGCTTACCGCTGCGTATTGGGAGATAGGGAGGCGGATCGTTGAGCATGAGCAGCGCGGCAAAACGCGAGCAGGGTATGGTGAGGAATTGCTGGCGCGGCTATCGAAGGACTTGATGGCAAAGCACGGACGTGGATTTTCCCGCCAGGGCTTGCAGAAAATGCGGGCTTTTTACTTGGGTTGGGAGATTTGCCCGACACCGTCGGGCAAATTCGAGGCTCGGTCGAAATGCCCGACACTGTCGAGCGAAAGCGGAACCAAAAAACGGCAGACACTGTCTGCCGAATCCGCGCGGCCGCTCGTGTCTGTTCCCTTTCTGGTTCAACCAGGGTTCGCGCCGCCGGATACGTTCCTGTTGTCGTGGTCCCAGTATGTGCGGTTGATGGCAGTGGAGAATCCGCGTGCCCGCGCATTCTACGAGTCGGAGGCGATTCGGGGAGGTTGGTCCGTTCGGCAACTTGATCGTCAAATCGGCACACAATTCTATGAGCGTGCCGTGCGGTCCAAAAATCCTTTAGCGATGTTAACCAGCGGCTCTCGTCCGCAATCGGCAGAAGCCGTGTCGGTGGAAGAAGAAATTCGCGATCCTTATCTGCTGGAATTCCTGAATCTCAAGGACGAATACAGCGAGAGCGAATTGGAAGAGGCGTTGATCCGCCATATGGAGTGGTTCCTCCTGGAGATGGGAGCGGGTTTTACTTTCGTTGCCAGGCAGAAGCGCATTCGCATCGGCGACTCCTGGTATCGCATCGACTTGTTGCTCTACCATCGAGGCCTTCACAGCCTTGTCGTGATCGACCTCAAAACCGGCGCCTTCACACACGTCGACGCCGGCCAGATGAATCTTTACCTAAATTACGCCAGGCAGCATCTCGTGATGCCCGGCGAAGCCGAGCCCGTGGGCATTATTTTGTGCAGTGACAAGGACGACGCCGTAGTGAAATATTCGACGGGCGGCATCCGCGCGCAAGTTTTCGCTTCTAAGTACCTGACGAATCTACCCGACGAGGAGACGCTACGGCAGGAGATCCTCACTACCCAACGCACAATCCGGGCAAGATGGAAGGGGGAGATTGATGGCTAAACTACCCTGGAAACCCTGGCATGAAGTCGTAAAGCTCCGCGACGACTTGCGTTCAGGGGAACTGCCGCTGCATATGTTCGCGGCTGATCTCTATGAAGTCATCATGCAGCGGGGCAAGCGGCCGGTTTACGAAAAGGCAGAGAACTTCTTTGCATTGACGTTTCCTACGTACAATCTGCGCCAACTTGTACGTGATGTTGTTCTCCGGCTAGCCGGTAAAAACGACAAAGCCGTCCGCCAATTGGAACTGACCTACGGCGGCGGCAAGACTCATACGTTGATCACTCTCCGCCACCTCGTGCACGATCCAGATAAACTTCCGAAGCTCCCCACCGTAGAGGAATTCGTTCAGGCCATCGGACAACGTCCGCCTAAATGCCGTGTCGCGGCACTCTGTTTCGATAAGCTCGACGTGGAAAAAGGGATGGAGGTTACCTCACACGACGGGAAAAGTCGGACACTCAAACAACCGTGGAGAGCAGCAGGACCGGGACTAACAGTTTGTAATGACCATTATTTCTGATCCCGCGCGTGCCCTGCTGGTGATCGGCCTGCTGGTTGCGATCATCCTCGTCCTTCTTCTCATCATCTGGTCGATCAAAAGGCACCGCAGTCCGCATCTGCGCATCGAGTCGGATGAGCCGATCGAAAAGCTGGTGAGCTCGCTCGCGGGTCTGTGCCTAGGCACGCCTGTCGGGGGTAACAGCGTTGAAATTTTTGAGAACGGCGCGTTCTTCGACGTCATGATGGAGGAGATAGCGTCGGCCGAACGTTCGGTGCATTTCGAGACCTTTCTCTGGAAAGAGGGGAAACTTGGCACCCGAGTCGCCGATGCGCTCTGCGAGCGGGCGCGGGCGGGAGTCACGGTGCGCGTGCTGCTCGATGCGACCGGCACGGAGAAAATGGGCAACGAAACCGAGCGGCGGTTGCGCGAGTGCGGCTGCAAAGTGACGAAATTCCATCCCAGGCACTTGCTCAACATCGGCGTCATCAACGAGCGCGACCACCGCAAGATCGTGGTGCTCGACGGCCGCACCGCGCTGGTGTGCGGCCACTGCATCGTCGACTGCTGGCTCGGCAACGGTCAGGACCGGGACCACTGGCGTGACATCGGCGTGCGGCTGCGCGGACCCGCCGTGCACGCCGTGCAGGCCGTGTTCAGCGAGAACTGGGTCGAGGAAACCAGCGAGCTCTTCGCCGGCGACGAGGTATTTCCCGCGCTCGAGCCCGCAGGCGAAGTCCTCGCGCACGTCGCGCACGCCAAGCCCGAAGGGTCCGCTCCTGCGGTGAAGATCCTGCATCATGCCGTGATCTGCTGCGCGAAAAAGCGGCTCTGGATCCAGAACCCTTACTTCCTGCCGGAGCCCGAGGCGATCGATGCGTATGGCAAAGCAGTTGCGCGCGGTGTGGACGCGCGCGTGATGGTGCCTTCGGCGGAAGCCTCCGACATGCCGATGGTGCAGCACGCGGCACACCGCAATTTTGAGAAGCTGCTGGCCTGCGGCGTGCGCATCTTCGAAAACCCCAAGACCCTGCTGCATCAGAAGGTCATGACTGTCGACGGCGTGTGGTGCGCGCTCGGCTCCACCAATTTCGACGACCGCGCCTTCGAGATCAACGACGAGATCACGATCGGCTTCCTCGACGCTGCGCTCGCGCGCGAGCTCGAGGTGATTTTTGAGCGCGACCTCAAGGACTGCGTCGAGCTCCAACTCGAGTCGTGGTCTGGACGGGGCGTTTTTCACACTCTCAAGGATCACTTTTTCTATCTGTTCAACGAGCAGCTTTGAGCGACTCGCGGGGGAGAAAAGGGGACAGGCTTTTAAAGGCTTGGGCTTACGCCGGTTCAAGGTTCAACGTTCAAGAGTTCAACGTAGTACTCCAGAGAGTTCAAAACGTTCAAGCCGTTCAACCGCGATGCTCCGTTCAAAACGTTATACAATCGACCGGCGGTTCCGATAGTTCCAATCGTTCAAGTCGTTCCAACGGTTCGCTCTCAAGTAGGCATGAGGCCTGAGGCAATAGGCAACAGTAAGAACCGGATCGTTCCAGACATTTAAGATCTCGCAGTGATTCAAAAGTTCAAGGTCAGATTGCGAGGGGGCTTCCAAGTTTTTGGAATTCCGGAACTATTACCCGCGCTGCCCGGAACCGACCCAGGTGCCGCACCCGATCGATGGCGAGCTCATCGCCACTGACCGCCGACGTGGTCACCGGTAACCTCGACGTGCGCGGGGCCGCGGCGTCGGTTGTTGGGCGAGACGGAATTTCGGATGGAAGCGGTGGAGATGCGCTTTTGCAAGAACGCGAACCGGAGATACGGGTATTATTCCCAAAATGGGAAGTTTATGTTGCAAATTAAATCAATTTAGGGAACAATGCACATTATCAGCCGCAAACCACTGCGCGACTTCTCGGAGAGGCACCCTCCGGCCAAGACGCCACTGGATGCCTGGTTTGCGGAAGTGAGCCGGGCGAAGTGGGCCAGTTTCGCCGACGTGAAGAAGGCTTTCGGGAGCGCGGATGTGGTGGCGGGCAACCGGGTAATTTTCAACATCGGCGGGAATAAATACCGGCTGGTGGTGAAGATTGCTTACAAGGTTGGAATCGTCTTTGTCCGCTTTATAGGAACCCATGTCGAATACGACAAGATCGATGCAAACACGATTTGAAAGGAGGCCGACTTTGAAACCCAAGATCATTCGCAATGAAGCCGACTACGCTGCAGCTCTGCGACGGATCGATGTTCTCATGGAGAACGATCCCGAACCGACTTCCGCCGAGGGAGAGGAGATCGAATTGCTGTGCCTCCTCGTCGAACGCTACGAGGAGGAGCAGTATCCCATGGACCTGCCCGATCCGGTCTCGGCAATCAAGTTCCGCATGGAGCAGCAGGGGCTGAAAGCGAAAGACTTGATCCCCTACCTCGGCAGCGCGTCCAAAGTGTCGGAGATTATCTCCGGCCAGCGAACGCTGAGCCTCACGATGATCCGCAATCTGGTGAAAGGGCTCGGTATTCCGGCGGAAGTGCTCCTCAAGGAGCCAGGAGCAAAGCTGCCCTCGGATGCAGCGCTCCAGCACAGCCGCCACTTTCCCGTGGGGGAGATGGTGAAGCGGGGCTGGTTCGCCGGCTTTCAGGGGACGGTGAGGGAGGCGAAGCTCCAGCTAGAAGATCTGCTCAACAACTTCGTAGGTGCGCTTGGACCGAATGCTCTGATGCCCGCGCTTAACCGCCAGCATGTGCGGGATGGCAGCAAACACGATGAGCACGCGCTGACGGCCTGGCGCCTCCGGGTAGCGAATCTGGCACTGCGCGAATCCCTTCCCGCCTACAAGCCGGGCACGGTGACAGCGGAGTTTCTACGCGAGTTGGTCCGGTTGAGCTATCTGGATTCCGGCCCGGTGCTGGCAAAGGAATTCCTGAACAAGTCCGGCATTCATCTAGTCTGCGAACGCCACCTGCCGAAGACGTACCTTGATGGAGCGGCGCTCAAACTGCCGGACGGCTCCGTAATTGTCGCGCTGACGCTGCGGCATGACCGGCTGGACAATTTCTGGTTTACCCTCTACCACGAGCTGGCGCACGTGGCGCTAAACTTGGACAAGGACGGCGTGGACGCGTTCTTTGACGATTTGACGGAAGGGGGAAAAGACAAGTGCGAGAAGGAGGCGGACAAACTCGCATGCGAGGCGCTGATCCCTGCAACGGCCTGGAAAACGACGCGCCTCACGAAGAAATCGCACCCGGCAAGTGTCGTTGCGTTTGCCGAGAAACTTCGCATCAGCCCGGCCATTCCCGCTGGACGCATCCGCTTCGAGACGAAGGACTACACCATCTTCAAACAACTGATCGGCGCCGGCAAGGTGCGGGCAATGTTTGGAATTAAAGAAAACTGAAGCCACGTCCAGCGACAACACCCTCATTTTGGCGCTCGCATCGGGATCTCAAATGGCGTGGCATGCAATTGGGAGTGGCCATTCGTGAGGTGTCGACGGCCATAGCCAAAACAAGAAATTCCGATCATATTACGGTGATTAATCGCCGCCGGCCACAGTCGCCGGCAAATTCCATGGGAGGTGCAACATGACCGAAGTTCTGCTTGACGCTGAAAGCGATAGCGGCACTGCGCCGCGCGCATCGTCGAACATTCGCCATCTCTGCCGGATGGAGCTTGCGGGAGGCGGACAGATCGTCATCGACGGGAACTATGCCTACGTCGGCCATCAGCACCGGCCGCAGGGGACGACGATTCTCGATATTGCCGACCCGCGCAAGCCGAAGATTCTTAGCACCCTGATGCCCAACCATCCATCGTCGCACTCGCACAAGGTGCGGATCGTCGGCGATCTGATGGTCGTCAATTCCGAGTTCGAGCGAGGCCACGGCCGGCGCGAGGAATACCCTGACGGCGGCTTCCGCATCTATGACGTCAAGGACCGGACCAACCCCAAGCTCGTGAGCTTCGTGAAAACCTACGGCAAGGGTGTGCATCGCTTCGACATGGACGAGAACTACGCCTATATCTCCAGCGAAATGGCGGGCTTTGTCGGCAACATCCTGGTCATCTACGATATCCGCCATCCGTCGAAGCCGGTGGAGGTTTCGCGCTGGTCGATGGAGCGCCAGAACGTGGCGGGCGGCGACGAGCCGCACCCGAAGCGGGCCGAGCACCGCCTGCACCACGCGATGCGCTGCGGCACGGAGATGTATGCCGCTTGCTGGATGTCGGGCATCTCGATCGTCGACGTGAGCGACATCAATGCGCCGCGCACGCTGTCCCGCTACGAATATGACCCGCCTTCTCCCGAGCCGACCCACACCTTCCTCAAGGTGCCGCACCCGATCGGCGGCAAGCGCATCGCGGTATCGACGGAGGAGGAACGCTCGCGCCGGGGCGCCGACGCCGGCAAGCCGCATGCGCCGCTGCGCACCTGGGACGTCAGCGATCTGGCCAAGCCGAAGCTGCTCCACTCGTACTACCTGCCGGAGTCGGCGACGCCATACCCGGCCGCCAAGGTCCGCTTCGGCACCCATCAACTGCGCGAGAACGTGGACGAGGACAATCTGCTTTACGTCACCTGGTTCGCCGGCGGGCTTCGTATCATCGACATCAACGATCCGGCGAATCCCAAAGAGCGGGGCTACTTCATTCCGAAACCGGGGGATGGGGTGGCGGCGCCGCTGACCAACGACGTCTTCAAGGACGACCGCGGTCTTCTGTGGGTGACCGACAAGGAGCGCGGCCTCGATGTCATTGAATACAAATAGGCATGAGCGTGTGAAAAAGAATGCACGGGAATTCTCTTCCAGGCGTTTGGAATGTGGTGATCTCTTCGCCCTTACGTTTCGCGAAAGACACAACGTCGTCAGCGTGTACCATGAGTTTCATGCTGAAAAATATGGAAAGGAATCACGGCACAGCCTGTTTCTCCTAAAAAATAAGGCGAGGCCTTACCACATCGATTACATCTTAGTCCCGCAGGCTTGGATGCGTCGAGTCACAGCCGTGTCGATAGGAGATCACAGTAGAAAGAAGGTTTGGGTGCCGGGCGCCGGGAGACGCAATGCGCGTTTGAACATATACTTCAAATTATCAATTCACATTATACTTGTCTGGGGCGGGAAGCATAACCGGGAAAGCTTTACGGCTCGGCAACGTCGCATCCCGGTCGCCCGCTCCAAAAATTCCTACACGCGGAAACCGTGCCGAAGCCGGTCATGCTGAGCACATGCGCGCTGCACAAAAGCGTCGCGACGCGCTTGGCCGGTGGGAGAGCGTGATGCGATGGAATCACTGTGTCAGCCGCCGAGGAACAGGCGCCCAACATCCGGATGCTTGAGAAGATTGTCGCCGGTGTCGGCCATGGCGACGGACCCGGACACTAATAGATAGCCGATGTCGGAAAATTCGAGACCTTTTTTGGCGTTCTGCTCGACCATGATGATCGCCTTGCCTTCGCCACGTTGCAGGTCAGCGAGGATCTCGAACACCATCTCGATGTAGCGCGGTTCGAGGCCGATGGAGGGTTCGTCGACGAGCAGGATTCGCGGGTCCATGACCAGCGCGCGCGCGATCTCGAGCAGCCGCCGTTCGCCGCCGGAGAGCACGCGTGCCGGTTGCTTGCGGCGCTCGGCCAGCCGCTTATACTTCTGAAACACGCGCTCGGCCGCCTCTCTTGCCGCCTCCGAACTCGCCGTCAGATAGCCGCCCATCCAAAGGTTTTCCTCGACGGTCATATTGGGGAATACCGAATTGTCCTGCAAGATATAAGCGATGCCGGCGCGTTTGA
>JBOHVS010000382.1:0-16788 GCA_050735975.1 Binatia bacterium | reverse complement strand
GTGTAAATTGCAAATTGAAAAATGTTCGGACAGGGAGCTGTCCCTCGTTTTCGACCTGTTAAGGTTTTATTCATTTTGACTTTTGCACTTTACAATTTGAAATTTGCAATGAAAGAGAACACGACAGTTCGTTGATAGTGTTCCCGGCCTCGTGAATAATCCGAGCTAGTGCGAGCGGCGCGCCTTCAACGCTTCATAAACCTTTTCCGCCGTGATCGGCAGGTCCGTAATCCGCACCCCACACGCATCGGCAACCGCGTTCGCTACCGCCGCCGCCGTTGGTGTGTTAGCCACTTCACCGATCGCCAGGCTGTTGTAAGGACCCGGTCCATGCGGAACCGTCTCCATCACCGCGGTCTTGAGCGGCGGAATGTCCTGGATGTTGGGAATTTTGAACTCGCCGAAATTCGTTGTTGTGATCCTGCCTCCGTCGAACATCACCTCTTCCGTCAAAGCATAACCCAGACCGAACACGACCCCGCCGTCGATCTGTCCTTGATGCATAAGAGGGTTGATCACTTTTCCGGTCGTGTGAGCCGAGACCATCTGCCGCAAGGTGACCTGTCCGGTGTCCGGGTCGACATGCACCTCCGCGATCTGCGCCGAAACTGAAGCATCGTGAGATTTCTCCGCGCTCTTGTAATACCCTTTGACCTTGATCGGCGAGCCCTTGGCCTTGACCACTTCGGCAAAGCTCATCTGTCTTTTTGAGCGCCGGTGTACGACCGCGCTCTTTGCAAGCTCAAGCTCCTCCGGCTTCACGGCCAATTTTGCGGCCGCGACCGCGATCATTTCCGCTTTGGCCTGTGTGCCGGCGTCATAAGACGCGTTGCCGTACACCCGCGTCGCGCGGCTGCCGCCGACCCCGCCATCGCTCGGAACAGCAGAGCTATCCAGCTGTTGCAGCTGGATTTCATCAGCAGGGACTTTAAGCTCCTCGCCCACAACCTCGACGATGACCGTAAGCACGCCGGCGCCCTGGTCGACCACCGGAGATGACACTCTTACCTTGCCGTCTTCGCCGATCGTAACGAACACATTGCCTTCGCCGCCGCTCGGGCTCCATTCAGAGAATGACAGACCGCGCCCGACATTCTTCGACTTCGGCTTATGATAGCCGGACAACCGAATTGCCTTCTCCAACGCTTCCACGCCTCGGATATGGGAGATGTGGCCGCCGATCGGAGTCTCGTTGCCATCCTGCAACAGGTTCTTGCGCTTGAATTCAGCCGGGTCCATGGAGAGCTTTCGCGCCACCATGTCCATTTGGCTCTCATTGGCGAAGAAGCCCTGGGGATCGCCCGGCGCTCGCATGTGGCCGCACGGGATTTTGTTCGTGTAGACCACCCGCTCCTCGATGAGACAGTTGGCGATCTTGTAGGGTCCCGCACAGGTCTGTGCCCCGATCAGGTACCCCGCCGGCTTCATCGACCCGTAGGCGCCGCTGTCGAAGACAAAATCCATATGGTGCGCCACGATCCTGCCGTCTTTCTTGACGCCTGTCTTTACCTTGATGACCGACGCGTGACGCGGATTCCCGGCCACCAACTCTTCCGAATAGTCCATCACCATCTTCACCGGCTGCCGGCTCTTCAATGACAGAAAGTAACACACGGGAACGTCCATGAATCCGCCCTTACCGCCGAAGTCGCCGCCGATATGCGTCGGATGAAAAACCAGCTTCTCTTTTTCGATGCCGATGCAATTGGAGAGTTGCGTCCTGACGGCGAACGGCGTCTTGCTGCAGGACCAGATTTCCGCGCCACCGGAGGGCTCCGCTTTCACCACGCACGCATGAGGCTCCAGATAGGATTGGTGGGTGACTTGGGTTGTAAAAACGTTTTCAACCACCAAATCGGCTTGACTAAAGCCGGCTTCGATATCGCCCTTCCCCCACTTGATATAAACGAAAATGTTGCTGGGTTTTTCCACAGGAACCGGCAGGCCTTTATACGACAGCAGGTCGGGATGGAGTATCGGCGCATCGGGCTTCATCGCTTCAAGCGGATCGAGCAGTGGCTCCATTTCGTCGTACTCGACTTCGATCAGATCCAGCGCCTGGTCCGCCGCCTCCGCCGTCTCGGCAGCGACTGCGGCAACCTTCTCGCCGATAAACCGAACCAATCCGTCCGCCAAAACCGGCGTATCGTAGATGCATCGGCCGATCCTGAGGCCGCTTACGTTCTCCCCCGTAATCACCGCCTTCACCCCGAAAACCTGCCGCGCCTTGCTGATATCGATGCTTTTGATGCGGCCATACGAGATCGGACTTCGCAGCACCTTCCCCCACAGTGTGCCGGGCAGATTCAAGTCCGCGCTGTAAAGCGCCTTTCCACTTACCTTTAGCTCGCCTTCAACCCTCGGCGTTGGTCTTCCGACAACCTGCATCATCTAATTACCTCCGGGTGATAAATGAATGTTGCACGCTATTTCTAAACCGGAAGGCGGCGGATTGTCCAGCGTCTTACCGATGCCAAATCATAATAGGTAATTCCTGGCCGTCGAGAAGGCGGTGGGTGCAAGGCGGAGCCAGGCCGCGCACAGGAGCGTACGCGGGCAGTACGTGAGGATGCGCGGCCGAAGCGACAACGAAGCAAGCGCCCCCTTATCGACGGATCAGGGCCGAATTTCTTCACTTGGCAGATAAAGATGATTTGGATAAGATTACGAACTGCACCGCCTCTTCACACCACTCGTTAGGAGAACTTCATGGCAGAGCCGACGATCGTTTGTCCCCAATGTAAATCCGAAATCAAACTCACTGAATCGCTCGCCGCGCCCTTGCTTGAATCGGTCCGCCGCGATTATGAGCAACGGCTCACTCAAAAAGACACCGATATCGCAAACCGGGAAAAGACGCTGCATGAACGCACCGCATTGCTGCAAAAGCAAAAGCAGTCGATGGACGAGGAGGTTGCGCAAAAATTGCAACAAGAACGGGCCAGAATCGCCGCAGAAGAACAGCAGAAAGCCAAGCTCAGCTTCGGCAATGACATCGATCAAAAAGCTAAAGAAATCAGTGAACTCCAGGAGGTTTTGAAACAACGAGATGCAAAGTTGGCCGACGCCCAGAAAGCTCAAGCGGACCTCATTCGCAAGCAAAGAGATCTCGACGACGCCAAACGTGAGCTTGAACTCACAGTTTCCAAGCGGGTTCAGGCCGAACTGGATGCCACCCGCGCGCAGGCCAGGAAGGATGCGGAAGAAGAGCTCAAACTAAAAGTATCGGAAAAAGAGCAGATCATCGCTTCGATGCAGAACCAGATTGAAGATTTGAAACGGCGCGCCGAGCAAGGCTCTCAACAGCTCCAAGGTGAAGTTCAGGAACTCGAGCTCGAAGCGCTGCTAGCCGCGAAGTTTCCCCGGGACATGATCCAGCCCGTTCCCAAAGGCGAATTCGGTGGTGATGTGTTGCACCGGGTCCTCGGCCCTCTGGGCCAGCAGTGCGGCACGATTCTATGGGAGTCGAAGAGAACGAAAAACTGGAGCGACGGCTGGCTGGCGAAACTGCGCGAAGACCAACGGACTGCCAAGGCCGAGATTGCCGTAATCATCAGCCAGGTGCTGCCGAAAGAGGTCGAGACATTCGGATTCGTCGACGGCGTTTGGGTCGCCCATCCAAAGGTCGCCCTCCCCGTAGCCATCTCACTTCGCCAGACTTTGATCGAGGTCGCGTGCGCGCGGCAGGCGACCGAAGGACAACAGACCAAGATGGAGATGATTTACCAATACCTCACCGGCCAGCGCTTTCGGCAGCGGATTCAAGCCATCGTCGAGGCCTTTTCTTCTATGCGCGACGATTTGGACCGCGAGAAAAAAGCCATCACCAAACAATGGGCCAAGCGCGAGGAACAGATCGATCACGTCATGCAAGCGACCGTCGGTATGTACGGCGACCTCCAGGGCATCGCCGGTAAGACCCTCCAAGAAATCGAAGGACTGGAGTTCCAGGGTCTGCTGGATTTCAACTCGAAGGATGATGGGCCTGACGAACGATAGAGCCGGTAAATGTTGTTTTTCCGTTCATGTAACATCAAATTAATCCGTCTTAGCCGCCCTGACGCGTCTTAATTAAGCCCAATCTCCGTGCTAGCATCATTCAACCGGGAGCGAACCGTGATCTGTAATTCTTGGACACCTTCGAGAAAGAGTTTTGCCTGTGGAAATCTGGCAATCCGCGGCATAAAATGAAATCGCTATGAAATCGGTTTACGTAAGTGGCGTCGGCATGACGAAATTCGGCAAAGATCCAAGGCCTCTTGCTGATATTGTCTGCGATGCGGCTCGACAGGCCCTTGTCGCTTCTAAAACGCAAGAGGTGGAAGCGCTTTATATCGGCACAATGAATCCCGAAGAGTTTACCGGCGATAGCAACATCGCCTCGCAAATGGCGGATGCGCTGGGCCTCACCGGCATTCCGGCCGTTCGAATCGAGACCGCCTCTTCGGCGGGCGCCGCAGCTATTCAGGCGGGCTTCCAGGCAATCGCATCCGGCTATTACCGGCGCGTTTTGGTCCTTGGCGGAGAGAAGATGACGCACCTGGGCACGAGCGCTATCACCCGTGTCCTGGCGGAGGTGATCGACCAAGAGGAACGGCGGTGCGGCGCTACCATGCCGGCCCTGGCGGCGATGATCGCCGAGAAGTACAGGCAAACGTTTCGGCTATCTCAATCGCGTCTGCAAAACATACTTTGCAGCGTGGCATTGAAAAACCATGACAACGGCTCGCGCAATTCTTTGGCCCAGTTCCAGCAATCGATCACGCGCGAAGCGTACTTCCTAAGCAAACTCGTTGCCACGCCGTTGCGACTTTATGACTGCTCGCCCATCACCGACGGCGCCGCCGCGGTTGTCCTCACAAGCGAGAAAACCGACGTACGATTGTCCGGAATAGGACAAGGCACGGGTCCCCTGAGCCTGCGAGCAAGAGATACCTTTACGTCTTTTCCCGCCACACGGATCGCCGCGGTCCGAGCTTACCAGATGGCAGAGACTTCGCCGCAGGGCATCGATTTTGCCGAGGTCCACGACGCGTTCACGCCGTTCGAGATTATCACGACGGAAGACTTGGGATTCTTTCCTCCAGGCAAAGGCGGACAAGCAGTGATCGCGGGCAAAACTGCCTTCGAAGGATCTTTACCTGTTAACCCGTCCGGTGGCTTAAAGGCGCGTGGGCACCCGGTTGGCGCCAGTGGATTGGCGCAGGTCGTCGAGGTAGTTAAAACGCTGCGGGGGCAAACCGGCTCCAAACGTCAGTTCAAGCGGGGCCTTACTCAGAGCACGGGCGGGCTGGGAACCAATAACTTCGTTACCATCCTGGAGCTTAGTGATTCACATGTCGCACAACATCCAGGGCTGCCGTTCTCTCCGCCACCGCCGGCAAGTCGCAGAATGGGAACTCCACCGGCAGCAATCAGCGAGGAAGGTCGAATCGAGACGTTCACGACTCTTCACGTGACACCTGAGGGCTTTCTTCCGCCTCTTGTGCTGGCCTTGATCCGGGATAGCAACGGCCGTCTGCTTATGGCCCAGGGAGATGACAGCACGCAAATGAAAATCGGCCGAGAAGTCTATCTCAAGCGAACCAACGACCTTTATCTCTTTACGCCTAAAAGCCGTTTCCAGAAGGTGCATGAGTACATGAGAAGACTGCTGCGGCGGGGAGCCACACCGATCGTTAAGGATCAGCCTCCAGCCGATCATCCGCTATAAGCGGCCCTCTCCTGCTCATTGCTCCCAGCCTCTGCTCCTTCGGTTGGGGCCATTCTGTAAGCAGCACAACTGCCGTGGAGGCCGCGTAGAGAGTGAGGAGCAGGACACTAACTCTTGCACGATTCCCTTTGCGCTTAGCCACTCGGCGCGCCTCCCGGTGCGACAAATTTCGACTTTGCTCACCTTTTTGTTCAAACAGCCTTCCATCGTTCCCTGCTTCGCTTACCTTTGCATCCAGTGAAACCTCAAGTTTGACAATGGCTTACACAAGGTAGCGTGACTTAAATAGATTGGCATACATTTAGCGAGATCGGGTTCATGCCGGCGAGTTGAGCCGGCTTGCCAAAACAGGACATCTCTGTCTGGCAAAAAATCGCATGCTGTATGGTCAACTGCCTAACTTCAAAACGAGATGTTTTCTGAAGTTCGCCCGATGTTCTCTTGGCTGCATAGCCATAGAGCCTAAGGGCCCCCGGGAAGCATATTCAAACCGCATCATTATAGGAGAGAAGCGATGGAAACCACGCTCGTCTGGATATCAATTTTCGCCGGCGCCGCAATCGGCTTGCTTGGACTTTTTCTCGTTGCCTCCGAGAAGGAACTAAAGCGCAAGCGCCGCGAAGTTGAAGCGCTCTCTGCGAAACTGAACGATTTACCAGAAGCCAACGGCGATTTCACTAGCGCTGATCAAGAGAATGTCGCAACCGGACTCTCGGCGGAACTCACGGCGCGGAACAAAGAGCTTTCCAAACAAGTCACCGAGTTGACAATCCAGCTCCAGGGTAGCCAGAACCGAATCAGAGAATTAGAAGAGGCCGCTCTGCGCCTCAGCAACATGGAGACTGAAATGTCCCAAATGCGCGGCAGTCATCAGCGTCTGCTGGAAGAGAACTTGCACTTCAAAAACCAACTCCTGGAGAGCGAACAAACCCTCCGAAATGTCTCGGTTGGCGGACCGGAGATGGCCGAGCGTTACTCTCAAATGGAGGCACAGATCGCTGGCCTCAAGGATGAGCTGGGAAAAAGCCTCGCGAGAGTTCAGGAATTGGAAAGCCAACAGCAGCTTGCCGAATTCGAAGCCGGCCAGAACAGTCTTCTGGAAAATCAGTCTTTGCAAGCGCGGATCAGAGAACTTGAAACGGAACTCGCGGGCGAGAAGGAGAAGATCACCGACTTGAATCTCACGCAGAGCCGATTGAGCGAGATGGAGCGAACCTCTTTAGTTATGGATCAGGAAAACAAGCGGCTCCAAGAAGAGACTTCCCGGTGCCGGGAACAGCTAAGAGAGAGCGAGGAGACTCGACACCGTCTGGGGCTGGCCGTTCAACAACTCGATCAGCTGGACCTGAAACACGCCGCCCTCTCCCAGCAACACGGGGAAATTCAAGGAGAAATGGCAGCGCTCCGCAAGCTTCTCAGCGCCGGACCGGAAGGGCCACTACAGCTAGAGCTCTCCGACGACCCTTTTCGGAGCGCCGGCCATCCATTTGGGCTTCACGCGGCTGAATACCACGCGTCGAGTTCTAACGATGAAAGCGACAATACCTTTACGCGGCATAGAGATGACCTCAACAAAAGCACAGAGGCTTCGGCCCCTGAAACACCTCGCCGTATTGAAGCAGCGATCGAAGCGCCGCATCCTTCAAATGCGGGCACGCCACCGAATGGTAAGCAGAGTTACAAAACGTTGGTCGTAATAATTCCTATTCTGCTGATTGCCGGAACCGTCGTCGCGGGACTTTTCCAGAAGCAGTCGATGGAACCAGACGCCTTTGTGATCGCGACGTCTACCCACGGGGCCGATTCGGTACGGGAAGCTGACCCGCAACCTGACGTGCCGAAAGCGGTCGCTGTCGCAGACGGGAGTTCGGCCGAGGAGGCTTCGCTTCCTACGGAAGAGAAGCGCACGGACGCACAGACATACGCCGCAGCCCGTCATGGGAAGGAAGCGCAAGTGACAACGGTCGCCGCGACTTCGGTTCCTTCCAACGCTCGTGTCAATGAGCCGATCGGCACGAAAGCGCAGACTGTGTCTTCCAAGGCTGGCCGAGAAGAAGCAAAGCCATCACTTCGCGCTTGGGGGGCTTATGAAATAATTCGTCACACCCAGGTCTACAAAGAACCGACCGAAAATTCGCAGCCGCTCGCTAAGCTTGATCCCGGCACTCAGTTAAACGTCGTATCCGCCCGCGACGGCTGGCTGGAGATTCGGTCAAAAAACGGCCGACCTCCCGGTTTTATCAAGAGCGATACCGCGGCGCGGATGAGTAAGAATTAGCCTCCACTTTAGCCGTAGAGCGCTAGAACGACTAGACTCCTCCTCTCACCAGCTAAATTTCTGATTCAGCAATCCCACGTCCAGCATTGAGACAAAAGCATTGAGTATTGAGTTTCGGATCTCAAAGCTCAGCCCTCACCGCTCAGCGCTGCGTTTAGGCTTCGATCCAACCAGAGACTCTTGTTTTTTTGAGATTTTGGCCTGAGACTCGAGAGGTCGGTCCCTCAAAAACAGCGATGTCGCGCTCGTATGCAGTTGCATTTTCAGGTCCAGGGCAACGGTCACCCGCTCATCATCTTGCACGGCTTTTTAGGCTCGCTCGATAATTGGCGAACTGTCGGCCGTCGCTTTAGTCAGGCTTTCAGAGTCTTTACTGTCGATCTCCGTAATCACGGCGGGTCTCCACACAGCGATCGGATGAACTATGAACTCATGGCAAATGATCTTTTGGACTTCATAACTCAGCAGAAACTCTCCTCGGTTTACATCCTCGGCCATTCGATGGGCGGCAAAGTCGCCATGCAATTGGCGATCGACGACTCTCAATCGGTCGCCAAACTGATCGTCGTGGACATAGCGCCTCGCGCCTACGATCCATCACACCGCCCGCTTCTGAATGCTCTCCGCTCACTGGACCTCGGCAACTATAAGAGATTCGCCGAGGTTGACGAAGCGCTCGCACCCTTGATTCCTCCAGTCGCGGCACGACAATTTCTGCTCAAGAACCTGACGCGGGATAGGGATCGGCGTTTGAAATGGAAGATTGACCTGGAGGCGATTGCGCGGAATTACGACGATCTCGCGAAGGAGATCGCGCCACGAGGATATTTCATCAAACCAACGCTTTTCATCCGCGGCGGCCGTTCGAATTATATTACAGAGAGTGACATCCCGCTGATCCAGCGGATTTTTCCTGCAGCACATGTCGAAACCATCGGCAAAGCCGGCCATTGGGTTCACGCGGACGCGCCGGAGGAATTCTTGCAGGTGGTTACCACGTTCCTCGCCGGAAATTAGTATTGTGACGAATGATTTCGTTCTTCGAAAAGCTCAGCGTGAACGGACATATGAACGGTCCCGGCTATACGCCGTTCGCCCTGAGCATGTGTCGAAGGATGAACGGCGATCGCGCGCTGTCGCAGTCGCACTCCACTAGACGGGGATAGCTCCGACATGATATGGGCCACTTAGCTGCACATTAAAAAAGGAGACTTCCATATGGCCAGAAGAAAGAGCATTCACATTAAAGGGATGGAGCACGGCGCGCCGATTCCCAACGGCGCTGAAATCGGCAATATGATTTTCTCGTCGGCGATCTCCGGCAAAGACGCCAAGACCGGCGTTTTGTCCTCAGACCCCGATGAACAGGCTGAAGCGATGTTCCGTAACCTCAGGCTGTTTATGGAGGGAGCGGTAGGCACTCCGGACAACATCGCTCATATGACGGTTTTTCTCAAAGAAGAAAAATACCGTGATTCTGTGAACAAGGCGTGGCTAAAGATGTTTCCCGACGAACACGACCGGCCGGCGCGTCACTCGCTGAAAGTGGAATTACGCGGCGAGGTCTTGTTTCAAATCGAAGTGATCGCGGTATTATAGAAACGTGAGCGTATCGTTACAATCCGTAAAGGTTCTTCGGATTGTCGTAGGCGATTTTGCGCTTGGAAGCCTCAGGGATGTCCTCACGGCTCATGAATTCTTTCACTGCCTTAGTCATGTCCACGATCCCCTCGTGGGGAAAGTCGGACGCCCAAAACAGACAATGATCTCCCAAGATTTCTAGGTCGCGGCTTGTCGTCAGCTCTTCGCCGCACTGAAAATAAATTTGGCCCCGCTCGATGAGCTTCAATGGACGCGCGAGCTCCCCCATGCGCGCTCCCATCTTGCTGATAAGGTAGGGCGCCCAGCCACAACCCGCTTCCAGAAAGGCGATCCGCAAATCCGTGAACTTTCCGAGCACCCCGGAAAACATGAGATTCGTAAATTGCCGCATCTGCGGCCATACGTGCGCCAACGTAGCGGCCTCGTGGCGCCACAGGAAAAGGTCATTATTGCGCAGCGAGTTCTGCGAGTGCACGGCCAACATGCAGCCCAAACGATTGGCTTCGTCGTACAGAGGGTGAAATTCCGGGTGACCGAGCGGCCGCGGCAGCCCGTCAGCCGGCAAAAGCCCGCCCACCATTCCATATTCGCTGACGGCGCGCCGGAGTTCGGCGGCCGCCGCAGCCGGGTCCTGCAGCGGTAACACGGCGATTCCCTTCAGCCGCGGTTCGTGCCGCAGGAAGCGATCGTAAAGGTAATCGTTGTAGGCCCGGCTTAGCTCAACCGCAAACTCGACCATCCCCACTTGCCCGATATGCATAAAGCGGGTGGGGTAAACAACCGCCGCTTCCAAATTCCCGAGGTCGATCGCCTTTTGCCAGTCTTGAAGCGTTGGAATCAAAAATGACCCGCCCAGTCCGCCGCGGCCCGCCTGCCGATGCCAGCCGTGGTGCGGCAATAGCGGGAAATAAAGCACGGCTTCACGCCGTGCTTTGTAATGCGCGGGCAGATACTCGAAGACCTCGCTTTCGACTTCCCGGATATGGCCGTCAGCATCGATCATCTTCCACTCTGCCATCGTCGTCGCTCTCCTTATCTTGATCTCACTCCGTCTTTATCAATTTTTAGATTCTGACTCCTGGATTCTGACTTCTGAATTCTCTGTCTCTATCTCTGTCATCCGTCGGCAATAAGCGCGTTTAGCTTCTGGCAGAATGCTCCGATGGCGCCTTTGTGGACAAAATCCGCCATATCGTCGAGAGGTCCCGCCTCCCGGTTGATGATCGCAAGCAAAGAGCCGTTACGTTTCGCCATTAGGGGAACCGACGCCGCAGGCTGCACTTGCAAGGACGATCCCATCACGATAAAGATGCGCGCGCTTTCAGTCCAGTCCTGAGCTTGCCGCATCGCTTCTTGCGGCATAGCCTGGCCGAACGAGATGGTTGCCGATTTGAGGATCCCGCCGCACGGGTCGCACCTAGGGGATGTAAAGTTGCCGACGAGACCGCTAATGATCTCGTCCGGATCGAACAATTTACCGCAACTGAGGCAGATTATCTTTCGATTCGAGCCGTGAAGCTCGACAACTTTCTCATCCGAAAGTCCCGCCACGCTGTGTAATCCGTCCACGTTTTGCGTGATAAGCCCGATGAGCTTCCCCTTGGCATCGAGAGACTGGACAAAGTAGTGGCCGATATTGGGCTTCGCATTCCTATGCGCTTCGTGAGTTTCCAGTCTTCTCTTCCACGCCTCGATGCGGGCTTCCTCGCTGCTCACATACTCCTGGTAAGTAACCGGTCGATACCGCGTCCAGATTCCGCCCGGACTTCTAAAGTCCGGAATACCGGATTCAGTGCTGATCCCTGCTCCGGTAAACACGACGATCTCGTCACTTTCCCGGATTGCAGCAGCGAATTCTTCTAAACTGATCATAAGAATCCTTATAGAACAGCCGGCTTGCTGATAACAACGGGCGGTTCATCTCGCCGCAACCGAATTTGCGGGCAGTTTCAACAGCAGCGCCACCGCGCCACCCGACAGGATGAGCGATCCCGTCACAACAAAACCGACGGCAAACCTGCCGGCATCGCCCATGATGCCGATGAACGTGGGAATAACTCCTCCGCCGATCACATAGCCGAACGGAACGGTAAAGGCCACGGCGAGATTGCGCGCATCGGGCGGAGTAATCGCAGCAAGCGCCGCAAAGCCCGCCGGAAAAAACCAGACGGCGAGCAGCGGCTGCAAAAGGACCACGGAACTAATCCAGGAGTCCGAAACAGGCCCTAGTAGCAGCGTCGCAATACCCGAGAACGTCAAGGCACTCGCCATCGTCAGTCGAGGGCCGAGCCGGTCCGACACCCAGCCGCCGAGCAGTCCCAGAAGAGGTCCGTATGACCTGGAGAGCGCCAAGATCGTATTGGCCCACGTCTGATCGATATGCCGCTCGCTTACGAGATACAGCGGCAGCATGGCATAAACGCCGATCGTGGAGCTCACACCCAATCCAAACAGCACCAACATGAGCCAGAAGGCGCGTATCCGAATCAGCATCCCGAATGCGCTGGAGAACGGAGATTGGCCGGGAAAATCTCCTCCCCTGCCGAGTCGATAATAAACCAGGCTCGAGATGATGGCGCCTGCGCCAAGAACAATGAGCGCCGATCGCCACGTCGACCATTTGAGAAACAGCTCGGCGACAAAGGGGCCGAGAAAAAATGCCAGGTTCGGCGCCAGCTCGTGAACGGCGATTGCTTTACCCCAGTGCGGCTGCTCAACCAAGGAGGTGATGGTCGCAATCGCCGATGGAATGTAAAGACCAGCAGTCAATCCCAACATCAAAAGTCCGCAGCGGATCGCCCACAGGTTGGTCGCCAACGCGATGCCGAGGAGGGCCAGGCCGACGCCGGCGGTTGAAATAACGATGGTACGTTTGTGCGTAGACCTGGACGCGAAGAAGCCCGATCCTAGCAATCCCATCAAATAGCCGGCCGACATTAAGAAGAAAAAGGATCCCGCCTGGCCGTGGCTGATCCCCAGCTCCCGTTCAATCGTCGGAAGCAGTGGTGAAAAGATGATCCTGGCGATAAAGTTGATCAGAAACATTAACGCCAAAAAAAGAACAGGACCCAACATCACAGCAACGCGACACGGCGACGCGCTTCATGCGCGATTCATTAGCGGCATCCACCGCTATCGAACCGACAAGGAATACAGCAAGCGCGTTTTGGAAAAATACGGCGAAATCACCGATGACGGGCTTCTTGAAGGAACCTGGCAGGGCTACGTCCGACGTTGCAGAAGCTCCCGCGTCCTTCTATGAAGGCCATTCAGTTTATGATTGAAACCCAGCTCAAAAACAAAACTCCTTACCGAGGCCTGAGAGCTTTTGTTGAGATGTCAATTGTTGATCAGCTGGAGCGGAGCGGCTTCATCGACTCGATCTGGAAGTAGCTCCGCAACCCAAGTCGCCGCCGGTGCTCCAAAGGCACGTTATCCGGCTTCAGTGCCGCTTTTGGCAAGAGCGCCGGCGGACCGGCTAACGTTGAACTTGCAGATTGTTCACCACGTCTTTGATCCCACCGACGCCGCGCGCGATCTGCTCAGCCCGGGATTTTTGTTCAGGAGACTCCACGGTCCCGTTCAAAGATACGACACCGCCGGTACTGTCCACGTCGATTCGAGTCAAGCTCGATACTTTGTCCCGCGCGAGCTGAGTTTTGACGGCCGCGGTGAGATTGGTATCGTCAATGTTCTGGCCTAGAGTTCTCCCCGTAAGCGTTTGACAACCGGCCAAAGTCCAAATTAACGCAACCAGCGGAAAAACTCGCTTAACTGTTTTCTGCATACATACCCCTCCCCTCAGTGGCCCTCTAAATACCAGCAGAAATGAGATCCTGCAACCTTTAGACGTTGATCCTCGTTCTCGATGATTGTGCCGCCGTCTCTATTCGCTGTATGCTCAACCCTCCTTAGCGCAACCAGGAGGTCTGTATGCGCGCCGAATTGGTCAGCATTTCCACGCCAACCCATCCGCTGGATGGCGCTTACTACACGCCGGAGGGGCCGATAAAAGCAGCCGCAATGTATTGTCACGGCAACCAGATGAACTTCTACGTCGGCGCCGCGCGTTTTCTCGCCCCCCACATCACTTCGCTCGGCTGTGCTTTCTTAGCCTTTAATCGGCGCGGTCATGACTCCGTGAGCACATTCAACAGCCGCGAGCCTGTCGGAGGCGCTTACCAAACGGTGGCGGAGGGAATCGAAGATAACGAGCTGGCGGCAAACTTCCTTGCTGAAAAAGGATTCAAGCACCCCATCGTGATCGGCCATAGTAACGGCGGTGTATTGGCAAGCGAACACATAGCTCGGCATCCCGAGACAACCGCTTTGATCCTGTTGTCGGCCCACGCCGGCGGCAACCGACTGGCCGCGACGAAATCCGCGAGCCGGCACGCGATCAACGAGGAGACCGATGAGCTAATAGAGGAGGCTCAGAAGTTGCTCGGCGCCGGAAAACCCCGCCAGCTCCTGCTATTGCCGACTTGGTGGTATGTAACCTCCGCGCGAACATTCATGGATCGGCTTACCAACGTGCCGAATCTCGTCCAAAATGCGCAGTGAATCCGCTGCCCGGTCCTGTTTCTCCGCGGCGATTTGGAGCCGGCGGCGAACTATCCTGCGGAGTCTTTCAAAGCCAACTGCCCGAGTCCGTGCGAAGTAGTCATCGTGCCGGACTGCGATCACTTCTACGTCGGGGCGGAAGATCGCGTGGCGAAAATTGTGACCGAGTGGTTGTCAAGAACTCTAGGTCGTTAAGCATCCGAGGAGCCGAAAGATTGTTACGAAGATAATCTCCTCGCATTGACGTCCTCTCCCTCGAGAGACTGTGTCGCAATGCGCCGTTCGGCCTTCGACTCGCTCAGGACGAACGGCTATGTAGTTGAGTTCACTATGGCTCACGTCCGTTCGTGGTGAGCCCGTCGAACCATGAACGGCACTACCATACAGTCTCCGATGGGAGAGGACTGAGGTGAGGGTGTGAGCGGACGCGGCATCAGGGATAATCAAATTCTGTATGCGCGAGGCCCTAGCTACAGCAGCACCTTTACTCGCTGAGCTTCGGCCATTCTCTTAACAACCTACCATACCCACTGATTGGATAAACAAGTCCAAGTTTCGACAGCACGTACCAGAACATCGCCGGATTGCTGGCAATGACGGGGGTTTTGACGTCCTGTTCGATCTTTTCCAGAACCTTAATGGGATCGAGAACCGCCCCCTGAAAATAAATAGCGTCTACGTCGCCGGCGGCGCTGAACGTTTTCTTTGCGAGATCGAAGACCTCATCCGGAGTCATGCGCTTCGGCACGCCAAGTTCCTGAAACGGATAAGGAGCCAGCGCCCCAATACCGGTTTTCTCGAGATGCCGGCAAATTAATTCATTCATTCGTTCATCGAAGGGCGTCAACAGCAGCACACGCCCTGCCGAGTAGACGCGCAGTGCCGCAACGCAGGCGTGCAACGCCGTCGTGAAAGGCACGGTCAAAGCCGCTTGGAGATCGTTGAAGAGTCCCGGGTTCAGGACCTCCGTCGGCGCGGCAGTCACGATGACTCCGTCCCATCTACGTTCGATCGTGAGCTCCCGAATGCGGCGAACGATGGTGTCCTTTCTATTCGCGATCTCGTACAGCGACTGGCCGTAGAGCTCCAACCCTTCGAAGTCAACTTTGATGTCCGCCGGGACAAGAGGCAGGAAACTGTTGTAATGCGGCATAGAGGCGGCCCCGCCGCTAACAAACCCGATTCTTGCTTTGATGTCGTCGGCCATGCGTTCCCTCTCTCCCGATTCTGGATTTTAGATTCTGTCTCCCCTGTCTCTGTCTCTATCTGTCTCCATCTCCCTGTCTGCCAGTCTCCCCTTCTCTATCTCTGTCTCTGTCTTTATTCCCCGCCTCTGTCTTTATTTCTTGTTGGCCTTATAGTTATCGATGGCTCCCTTTAGATCATCGTACTCTGCGCATTTACCGAAGAAGGGGCACGCCTTCTTGAGAGCGGCAAGTTGTTTTTCGGCGTCAGCGAGTTGCTTCATATCGAGGTACAGCTCTCCCAGGTATTCACGTGCGCTACGGTGATTGCTATCAAGCTTCAAAGCCGTCCGATAGTGTTCTAACGCTCTATCGAAGTCGCCGGTCTTCCGATAGCTATAGCCAAGCATATTGTGAACGTCGGCATCTTCCGGTAGTTCTTTTACCGCATTAGTGAGATGTTCCAGAGCGGCTTTGAAGTTTTTAGCTTCGACCGCTTTCCGCCCGGCCTCGACGTTCGGATTCTGCGACTGCTCCTTCGGTTCGGGGAGATCAGCCAAAGCCCGGTTTTGCAACATCACCAAGCCGAATACCAACATTATGACGGACAATATTCTTTTCATATATAAACCTCGTTACAGACCTGCGTGAAAACTGCGGATGGATTCTACTCACTTGTGTGCTGATTATGCAACTGACTTCTTCCACACTCTCTCTGTCTCCTTCTCCTTGTCTCCTAGTCTCCCCTATCTCAGTCCCTGTCTCTCTCTCCCGATTTTGGGTTTTAGATTCTGGCTCCTGGCTTCTATCTCCTGCCTCTTTCTTTCTCTGTCCCTGTCCTTGTCTCCGTCTCCTAGTCTAGATCCAATTTAGAAAGGAAAGAGGACTCTATGTCCCCTTTCCACGGAAATCATTTGAAACCTCATTCGACTAGAGAGCATGAACGGGGCGCCAGGCGAAGACCTTTTCTTCAACCCGAGCGATCAGACCGTGTTCGAGAATCAACATTAAGGCAACGAAAAGAATGATCCAGGCCATCACCTGAACCATGTTGAACTGTTCAAACCAAAACGTGAACATATAACCGATGCCGAACTTGAGGCCGAAGGTCTCAGCCAAGGCTACGATCTTCCACGTCATGCCAAAGGCGTAGCGAAACGCGGCAAAAATATACGGCATGAGCTGCCAGATCAGAACTTTGCGGAGCAGCAGTCTTCGGTTGGCCTTGAAGGCACGCGCCATATCGACTAGTTCCTTGTCGATGGCCTTAGTGCCCGCCAACATATTAACCGTGACGAAAGGTGTGACCGTCATGATTACCGCAAATAGCCCGCCGGCCTCGCTGTAGCCAAACCAAAGGACGCAGAGAAAAACCGCCAGCAAGGTCGGAATCGTCAGCGCGACCGGAATCAAGTAGCCGACGGCCAGTTCCACCCTGCGTCTTAACC
>JBOHVS010000381.1:0-10541 GCA_050735975.1 Binatia bacterium | reverse complement strand
AACAGGCAGAGAAAGGATACGCCGATGAGAGAAAAGCATAGCGAGAAAAAGGAGTCAAAGGGAATCTGTTACGAGGCGCTGGAGGAATTTGCACGTGAGAAGATTCGAGAGCACCTGCAATATCTTTTGGAGGAGGAAGTCACAGAGTGGCTAGGCCGGGAGAAAAGCGAGCGCAAGGGTAATGTTTTGGAACAACCGGGGTATCGCAACGGTTACGGCAAGGGGAGGCGGTTTACGTTAAGCATGGGGACGGTAGAGATACGCCGGCCGCGGGTAAGGGATTTGGGGGAGCGGTTTGTCTCCAAGGTGTTGCCGTTTTTCAAGCGACAGACAAAGCAAGTGCGCGATCTGATCCCGGAGCTCTATCTTCACGGGTTGGCCAGCGGAGATTTTGAATTGGCGCTCAGAGGGTTATTGGGAGACGGGGCGCCGCTATCGGCCACCTCGTTGCAGCGGCTTAAGGAGAAATGGGAGGGGGAATACGAGCAGTGGAGGAGCGAGCTGGTTGAGGAGAAGGAGTGGGCTTATCTTTGGGCGGATGGGATCTATGTAAAAGCGGGGATTGGCAAGGAGAAGGCGGCGTTGTTGGTGGTGATTGGAGTCAAGAGGGATGGGAGCAAAGGTTATTTAGCGTTGGAGCCAGGGTATCGAGAGAGCAAGGAGTCGTGGGCTGAGGTGCTCAGGCAATTGAAATCGCGAGGGGTAAGAAGTGCCCGGCTGTTTGTGGGGGATGGTAACCTCGGATTATGGGCCGCGGTTGGGGAGGTTTATCCCCAAGCCCAAGAGCAGCTTTGCTGGAATCACAAGATGCTCAATGTGATGGATGCGGTGAGCAAGAAAGAGCAGGTTCAAGTCAAGCGGCATCTTAACGCCATGATGTATGCCGAAAGCCGAGAACAGGCGCTTGAGGAGAGAAAGAAATTTGAACACGCCTTTCGGCACAACCCCAAGGCGGTCAAGACGGTGGTGGAGAACTGGGAGCGGCTGACTGCCTACTATGATTTTCCCCGTGAGCACTGGAAGCACTTGAGAACGTCGAACGTGGTGGAATCTCCGTTCTCACGGGTAAGATTGAGAACCGCAGCGTCAAGAAGATTCAAATCACAGGTCAATGCGACCTGCTTAATCTGGAAGACGTTGATGGTAGCCGAAATGAGTTTCAGAAAACTCGATGCGCCCGAGTTGGTAGCAAAAGTGGTTGCTGGAACGCGATACGAAGACGGAAAAGAAATCCAAGAGGACAGGGACGCTGCCTAACCTTTTTACACACCTATTGACAACGGCTCGCTTCGAGGCGTTGAAAGAGCGGAAATCAGCGAAACCAAGATTGTTAAATATCTGCTCTCCACTACCCATCGTGCGGGCAAGAGCAAGGCTACTTTCTTTATGGAATTTGGGTTCGATCCTCGCGCTGCGTACGTTCAACAATAGTGGAGTTTGTTCGTTCGCGTATCGCTTGGAGGAAATAAATACACACGAGATCACGGCATCGTAATTCAACGAGAGCGCGGATACTGCTTTCCCCATCCGAGCAATCTCTCTACCTGGTTCAACGTCTCCGTCCAAGACAACCAGCACATCAATGTCTGATGCCCGCGCTGCATCGCCCCGAACCTGGGAACCGAACAAGATCACGCTCGTCAGACGTGGTCCGTAGGTAAACTCCAATTCTGTTCGTAGCTCCTGTAGCGCTCTACCAATCTTTGCCTCCATCGAATTTGGTCCTTGGGGTCCGTTGCCTAGTGAAGGAGACACCGTTCACGATTGGCGGTGCTTGGCCATGACGGATTCAAAGAGACGGTTGGCACCTTGCCGGCTTTGCACGCTGCCCACCGTTTGCGCGCTTCCTCCGCCCACACTCGGTCGATTTCCGGGTCCGGCTTGTCGAGGTCCGAGAGAACTGTGTCCACCAAACCTGAGTATAGTCCATACGCATGAATTCAACGAATCAGTGAATTATGACATACAAAATATAACAAAATATATGAAGCTACAGCCAAGGTGGAGCAGCCGCAAGCACGAACGGCAACTTCACGGGCTTGGCGATCGATAGCCGAAATAAAAAGGAACGTAGTCGTGAATGGTTCCATTCGGCCCGACAGTGATATTGACCGCCGCACCTGTGCCCTGGACCTCGGGGTCGTGGCAGAAACGATAAGGCAGGCTATCCGCAGGCAGGTGATTGGGCGCATGAAGAGCACCACGGCGCATCAGCGTTTCAAGATTGTCGATATGGACGAAACGAAATATCGGTGTGGGATTCGGCGTCGGCATCGTCGTGTTCTCTCGTCGATCATTTGCGCGCAAACACGGCAGATGTTCGTGTTCGACCTGATCACCGTACGACAACCCGTTGTCGCGCAGGACGTTTCGACGGCCAAAGTTTCAGAAACTCGGTGCAAAATCGACTGGCGGAAGCGGGCGGCGCACTGGAGGTTGGCATTTGCTAAGCGGAAAGTCAGACCAAAATTAGTATTATGTCCCCCGAAGTGGCCCGAAGTGTCGAGTTGATCAAATTCTCCTTTGACCGTCAGCTCCGCCTTCTCGACCCGCAGGCCCAAATATGACGCACACTGCGTCAGTTGGCTCAACAGTCAAAGTCCGATCGAAGCGACCAGATACTGCAACGGCGCCGGGCCCTGGCCGGAACCTCTCTCTCGGCCGGTTCGTCGCAGGCGATCGTATAGCCGCCGGGCACCTAAGCTTCCTTGTAGTGATCCTTGATCAAGCGGATCTTCGCCCGGTGCGTGGTCACCGCCTTCTCCGGATCTTTCACAAAAGCCTGCCGGCGCCTCTCAAAAATTTCCTTGTGATGCTGATAGTCTATCGTGTAACAACTCTCTTCCTTTTCTTCGTCCATTGAAATCACCTCTTCCGGTTGGCTGAGAAAGACGTCATTTTTTTCCCCGCTCTGTATGGGCTACTTCCAGGCCTAGCTTTTTAGCAGCGGGTTTTTGACAAGCGGGACGCAAGGATGACTTATTAAAAGATGAAAACGGAAAGTCAACATCGGGTTGTCCGGATTGGTAACCCCGTATAGATTATCCATCGAGATGATAGCTCTGGGTGAAGCTTAATGCCCTCGATTATTTCCCATCCGGCCGTTCCCCTTGCCATCGGGCTCGGTCTCGGAGCCGATGTCGTTCCCCAATCGTTGCTCATTGGCGGAATTGTGGCGTCGGTTATTCCCGATATTGACGTCTTATCTTTTTCGTCACGCGTTCAGTCCGGCAAGGCTTTCGCTCATCGTGGGCTTACCCACTCATTTTCTTTTGCGGCGGTGCTGGCGCTGCTCGGGGCGCTCGCGTTTTGGGGTGCGACAGGCGGTTTTTTTAATTCCTTTATTTTCTTGTTTTTGTCTGCTGGCTCGCACGGAATCCTCGACGCGTTCACGAACGGGGGTTCAGGCGTAGCCTTGTTATGGCCTTGGTCATCGGAGCGTTATTTTGCTCCGCTTCGCCCTATTTTGGTCTCGCCGATCAGTGTGCCCAGGTTCCTCTCCATGCGGGGCGTTCACGTGCTCATTTCCGAGGCAACCTGGGTATGGATGCCGTGTATTCTGCTCTGGCTCGCGTTAGCCTTTTTCAGACCGCTTGGAAGCCCGGCTCTGGCGGCAACTACCCGCGCAAGAGAATTTTCAGCAGTGGACCTAGCCCAGCGGGATCCTTCCGTTCCCAGTAATCAAGTAGCGCTCGGCTGAAGTCCGAATCGGAAGATTGACAGCGCGCCGTCGTCTTGGTATCCGGCGTTCTGGAGGCAACCACGGATGGCTACACAGGAAACTGCATTAATCGTCGGCGCCGGGCCGGGGCTTAGCGCGTCGCTGGCCAGGCTTTTCAAGAAAGAAGGCATGAAGGTGGCGTTGGCCGCCCGCAATAGCAAAAAATTGGACGGACTGGTAAAGGAGATCGATGGCCGCGCTTACCCATGCGATGCGATCATCCCTAAGGATGTAGAAACCTTGTTTAGCGCGGTTGGTAGAGAAACGGGTGAACCGAACCTGGTTGTTTACAATGCGAGCCGTCGAATCCATGGCCCAATCACAGGAGTCGATCCTGAAGACGTCTTAAATGCCGTCCTGGTTACCTGTTATGGCGGATTTCTTGTCGGGCAGGCGGCGGCGAAACGGATGGTCCCGGCCGGAAAGGGAACCATTCTATTTACCGGCGCATCCGCGAGTATCAAGGGGTTTCCGAATTCCGCATCGTTCGCAATGGGGAAGATGGGTCTCACCGGGCTGGTTCAAAGCCTGGCGCGCGAACTGCAACCGCAAAACATTCACGTCGCTCAGGTTGTGATCGACGGCGGCATTTACGACCCGACGCGCGATCCGGAGCGCGTCAAATCACGCGGCCCCGACGGCTGGTTGGACCCGGACGCCATCGCTCAAACCTATCTCAACCTTCACCGCCAACACCGCAGCGCATGGGCGTCTTACATTGAACTACGCCCATGGTCGGAGAAATTCTAGCCAGGCGATTCGTTCACAGATCGAGTCTTCGGACACGTTCCGAATATGTTGTTGGATCAGCCGGCAGGCGGCGTTTTCCGCCTTGAAGATCGCCAGTGAAGGAACGGTAACTGCAACAGTAGAGACACGCCTACCAGAATGGTGCCAATGACCAGCGTGTTCCAGCCTGGAAGGATCAGCAAGGCTCCTCCTACGATCAAGAGCGCGCGCTCGAGCCATCCCAGACTGCGGAGTCCGTAGCCGATCACTCCTGCGGACACGCTGACCGCGCCGGCGAATGCCGAGAGGACGCCCATCACGATGACATCTGTGGGGCCCCGCAGCAGCAGCGCCGGATTCAAGGCGAATGAAAACGGCAGCAAATACTTGCCGATCGCCAGCCGAACCGCGTCTCGGCCAGTCTCCCAAATGCCGGCGCCGCTGATGCCGCAGGTAACGTAGACCGTAATACAAACGGGCGGCGTGATGTGAGAGGCGAGTCCCCAGTAAACGACAAAGAGGTGAGCCGCCATATCCGGCACGCCCATGAGGATCAAAGCCGGAGCGGAAAGAGTCGCCACGGTAATGTAGGCCGGCAACGAATCCATGCTCATGCCCAGAATCAAACTGCCGATTCCAACCATCGCCAGGGCGGCAAGCAGATTGCCGCCGCTCAAATCGACGAGAAAACGCGAAAACTTGATCCCCAATCCGCTCAGCCCCAGGGCCGCGACCAGCATACCGACAGCCCCGGTGAGGATCGCCAGCAACAGCCAGGTATTCACCGCGTCCACCAGCGCGCGATAGATGGAACGCGGGTAAAGCCGCCGCTCCTTGTCGCGCGAAAAGAAACTGACCGCGACCAGCACCGGCAGGCTGAAAATCCCGGCCATGTCGGGATCGAATTGTTTGACCAGCATCAAGTAAATTAAAACTCCAATCGGGAGCAGGAAGAACCACCCGTCTATCAGCGTCTTCACCAACGGCGGTAGCTCTGCGCGGGGAAGCGCTGTCAGTCCCTTCTTGGCCGCTTCGAAATCCACGCCCATGAAGACGATCATGAAATAGAGCACCGCGGGAACGATCGCCGCTTTGGCCACTTCCACGTACGGCACGCCCAGGAAGTCCGCCATCACAAAGGCGATGGCGCCCATGACCGGCGGCAAGATCTGACCGCCGACGGAAGCCGCCGCTTCGACCGCGCCCGCAAAAGCCGGACTGTAACCGGTCCGCTTCATGAGCGGAATGGTAAATGCGCCGGTCGTGGCCGCGTTGGCCGACGGAGAGCCGGAAATCGTGCCGAAAAACGCCGACGCCAAGACCGCGGTTTTCGCCGGACCTCCCCTGGTCCAACCGGCGAGGGCGAGTGCAAGCCGGGTGAACCACTCTCCTACCCCCGTACTCTGCAAAAACGCCGCGAACATGAGAAATACAATGACGATGGTCGACGCGACCCCGAGGGGTACGCCGAAAACGCCTTCGCCGGGAACGTAGATGGCGTAGCCGAGACGGTCCCACGAATAGCCTTTGCCGAATAGCAGGCCGGGAAGAACGCTCTGGAAGCGCGCCGCCAAAAGGAAGAGAACGATAAGCGCGGGCAATAGCCACCCGGTTAGTCTCCTTAGGGCTTCCAGAACCGAGATCGCCAACCCGAAGGCCAGCACCATTCCTTTGAAATCGAGAAACCCGTAGGCTTCGTAATCGCTCGCCTGTTCATAAAAGACGATCACAAAACCGAGCCCCGAAACACCCAGGACCAGCATCAGCGCGTCGAACCAGGAAATCCCGAATCTGCGCTGGCCGCGAATCGAATAGCTGAGATACACGATCACGAGCGCGAAGAGCAGGCTTACGGCTCGGTGGCGCGGGGTGGGGAAAAAGAACCCGAAATAAGTGGGGATACGACTGACAATAACCAGGTGATAGAGGGCGGCCAGGAACGCCAACACCTCTACTACCCGGGAGTAAATCGCCTCTGCGCGCGGGCCGGTCATCAAAATGAGCCCGTGTTTACGGCCCGCTTACTTTAGAAGCTTGGACTGAAGGCTCGCCATTGCCGCGTCCCAGCGCCCCGCCTCTTTGTAATACCGTACGGCGCCGGGATGATAGGGAATTGTCGGGTCCTCTAAACTACCCGCCAGGTCGTATTCCCTGGCAGAGGCATGAACCGCATGAAAGTCCTTCAAATTTGTGAAAAAGGTCTTCGTGAATTGATAGACGGCGTCTTCGGAAAGATCCGCCCTTCCCACCACGTATTCGCCAAGAGCGAGCGACGTGACGTTTTTATCCACGCCCTTGATGGCGCCTTTCTGAATAGTGACGGCCGCGTAACCGGCCAGATCGGGATTTTCCAGCATCGCTGGAATCTTATCCCGACCGAGGTCGACGACGACTAACGGCACTGTCTCAGCTAGCCGGCGTATAGGCGGCGATGAAGTCTTCGGGCTTCCGAACGGCATCAATGCGGCGTCCGCCGTACCCAGCCTGAGCGCCTCGACCTGCTCATTGGTATTAGAGTGAGCGTAAATCGTTACCTCGCTTGCGGGAACGCCATAAACTTTCATGAGCTGCTTGAGCACGACCTCCAAATCGGCGAGCGCTCGGCGGCGGCCTTGAACCTTTTTGCCGCGCAGATCACCGGGAGCGCGGATGCCGCTATCCGCTCGCGCAACTAGAGCCCGCGCGGCAAGCCCGCCTTGGAGGATTAACCGGAGCGGAGCTTTTCCTTCCTTTTCAAATGAGCCAATGCCGCGAAAGCCGTGCGTGGCTGCAAGCGAGTTAATCAGAGCGAAGTCGATTCTCTTCGCCTTCAGCGCGCGGACATTCGCGTCGCTGCCGCCGATCGGCTCCACTGTAACGTTCAATTTGGAGTGCCGGCTAACCACGTCGCCCATGCCCACGGCCAGAATATGAAACCGCGCGCCAACGCTCGATGTTCCCAAAGAAACCGCCGTTTGCGCGATGCTATCTACGGGCAGCGCATACAAACAAAATCCCGTAATCACCAAAACCAAACTGCGACACGAGGTTGTGAATAGGTTTCCCATCGTGCACCTCCTTCAAGTCGGCTTTTTCACCAGCCAAGTCTTACGAGAGCTTTATAAAAGGGTGCACGCCGCGTCAACCCCGCGGCGAGACTCGCCCGTGCCACGCCGACGAGCTTTAGTTCGGTTTTCTTGGACGTGCCCGAAGCCATGCTGCCTTCGGCGATGTTCTGCTTGCCGTTGCGCGCAGCCTGCACCATCTGGTCGTGCGTGCGTGAACGGCGGTCCACGAAGCGCTCACAGAATGCAACCGTTGCGTCATAGACGATCTCCGCGTTCTGATAAGATTTCAGCTCACGGTATCCGCCGTGCGGCGGGATCAACCCGTGACCGCTAGTGTTGTCACTGCGGGGCACTTCAAGCAGGTTATGTTTCCCACGCTCTAGTTGTCAAATCCGCGGCGATTTCGCGGAATTGTTCCAGGGCGGCTCTAGGTCTTCGACCCTCGACGCTGGCCATCACCTCTAGCCGTCGGCCCCGGCTTGGGTCGTCCCGAGCGAAGCCAGTGGAGGGACGACGATCTCCTGCGCGGGCACGTCAGGATCGGGGAAGTTGTCGGATTATTCGAGGCCTTCATCTCTGACCCAAAAATCGAGGCTGGTCCTTGTCGCCTTCTAACCAATCGAATAATTGAACCTCTTTGCTTTTCTCCTCTTCGTTCGACTCAAAGAAATTAGTATTGTGTCCCCGGAATTCTGCATGCACCGAGTTTTTTCATTCCGTCAAAACCGCTTCTTGACGCTGCTATCGTTCCCCAATATAGTCCTGCGAACTTCTCAACGCTGCACAGTCGAATGAGGCCAAGAAAGCATGTCTTCGCCTTCTGGCTTGCCGCTCTGATTCCTTTCTCCGGCATCATAGCACGAGCGGCTGAACCCCGCCCTATTGACGGATTCTCGGATCACAGTTTTCTCATCGAAGAGGCTTACAACCAGGAGCGGGGCGAAGTGCAGCATACCGTTAACGCTGTATACACTAATGACTTCCGGCGCCGCGGCTGGTCATTTAACTTCGAACAGGAATGGTGGCTCTTTACCGAAGACCACCAGGTTGCGTTCAGCATCCCCTTCTCTCATCTTCGGGAAGAGGGAGAGAGACAACGGGGAGTCGGAGACATTCTCATTGAGTACCGCTACCAGCTATCGAAAGAAGGGGCCAACGTACCGGCTCTTGCACCCAAGTTCAGCCTTATTCTTCCAACAGGGGATCGAAATGAAGGAACCGGCAACGGTGTCGTGGGATACGCGTGGAGTATCGCTGCCAGTAAGAAGGTGGCGCCACGCCTCGCGTTGCACGCCAACCTCGGACTGACCTACCTCCCTGAAGTTCGAGTGCCGCTGGATGATGATCAGCGGCTTTCGCCCAGGCGATCTTTGCTCTCTTACGACGTTGGGGCAAGCGTCGTTTTTGCTCTTTCATCTCACATTCACATGCTGCTGGAGTGGATAGGCGAATTTGAAGAAGAGATCAATGATAAGGGGAGAAAGCAGCGCGCGTTCAAGGCGATCCTCTCCCCTGGAATTCGCGCTGCGCTCATCAATAAAGATGACCTGCAAACGGTCATCGGTGTCGGAATCCCAATTGGCGTGAGCGCCCCGGCCGGCAATTACGGCGTTTTCCTGTACTTCTCCGTCGAGCACAAACTTTTCTAGCGGCTCTCCACCGTCGTAATAGGAGCTGTTGGTTCATTCCCGCTAAATCCATTGCGATTTCGCGGAATTGTTCGAGGGCGGCATCACGGTCGTCGCCGATTTCCTGGGCGAGAACGTCGGGATCGGGGAGGTCGTCGCATTCTTCCAGGCTTTGTCTCGGAGCCGATATGTCGGGGCTCCCTTTTCACGTTTGATCACTTCGTACTTCCTCGCGGATGGTTTCGCCTGGCGAAATACAAAGAAGCGCCGCTCGCTGACAGCAATATAAAGCCCAATCCCGCTATTAGAGCAACCTCAATCCCCCGAGAAAACCCAGCCCAGCCGACGTCGAAATGGGAGGGCGGCTGTAGGATGATGGCCGATGCCATTTCCTTGAAATTAGCATCGGCGTGAGAGGTCAAAACCCGGATCCTCCAGGCACCCGAGCCGGTCGAAGCGATCGTTACAGTATCTAAACCCGACCAGTGAATGTGATTTTCATTGGTATGATGAAGCGATTGCCCGTCAATGCGCATTCGTTTTGCAACGTTCCCAGAAGAATCGAGAATCTCAATCTCGAAAGAACCAGTGAAAGTAGCGGTGGGATGTGGCTTCCAGCTTCGGCCTTGAGTTTCCAAGATCAAACTGTACAGCCCCGCCCGGCGTGGAATGTAATCGGACGTTTTCCAGCCTTCTTGCCGCGACAGGTCCAAGACAACGCGACCCGTCCTGGTTTGCTCCTCCTTTTCTTCCGCGATCTGGCTACCCAGCGTAACCCAGCGGACGATTCCGAAAACAAAAACCACAAACGCTAAGATCAGTAGAGTTAAAGATGCCCGTCGCATCAAAAATGCCTCAATAGATGATCGACTCGATGCATTCCTAAATCATTCGCGATTTCGTGGAACTGTTCGAGGGCGGCATCACGGTCGTCGCCGATTTCCTGGGCGAAAGCTTTCAAGGACTTGAACAGACTGAATCGTCGGCTTCTGAGCCGTAGTTGTATTAGCCTGTCTGGTTATTTCGGTCGTTTGTCTGTATGCGGAACTAGAAAATCTGCCGGCGAGAACTCACTCTGTGAACGGGGGTTGACGAAGTTGTATAGCGACAAAAAGAACAAGCCTGTCACCGCATTTGCGCTACGGGCACGTTTCACATCGCTTGGGTCACTTTAGAGCCGACTTCGTTACAGGAGTCGAGGGTGCATATCGAGGAGCTGTTCTGGGACCCGATAGGCTCGTTCTGCTATCCGACACCTTATATAGCGCCATTGGTTCGTCGAATCCCTTGAGCACCTTCACGTACACGCGTTCGAACATAAAGCCCTTGCCCGCGACAAGCTGGCGCACCACGTCGGCCGCCAGGACTTGGCCTGGCTTCGCTTGCTCGGAGATCCGCCGGGCCAGTTGTACTGAG
>JBOHVS010000380.1:0-20614 GCA_050735975.1 Binatia bacterium | reverse complement strand
TCCAACACTTGGTCCGTTGTACGAACCCGGCCCATGCGCGGGAAAATCTTGTCCATGAAGACCGCCATCGAGTCTTCATGGGAATTACTACAGGCGTCGCGTACGACGATAAGATTGTAGTCGAGGTCCCGTGCGGCGTAAGCGGTTGACGCCACCCCCACATCTACGGCTCCGCCGGAGATAATAATCGTGTCGATGCTTCGGGCTCTCAAGGCGAGGTCGAAATAGGTCTGATGAAAAGTGCTCCAGCGATACTTAGGAATGATGTAGTCTTCCGGAGCAGGCTTCAGTTCGTTGATGACTTTTTGCTCCCATGAACCCTCGGTTGCGCCGTGCACGGTAGGATTACAGTCGCCGTTAGGCCAGGGACGAAGCCGCATATCGGTATCGGTAGTCACCATGCTGCGGATTTCGCCATTGCGGCGATGATTGGCCATGGCGTAGAAAACGGAAATGCCCGTGTTGCGCGCTGCATTCATTAGACGCGCGGCATTGTCAACGATGGGTTTCATTCTCTTTTTCGTCTCTTCCGGCGCCCCGTGGTAGTAAACGTTCAGCATGTCGAAAAACAGCAGCCCGGTCTTGCGCACGTCGATACTATTTACATTCATTGTTTTCCTCCAGCCGCGCTCGGCGCGCGATTATCTTCCGCCGGACAAACGAGCCAAACCTCACTTGCGTAGACAGGCAATTTCCCACCAGTTGCGGTTGAGATCGCAAAGTAAGAACGAGTCTCCGTTGGAATTCTCTTTAATTTCTTCAATCTCGGTGATGGCGAACTCGTCCCGCCTGTTCCCCTGCGTTTATCGCCCCAGAGCGTGAAGTGTCAAGACGAATCCTTACGTCCGGCGAGCCCAGCTTTTGATGATTTCCTTTGCGGCGTAGTGCCCCGGTAGCCCGCTGATGGCGCCGCCAGGATGGGTGCCCGAGCCGCAGAGGAAAAGATTTTTGATCGGCGTACGATAACGGGCCCAACCCGGAACCGGACGCATGAAAAAGATCTGATCGAGAGCCAGTTCGGCGTGATAGATATGGCCCTCGGTGAGACCAAATTTCTCTTCCAGATCCGCCGGCGTGAGAACTTGCTTATCAAGTATGGAATCTTTAAAGCCCGGCGCGTATTCGTTTAAGAGGTTCACGACGACATCGCCGAGGGAGTCACGCTGTTGATGCCAATCGCCTTCACTCAAGTGATACGGAGCAGCGTGCATCCAAATAGACATCACATGTTTGCCAGCCGGGGCAAGTGACGGGTCGGCGAGCGAAGGAATGATGACCTCCAGGAAAGGCTGTTTCGAGAATCGGCCGTACTTGGCGTCATCGGTCGCGCGTTCCAGGTAATCAACCGTCGGTCCGATGTGGATCGGACCCCGAAGATAGCTTGAAGCAATATTTCCGCTGGCGCTTGTGAAATTCGGTAGGGTATCTAATGCCAGGTTGATTTTGGCGGCGCTACCGCGCGATCTCAGGTTGCGCACCTGAAGCAAAAAGTGAGGGTCCAGATAGGTCGGCTCCAGGAGTTTCAGGAAAGTGCGTTTCACATCGGCATTTGAAACCACCACTGATGCGGATAACTCATCGCCGTTCTGCAAAACGACTCCACTTGCTTTCCCGTCTTTCGTGACGATTTGTTGGACTTCAGCCTCAGTTCGGATTTCCGCGCCGTAGCGCTCCGCGGCCCGCGCGATGGCCTGAGCCAGGTTCCCCATGCCGCCGCGTACGATGGCGGATGAGCGGAACGACCCGTTCGATCCGCCCGATAAGTGATGGAGATAAACGTAACAGGTCCCTTGCGCCCGCGGACCGACGAACGTGCCTAAGAGACCTGCGGCGGCGAGAGACGCCTTCAATATCTCCGTTTCGAACCACTCGTTCAGAAAATCGGCGATGCTCATGGGCAGGATGCGCAAGAATTCCTGCAAATGCGCTTGCCCCAAGCGCTGAAGTTTCCACCCAAGCTTAACGAACGCGGTGAGCTCGATTTTCCTTCGCGCGGCGCCATCCGGCATCGGTGCGCTCATCAGCAAACGGAGGGCATCAGTAAGTCGCTTTGACAGCGCGATAAAAGGCGCGATCTTTGAAGCATCGGACTTGGAGAACCTGCCGATTTCTGCCGCGATCTTTGCCGGGTCCCGTGGAATGATCAGGCAATTGCCCTCCGGCAGCGGCGCAAACAGCAGAGGATTAAGGGGCAAAATCTCCAAACCGTGCTTGGCGAGTTCCAGATCGTCGATAATTCTCCGTGAGAAAGAGCCGGAGAGATGAGCGCCGGAGGAGTATTTAAAGCCGGGATAAATCTCTTCTGTAGCGGCGATGCCGCCCAGCGCGGGGCGCCGCTCCAGGACCAAGACCTTCTTGCCGGCCTTGGCGAGGTAAGCCGCGGTTACCAACCCATTATGGCCGGCACCGATCACGATGACGTCAACGTTAAACACTAGCGTGTTACATGCTCTTTCTATCCTTCAGTATTTCCAATGCTGCAAGTCTTCCGGAGGCGGCCATCACACCGCCGCCCGGGTGAGTCCCTGCGCCGCACATGTAGAGATTTTTGATCGGAGTTCGATATTGAGCCCAACCGGGTACCGGGCGCAGGAAAAAGAGTTGATCCAACGTGAGTTCGCCCTGAAAGATGTTGCCTTCGGTCAGGCCGAATTCCTGTTCCAGATCCCAAGGTGTGACGATCTGGCGGTGCAGTATGAGCTTCTTGAGATTGGGCGCGTACTCACTCAGGGTGTTGATGACGTTGTCGCCAAACTCTTCCTTGCGCTCCAACCAGTTGCCGTTTTTCAGATGATACGGCGCGTACTGCACGAAGATCGACATGACATGCTTTCCCGGCGGCGCCAAGGAGGGATCGAGGGTCGAAGGAATAGTCATGTCGAGATAAGGACGGCGAGAAAAGTCGCCGTACTTGGCGTCGTCGTAGGCGCGTTCGAGATAATCGATGCTCGGGCTGATGGAGATCGCCCCGCAGAGGTGTGGCCCGTCTCCAGGAAGACAGGTGAAACTCGGCAGCCCATCCAGGGCCAGATTTACTTTTCCCGACGAGCCGCGAATCTTGAACTTGTTCATGTGTCGGATAAAATCCGGCTCCAGCTCCTTAGAGTCAACCAATTTTAGAAAGGTTCTTTTCGGATCGACGCCGGAGATAACGAGGCTGCTTCCAATCTCTTCTCCAGAATCCAAAACTACACCCGAGGCTCGGCCGTTCTTGATCAGCACGTGATCCACGGGCGCTTCGGTTCGAATCTCCGCGCCAAAGTGTCGCGCCGCATCCGCAATGACCCGGCTAATCGTGCCCATGCCGCCGCGGGCGAATCCCCATGAGCGAAATGCGCCATCGAGCTCGCCCATGTAGTGGTGCAATAGCACGTAGGCGGTGCCCGGTGATCGCGGCCCCATGAACGTGCCAATGATGCCGCTCGCGGACATGGTTGCTTTAAGGACTTCAGTCTCAAACCATTGATCGAGAAAATCCGCCGAGCTCATGGTCATAAGTTTTGTCAAGTCGTAAAGGAGCTTCTCGCCAAGGCCGTGAAAGTGTTTGGCGAGACCGGCGAGTCGAAGGAGTTCCCGCGGGCTCCATGATGCCGGCTTCGGAGGAACAATGTTCATAAGAGGTTTGACGGCCATGGCTATCTGAACCATGAGCTTGCCGTATTCCTCGTACGCCTCGGCGTCGGTAGGGGAGTGGCGGGCGATCTCCCGGCGCGTCTTGGAGCGGTCGCCCCAGCGCGCAAGATAGTTTCCGTCAGGCAGCGGAGTGAAGGTGCTGTCGAGCGGAATAATCTCGAGGTCGTATCTAGTGAGTTCCAGTTCGCGGATCACTTCCGGGCGGAGAAGGCTCACGACGTAAGAGCATACGGAATATTTGAATCCCGGGTAAACTTCTTCCGTCACCGCCGCGCCGCCCACGATGTGGCGTCGCTCCAGGACCAGAACTTTCATTCCAGCCTTGGCCAGATAAGCGCCATTCGTCAGGCCATTATGGCCAGCGCCGATCACGATAGCGTCGAAATTTTCCATGGCGTTGATTCAGAAGGCATTTTTGGTAATTTTGTGGTGCAAGTCAACGCTACACGAAAGAAGATAGAGACAGAGACGAGAGAACGAGATAGAGACAGAGATAGAGAGTGGAGAAAGGGGCGGTCTCTGTCTCAAAACTCTGTCTCTGTCTATTAAGTTCATGCCCATCGGAACGCCTTTTCATTCACGCACCTCGGCTTTGTGCGCCAGTCAGAACTGGCGCAACTGGTCGGGGTACTTCGCGGCCGGCTCCTACGATGTCATCCATGACTACGAATATCACGCAATTCGCAATACCGCCGCGCTAATCGACGTTACACCGCTTTTCAAATACGACGTCCGGGGCAGCGACGCTTTGCGCTTGGTGAACCGTGTCATCGCTCGTGACGCGGCTAAGTGCGCCGTTGGCCAGGCGTTCTACACCTGCTTGTGTGACGGCGAGGGCAAAGTCATTCAAGATGGGACGGTTTTTAGACTCGCCGCAGATCATTTTCGGTTTCACTTAGCGGATCCCGGCCTACGCTGGCTTAGGCTCAATGGTGCCGGAATGGACGTAGATATCCGCGAGGTCTCGGAAGAAGTTGCCGCGCTTGCGCTTCAGGGTCCGAATTCCTTGCGAATCCTCCAAAGGATCGTCGATGCTGATTTGGCAAAGTTAAGGTTCTTTCGTCTGACTAGCGCAAATTTCGACGGTATACCGGTCATCGTGTCTCGTACGGGATACACCGGCGATCTTGGCTACGAGATTTGGCTTTCGTCGTCCGATGCGGAGCGAATATGGGACATTTTGATGGAAAAGGGGAAAGACTACGGAATTAAGCCGGCCGGAATACTTGCCCTCGATGTGGCGCGTCTCGAGGCGGGCTTCATTCTCCTGGAAGTGGATTATATCGGCTCCGAGAAGGCGCTGATTCAATCGCAAAAATATTCACCGTTCGAAATCGGCCTAGGCTGGACCGTCGACCTAAAGAAGGATTTCTTCGTAGGCTCGAAAGCCCTGCGCGAGGAGAACGAAGCAGGGAGTTCGCGACAGATCGTCGGGTTAGAGATCGACTGGCGACACTATGAGGATCTGTACCTGGACGCGGGGCTGCCGCCGCACGTCCCTGCCACGGCCTGGCGGGGAGGAGTGCCGGTTTATTACGATTCTCAACAGGTCGGGCACGCGACTACCGGCGGTTGGTCTCCGGCCTTGAAAAAATACATCGCGCTCGCCATCGTCGAGCGGGGAAAGGCGGCACTCGGAACCACCGTTGAAATGGAGGCTACGGTCGAACACGCGCGAAAGAAGGTGCGGGCAAAGGTTGTCAAGCTGCCGTTCTTTGATCCTCCCAGGAAGCGCGCCTTGCTTTAGCCAGATGCCCTTAGCATCAGTGAACGAGCCGCACGGGAATACCGCGACCACGGAGATAGTTTTTGCATTCGGAGATCGAATATTCCCGGTAGTGAAAAATCGAGGCTGCTAGGGCCGCGCTGGCTCCCCCGCGAGTCAATCCCTCGTAAATGTGTTCTAAAACTCCGACGCCGCCCGAAGCGATCACCGGTATGCCGACGTGATCTGAAACAGCCCGGGTGAGGTCCAGATCGTAACCTTCCTTCGTTCCGTCTCGATCCATGCTGGTTAAAAGGATTTCACCGGCGCCGTAGCCCTCCATGCGCTGGGCCCAATCGCAGGCGTCGATACCGGTTGCGTACCGTCCTCCATGCGTGAAAACTTCCCAGTGATCATTTACGCGCTTGGCGTCAATCGCGACAACGACGCATTGGCTCCCGAATCGCTCCGCGGCCTCCCGGACGAATTCAGGTCTTGTCACGGCTCCGGTGTTGATCGATACTTTATCCGCGCCCGCTTGCAAGAGCTTGCGAACGTCCTCAAGCTTGGTGACCCCGCCTCCCACGGTCAAGGGCATGAACACTTGATCGGCGGCCCTCGCCACAACATCGAAGATAATCTCGCGGTTTTCGTGGGACGCGGTAATATCTAAAAAACAAAGCTCGTCCGCGCCTTCGCGATCATAAACACGCGCGATCTCCGCCGGGTCGCCGGCGTCCTGGAGCTCTAAGAATTTCACTCCTTTGACGACCCTGCCGGCTTTGACATCGAGGCACGGTATGATTCTTTTGGCGAGCACAAGTAATGTCACTCTAGCCAAGCGCCGAGCGGATCTCAATATCCGCGACAACAAAGCAAGCGCCCCTTATCGACGGCCAGGTACAACTTTAGGCTTGACATGCGCGCTATAGTCGCTTAGCATTGATTCCATTTATGGTCCCAAGGTTGTAGTAAGATATCTACGTTGGCGGGATTTAGGCGGTAATGTAATGAATGTTCACCTGAAGTGAACGGATGTCGATCAAAATCGGTGCCTCGCTCGCACGAGTTCTGCTAAACCTCATCATTCTATCCGGTGCGTCGCTTCTAAATGGCTGCAGCTTCCAACGCCCGATCGAGCGCGAGCAGCTCGCTGACTTGGGCTATTTTGAATATCGCGAGCCAGAGGCTCATATGGCAGGTGTCGTGATCGGCGCGCCGCATGGGCTTACGGATCCAGACGCAGCGCTGCTAACCAGACAAATCAGTGACCGCACCGGGGCGGGTTTGGTTGCCGCTTATGGTTTCAAGGGGAGACATCTGGGGGTGGACCAGCCTGTTGTCAGAGCAGTTCACGATCCCAGAATATCGAACGACCCAGTTAAACGGGGAAGCGTATTCCGCGAGTTCAAAAAGGTTCTTCATCGCACCGCCAGCGGCGACGTGGATTTCTACATAGGAATCCGTAGCGGTTTCGAACGAGACGGCGCCGCGGACATTGAAGTCACTTCGAGCGGGGTGACTTTGGAACAAACGAAAATCCTCAAAGAGTCTTATGTGAGAATTCGGAATGGCTGGCCAGGAACAAAGCCCGCCTCGCAGCTCTCCATCGCCATTGATCCTTTGGACAACGTATCCCGGCGAGTTTCCGGAGTGAGGCATCACGGGGTGCTCATGATCGCTGAGAAGGGAATCAACCTTCGCATCGCTCAAGGATCCTTGTCGAAACAGGACAGGGCGATTTACGTCGAAATATTATCTGCCTGGGTTTTGGAGGCGGCGCGGTTAGTACGAGAAAACCCTCAACGAGTGGAGCAGATCGACGTCAGGCTGATGGACTTCGGCCGGGTCGAGATGGTCAAGTCGCGCCGGCTTCTCAATGGGATCGTTATTGGCTCGCCGCACGGGAGCTTTGACCAGAATACGGCGGAGACGGTTAGCCAATTAGCCGCTCGCACTGGGTTTGCGGCTGTGATTGCCAAAGGTTTTACGCCTACGGAAACAGGCGGTTGGCGGATTAATGTGAATCGGCCAACCGAAAGGTCTTACCCTCAAAGCGAATTTGAACTTCGTTCCGAGCGAGCGCAGAAAGTTTATGAAGCCTACAAAGCTCTGGTGATGGAGGCGGCCAACGGTGATCTAGATCTATATCTCGACATCCACGGTTACGGCACCAATAGTGTTATTCAAGTTGCAACCGTCGGCGTCCGGTCGGAACAGGCGCGAAAGATCAAAGCGGCATATCGGGAAATTCGCGACCAGACTTTAAAACATCATCCGCGGATCGAGCCTGTTGATTTGCTGATCGAGCCCTTGGATCACATAGAAATCGGCGCTTGGAATGCCAAGGCCACCGGCATATTGAGTGTTGCGCAAAAGAGTTTACATTTTGAGCTACCTATCGATGGCGTTCTTGGCCGGCGGGCGAGCCGCGATGTCTATACGCGAATCCTGGGGGATCTGCTTAGAATGGCCGTCGTTGCCCTGGCGGACCCGCAATAGCGTATCTCATGCGAGCTTGCACTTAAGTGGCCGTCAGCCAGTACTCTTGTCAGCTTCGTCTCGGATGTTGCGCCGAACCAGCAGCCTGCCGTTGTTGCCCATCTTGTAATGCGAACAAGTCGTACGACCAAAATCGCCCTTACTTTGGATCGAATCTATAACAGGCGAACAAGATAGTTGCTGAAACGTTTGAAGAGGCCATTTGTCAGCCAAAAAGGAGGAAAAAATGAAGAGATTGAGTGCGCGAAATTTGATTCTGGCGTTTGCCGGATTCCTGTTCGTGGGTTGCGCGTCCAGTGCGACCCAACCGGAGGCGCAATCACCGTCAGCGGCTGCGGACTCATCGGCGCAGAAGGCGGGAGGACAGGCAGCTACGGCATCTCGCGCGGTGGCATCCGGCTCCAGCTTGGATGCGCATCGAGAAGGAAAATCTGCGGGGTCCGGCCCTCTGAAGGAGATTTATTTCGACTTTGACAGGTATGATCTAAGAGACGACGCGCGAGCCACTCTGAAAGCAAACGCGGCATGGCTCAAAGCCAATCCGTCGGCCCGAGTGGAAATCGAGGGGCACTGTGATGAGCGCGGTACGAGCGAGTACAACCTGGCGCTCGGAGCGAAGAGGGCCCAAACGGCCAAGGATTATCTGCTAACATTGGGGATATCTCCGCAGCGAATAGCAACGATCAGCTACGGCGAAGAACTGGCGGTGTGCCGGCAACAGAAGGAAGACTGTTACCAGCAAAATCGTCGCGACCGGTTTGTCGTTCGTGGAGCGCTCCCGACTTCATAGTCGATCATTCGCCGTGACACTTGAGTATGCCGAACCAAGGTTGCAATGAACCTTAACACCATCAAAATGCCACCCAGGTAAAGTCGTAAGTCTCACATCGTAGCATTGAACTAAACGGCGGCTGTAGTTTTGCCGCTTGACAAATTGTTACGCCCTAAAGTATAGGACTATAGGCTTAGGTATGAGATTAAAGTCCTAATAGCTTAGGAGGCTGAGATGAAGAATGTTTTTTCATTAACTGGCGTCGTGTTTGTCTATATGCTCTTTGCCTTGTCGTCCTGCTCTGTTCAGGATGACAAGCCGGCAAAACCGGCGGGACCGACGGCGAAGGCTCCGGCGGAAAAAGCCCCCGCCAAAGCCAAGGTCGCGAGAGCCAGTGGCGATATCGGGCTTCTTGATACCGAAAAAAATTACCTGATCCTGGTTACCAAGCAAGGGAAGCTTATCACCCTGGATTTTGACCAAAAGACCAAGGTCACAAAGCTCACCCCTACACCCGCAAAGATGACTGATATAGGCCTTGGTAACTCAGCGACCGTAACTTACACGAAGCAAAAGGACAAAAACGTTGCGCGCGGCATCGATTACAAGGCGAAAAAGTGATCAAGCGTATAACTACATGTCATCTACTCGCGAATGAGGGGGTAAAGCAATGAAGGCGAATTCAATGGGTCTAAGCGCATTGGCTGTCCTGCTGGCGGTATCTGTCGCGACGCCGGTCCTTGCCCAGCAAAAAAAGGCGAAAGCAGAGAAGGTTTCAGGAAGTATCGGGCTATTGGACACCGATAAGAACTACATGATCGTGGTTACCAAGGAAGGTAAGCTGGTGACCGTCGATTTTAGCGAAAAGACCAAGGTCACGGCTCTTAAACCGAGCAAAGCCAAGATGTCGGATATCGGTCTGGGCAACAAGGCGTCGGTTCAGTACACGAAGAAGGGCGATAAGAATTACATTACCGCTATAGAGTACGTTGCCAAAAAAGGCCGGTGAACCTTGGCCGGGTCAGAATTATCAGGGCGGAAAGCCTGAAGCTCTTGCCGTCTCGTTAGGGTAGTCTAACTGCTCGCAGCGTTTTCACTAAGCGGCACCACAAAGGATATTCTGGTCCCTTTGCCGGGGGAGGACTCGACGGACAGTTCTCCCCCGAGTCTCTTAATTCTTTCCTTCATACCGCTCAACCCTAAGCCATCACGGTTTACGGTCTGAGCGGAATCGAATCCGACTCCATCGTCTCTGATGTATCCTTCTAGGCCCGCAGAAGTTTGCTCTAGTTTAATATCGAGCCGGGAGGCGTGAGAATGCCGCCTGGCATTTGTCAGTCCCTCCCTCAGAACAAAGTAAAGATCTCTTTCAATCGATTCCGGAAGCGTGAGATCTTCACTATCCAGGATGACCTGCAATCCTAGTCCATCAGACAAAAACCTGAGATCCCCTTTCAGTTTTTCGAGCAGCATCCCGGGTGGGAACGGCCGAGTCTCTTTGTTGGCAACGAACTGCCGGATCTCTCTCATTGCGCTCCTCGTGTCGTTCTCAATCTTTCGGAGTTCCCGATTAAGCTCTTCGGGCGAATCGAGAAACTGTTTCCGGCAAATTTCAAGGCGAAGAATGTGGGTAGCCAGAGTCTGAAGCAGCCCGTCGTGGAGCTCCTGCGCGATTCTTCGCCGCTCTTCGAGCGTTGCGACTTCTCCGGCTGTCTTGGAAAGAGCCAACAGTCGCTGGTTCTGTTTGTTTTCGAATTCGCTTAGAAATCCGAAGATGTAAGCCAAGAGCAGAAGGTAGCTGGAACGGACAATGAAAAGATCGATCGAGAGCGGCCTGTCCCAAACAAAATACAGCCGAATGAACCCGTAAAGAACGACTCCTACGATTCCGACCGCAAGCCCCCCTTTGATCCCATAACGCGACCCGGCGGTGATGACGGGAAACAAATAGTAAGCAAAAAACGGCGTGCGAGCAGCCCCGGTGCTAAAGACGATGAGAGAAGTCCAAACGAGATCGAGCAAGGTGGTAACGAGGCCCACTTTCCTGGAATCCGCGTTTTTTCGCCGCGCCAGATAGAGAACGGCGAGGCTGTAAACCAAGAATGAACCGAGGGCAAGACGCGAAAGCGCCGGAAATATGGCGGCTCTCGACGGGTTGACTAGAATCACTGCCACCGCGACGACCGCGAAGCCTACCCTCATCCATGCCAAGACCCGTTCTTTCTGCAGCAGCCATTGATCCCGAGGCGTCATATTTTGCTGGAGTGCAATTGTGGTGCGAGGAGATCCGCGAAGTGCCACCCCATTTTTACTGAACCTTGCTCCTTCTCATCAGAGATGAATTCGACTCGTGGGTTTGACCCATGATGAGGAGCGCCGCTTTAAATCGGTTGTTAACCTTCAATTTGTCGAAGATGTTAGTGAGGTGAGTCTTTACCGTTTTTTCGCTGATGAAGATCCTTCTGCCGATCTCTTCGTTGGTGAGGCCTTCCGCGACGAGTTTTAGAATTTCAAGCTCCCGCTTCGTCAGATCTTTGACGGCGTCGTTCGTGGTCGCAGGTCCGAAGCCGCCGAACTGGCTTTCGACGATTTCTCCAAAGACTTCCGAGGATGGAGTCTCTTTGTCGATCCACCAACCGCCGTTGTTGACGGTCTTCAGTGCTTGCAGCAGAGTGGGAAAATCGATGCCCTTCAGAACATAACCTCGGGCTCCCCCCTTGGCGGCGTTGAGAACGTTTTCGTCTTCAGAAAACGCGGTAAGGACCAGTACTTTGGTTGCCGGATGCTTTTCCCTTACCTCAAGGAGAGTCTGAACTACGTTGCCTTTGGGCATCTTGACGTCGAGCAGTAAGACGTCCGGGTTTGTGCGCTCCACAACTTTAACGACTTCGTCACCCTGAGACGCTTCGCCAACAACAAGAATATCTTTCTCAAGCGATAGGATTCTCCTTATTCCTTCGCGAAAAAGCGCATGATCGTCGGCAATGACCACTTTGATGGGTACCATCTCTTCGCCCCCAACTTATGACTTAAATATACCAACCGCGCGCCAGCCGCAACATTGTTCTGCTAAGACCCTGGTCTTAGAAGCGTTGCTTGCGCAAAGGGTCCCGAAGCAAAAATACGACCGAAAGCGTATTGAGATGAGCCAATCGTCACGATAGTAAGCTTGTACTAAGCGTAATTCACCCAAAGCACGTCATTTTTAAGGAGGTCAAATGAAGAACGCACTGTCAGTAACTTCGTTGGCTTTTGCTTACATGCTCTTTGCTCTCGCTTCTTGTTCCGTTCAGGATGATAAGCGGGTGAAACCAGCGGCGCCTGCTCCCACGGCTAAATCGGAGAAAGCCCCCGCCGAGAAGGCCACAGCTGAGAAGGCTCCCGCAAAAGCCAAGGTTGAAAAAGCGCGCGGCGATGTGGGGCTTCTTGATACGGACAAGAATTATATGATCCTCGTGACCAAGGATGGCAAACTTATCACCTTGGATTTCGACCAAAAGACGAAAGTGACCCGGATTACACCAACGCCAGGCAAGATAGCCGATATCGGCCTCGGCTCCTCCGCCACCGTGCTTTATACGAAGCAAGGCGAAAAAAACGTGGCTGGCAGCTTGGAATACAGACCGGCAAAGGGTGGAGATTAATCAGATCCGAGTCTCAGGTCTGATTAAACTTACGAATCAGGAGGAATAGAGAGATGAAAACGCAATCGAAAATTGTATCAGGATTGTCGGTGCTGGTCGCGATTTCTCTAGCGTCGCCCATCGTCGCGCAGGAAAAAAAGGCGGAAAAAACGGCGAAGGCAAAGGCCGAAAAGGTTTCCGGGGACATCGGCCTATTGGATAACGATAAAAACTATATGATCGTCGTTACCAAAGAAGGAAAGCTGGTGACGGTCGATTTCAATCAAAAAACCAAAGTGACCGAACTCAAATCGAGTAACGCCAAGATATCTGATATCGGCCTTGGCTCTGCCGCATCCGTCCAGTACACCAAAAAAGGCGAAAAGAATTATCTGAGCAGCATTGAATTTACTCCCGCCAAGGGCGGCGATTGACGCCTCTTATTTTAGCTCGCTAAGCGCTAAGGGCGCGAAGAGCTGATTTCTGACCTCTGATATCTGTTCGTTGCTCCTTGCGCTTTGGCGCTAGGAGCCCTCTTCTTCGAAATCTGTAAGAACCAGCTTGCGGTAGCCGCGTTCATCTTCGAGCGTTCGCTGGCGTTTGCTTTCTTTTTCATTTTCTTCCTGGCACCTTACGCAAAGGCGGGTGAACGGTAGAACTTTCAATCGACCTAGTTGAATTTCGCCCTCGCAGCTCTCGCAGATGCCGTACGTCTTTTCCTTGATGCGCTCGAGCGCTTCATCAATTGCATGTAGTTTTTCTCGCTCGCGGTCATTCAGGATAAAGTTAATCTCTCGATCGCGTTCGTCGCTGGCGAGATCGTAGGTGTCGCGGCCCTCGTCCTTGATACCTTCGGTTTCTCCCCGGACGCGTCCGTGCATTTCCTTTAGCAGCTGTTTCTTCGTATCTTCCAACGTTTCGGCAGCTTGCTTCAGAAACTCTTTTCGCTGTTTCTTCTCTTTTTCGGGATCGTTTTTAGGCATGGAGTCTCTCACCCGTCAAGTCGTAATCTAAGGCGCCGGTTATCCTGGTATCGATGATCTCTCCTGGCTGCGTCATGTCACCGTTCAAATTTTCAAGAAAAACCGCGCCGTCCACTTCGGGGGCGTGGGCTTGGGTTCGGCCGATTATTTTGCCGGAATCTAAATCGACGCCGTCAATCATAACCCGCTGAACTGTGCCAATCAAGGCCTCATTCTTTTTTCTCGAGATGGTTGATTGCAGCTCCATCAATTCCTGCCAGCGCCGCTCGATCTCCTCGCCGGGAAGCTTGTTCTTCCAACGGGCGGCGGCGGTTCCTTGCTCGTCCGAGTACGTAAATACTCCAAGCCGCTCGAACTCGATTTCTTCCACGAAGTCCAAAAGTTCTTCGAATTCACCCTCGGTCTCTCCTGGAAACCCGACAATCAGAGAGGTTCGAAGCGTTAATCCGGGTATGGCGTCGCGCAATTTTTTTACGGTTTCCCTAACGGCGCTGCCGCTCTTTCCGCGACGCATGGATCTCAAGATCCGCGCATTGATGTGCTGAAAAGGGATGTCGATGTACTTGCAAAGTTTGTTCTCCGAAGCGATGAGATCCAGCAGCGCGGGTTCTAGAAAGTTAGGGTAGGCATAAAGCAGCCGGAGCCAGACGATATCCGGCACCCTCACGAGATCTCGCAACAAGCCGTGGAGGGTCGTGCCGTCTTTCCGATCGCGCCCGTAGGCGGTCAGGTCCTGGGCGATAAGGTTGATTTCTTTGACGCCCTCTTGTGCCAGCGACACGGCCTCTTGGACCACCGAGTCAATCGAACGACTGCGGTGCGGGCCACGCAACTGCGGAATGATGCAAAAGGCGCATTTATGGTCGCAGCCTTCCGAGACCTTCAAAAATGCAGTGTATGAGGGCGTGGTTCGCAGCCGCGGCGTCGCATGGTCGTAGAGGTATTGCGGAATACCGACATATTGCCTGCGACTCTGATGCGCCTCGTGCTCGCGCAAAATCTCATCGATGATCGGCACCTCGCCGGTGCCGATAAAGAGATCCACCTCGGGTAGTTCGGCGGCTAACTCGACGGGATAGCGTTGTGACAGGCACCCCGCGACCACCAACTTTTTGATTTTTCCTTCTTCTTTGAGACGACCCAGTTCAACTATTGTGTCGATGGATTCTGCCTTCGCGGCTTCGATAAAGCCGCAGGTATTGACTAAAACGACGTCAGCTATGGCCGGATCTTGGACCATCTCATAATGACCTCGCTGCAGCAAACCGGCCATCACCTCCGAGTCGACGAGGTTACGGGCGCAGCCAAGGCTGACGATACTAAATTTTTCTTTCGGGCGATTCATTGGCCCAATTCGACGACATCGGCGCCTTCCGGAATCTGGAGACGGAAGAGCGAATCGTTGACTCCTGTGCCTTTGCGCATGTTGGCGAAACGAATAGTGGTCAGATTGCCGGCGGGGTCTCGAACGCTGGCCCAGAGGATATCGAAAGAGTCTTTGCTCACCCCCAACAATATCTCGCTAAATCCGCCCGACTCTCCCTTCGGCTCCAGACGGAGCACGTGCTGGGTTGGTTCAGTCGCCTTGAGCGAGGCGTTGAAATCCTTCTTCAAACTGCCGATACCGAGTAGAAATGAAAGAGGAATGTCAGAACGAAAGGCGTTTTTCAACGGGGTCTTGATGATCTGATTCTGTTCCGGTTGAAAGAAGTATAAAAACGTGCCATCGGCCAGCACAAACTGTCCCTTTGGCTCCTCGTAGCGCCAGAGCATTTTTCCGGGCCGCTTGAAAGTGACTTTACCAAAGGCTTTGAGGCTACGATTTAGCGTTTTAACTTCCGTTTCCTGCTGAAAATCCGCAACAAAGTCGACCGCCGCATCGTAGTTCTTTTGCAGGCGGTCCAGGATCTGGTCGGCAGACTTGCTGTCCGCCGGAAAGCTCGCAGTCGCCGTGAACAGAACAGTTATTGCCAGCAAACCTAAAAACGTTGTGAAATGTGTCCTAAGCTTCGATTTTCCTGGCATAAACTTCTCGTGGTTTCGCCCCGTCAGCCGGCCCAACCACGCCGTCTCGTTCCATTTGCTCGATCATTCGGGCGGCACGATTATATCCTACCCGCAATCTTCGCTGGATCATAGAGATTGACGCCTGCTGCGTGTCGGTGACGATGGCCACCGCTTGGTCGTACATCTCGTCGTATTCTTGGTCACCCGCGGCCGCCTCAAGCTCCCTTTTCGCCTCCAAGACCTCCGGGCGGTAGCGCGGCCTCGCCTGCCCCTTGATAAACGCCATAACTTTACGGACTTCCTGGTCCGAGACAAACGTGCCGTGGATTCGAGTCAGCCGTGCCGTACCGGGAGGCAGGAACAAAAGGTCACCGTCACCGAGCAGCTTCTCCGCCCCGATCGAGTCTAGAATAGTGCGTGAATCAACGCGAGAGGTCACCTGGAAAGAGATACGGGCGGGAAAATTGGCTTTGATGAGCCCGGTGATGACATCCACAGACGGTCGCTGAGTAGCGAGAATCAAGTGGATGCCCGCGGCGCGGGCTTTTTGGGCAAGCCGGGTAATGTATTCTTCGATATCCCTGCCTACGGACATCATCAAGTCGGCCAGCTCATCGATAATTATGACGATTTTGGGGAGCCGCTCGTGCATCAAAGGCGCCTCTTGTTTGAGGTCGCCGCCAATTTCAGGATCTCCGTCGCTCGGATCTGTCTCGGTGAGCTCGATGAAGCCCCGTTGATTCGCCGTTTCTCGCTCTAAGGTTCGGTTATAATTGTCGATGTTTCGCGCCCCCTTGTCTCTCATTAGACGATAGCGACGGTCCATTTCGTCCATCGCCCAGAACAACGCCGCGGCGGCTTTCTTCGGGTCCGTAACGACTGGAACGAGCAGGTGAGGGATGTCTTCGTAAACCGTCAACTCGAGCATTTTGGGGTCGACCATAATGAATTGAACATCTTGCGGTGTCGACTTGAAGAGGATGCTCAATATCATGGCGTTTATAGAAATCGATTTTCCCGTGCCGGTAGCGCCAGCTACCAGCAAGTGCGGCATGCGGGCAAGATCCGAAACGAACGGCGAGCCGCCGATGTCCTTGCCAAGAGCCAAGGTGAGCTTGGAGTCAGCGGTTTGATACCCGGCACTTTCGATAACCTGCCGCAAAAAGACGGTCTCCCGCCGCGGATTCGGGATCTCAATGCCGACAACCGACTCGCCTGGGATCGGTGCCAAAATGCGTACGCTGACCGCGCGGAGAGCCATGGCGAGATCATCGGCCAACGTCACAATCCTCCGCACCTTTACGCCGGACGCCGGCTTGAACTCATACATCGTGATGACGGGGCCGGGGCGCACGGCAACGACTTCCCCTTCGACGCCGAAGTCTGCAAGCTTTTTTTGCAGTATGATCGAGTTGGCGTGCAAGGTATCCTTATCAACCTTGAGTTCTTCCCGCTCCGCCATGTCCAACAATTCAGGGGGCGGCAGCCTGTACCCATCACTCATTTCCGGAAGCTTGAACTGTTCATGGGGCGCTACCGGTTTTTTCGCTGGTTTCTTAACCAGCTCCTCTTTCGTATCCTCCCTAACCACAATAGGTGGAGGAACGTAGTCACGCCGCTCCTTTTTCGTATTTTCTCCCTTTCGCTTGTCGGTCCTCTGCCTTAGTGCTTTGATGCGGTTGCTTACGGCGGGAACCAAAGACTTCTTGAGATCAATCAATTTCTTGCCGCACCGAGTCAGCACATCCAGTAGCGTATTCTGAGTGAGCAGCATCAGCGAAAGAAGCAAAGCGGCAAGCGTGATTAAAGTGGCGCTGATGCGGCCGAACAGGGGAATGAGCACACTCTCCTTGAGAAATCCACCGACGATGCCGCCCGCGTCTCGGGCGTTCTCAGAATCGATCAAAAGGCTCAACAAAACCGCGCCGCTCACCAAAAACATGGCATAGCCCGTTGCCTTTGCGGGGCGAACCCCTTTATAACTTGCGCGAAACAGCTGGTATGCCGCCAGACAGAGGAAAGCCGGCAATAGATAGGCGGAATAGCCGAGCCCCTGAAGCAACAGGTCCGCCAAGTAAGCGCCGACAAAGCCGCCCCAATTATAGGTTGGAAGCGCTCCTGAGGGCGTGTTAAAGGACCGATCGGTGGGATTGTAGGACAGCAGGCTGATGACCATCAGCAAGGCAGTGACGCTAATCACGACCCCCCAAATTTCGCGATTCAGGCGACCTTTTTCCATATGCTCTACCTAATCGTCGTCGCCGGTGCTTTTAGGTTTCCATGATGTAGGTTAACACCACCGGGCGGCGTTCAAGTCTCTTTCGGAAAAAGCGCCGCAATGCCTTCCGGACCTCCTCCTGGAGTTCCGCCGGGTCCGTGCGGGTTTCTCGGTTCATCGAGCTGAGAATCTCCACCACGACTCTTCTGGCCTGTTCGAAAATCTCTTCTCCTTCTTCATCGCGCACAAATCCCCGAGAAATAAGGTCCGGCCCGGCCACAAGCTCCCCGGATTGCTTGTGAATCGCCATCACCGCGAGGACCATGCCGTCCTCCGAGAGGTGGCGGCGATCGCGAATGACCACGTCTTCGACATCGCCGACGCCTTTGCCGTCGACGAAGACGCGGCCGACCTGGATCGGCGTAACCTTCTGGGCGCGGTGCGCAGTTAACTCCAAGACGTCTCCGTCTTCGAGGATAAAGCAGTTCTCTTCGGGCACTCCGACGTCTTGGGCCAGCCGCCGGTGACGCACGAGATGGCGGTATTCGCCGTGGATGGGGACGAAATAACGAGGCCGAGTCAGCTGGAGCATGGTCTTCAGCTCTTCTTGGCTGGCATGACCGGAGACGTGAATTTCAGAGACCTTCTCATAATGAACTTCCGCGCCACGACGATAGAGATGGTTGATCATATTGGAGATGATCTTTTCGTTGCCGGGAATGAATTTGGACGAGAGGATTACGGTATCACCAGTCTCGATCTTGATCGATTTATGATTATCCAGTGCGACTCGGTGGAGCACCGAAAGAGGCTCGCCTTGGCTGCCGGTTGTCAGAAGTGTCACCCGGTCCGAAGGCAGATTCTGCCAGCGCTCGTTTTCAGTCATAAAACCGGGAGAGACACGAAGGTATCCCAATTCCGCGGCCACCTGGCTGTTGCGGACCATGCTGCGCCCGCTCAAAACCACTCGCCGCCCGCACTGCTCGGAAATATCGAAGACTTGCTGGATCCTCGGGATGCTCGACGAAAACGTCGAAACCAGCACTTTGCCGGTGCTTTCTCGGAATATTTGTTCCAGATTCCTGCCGACTTCCCGTTCGGAGGGGGTATAGCCTGAGCGCTCGACATTGGTGGAATCCGAAAGCAGTAACAGCACTCCTTTTTCGCCGTAGGCCGCGAATCTTTGAAAATCGAACATCTCGCCTTCCATGGGCGTGTTGTCGATCTTGAAATCACCGGTATGGATCAACGTTCCGACCGGCGTCTCGATCCCGAGGGCAAGACAGTCCATTAAACTGTGGGTGACGCGGATCCCTTCGATCATGAACGGAGCTACTTCCCATGGCTCTCCAGCGGTGATTTCCCGGACATCCGCAATATCCTCCAGGTCGTGTTCCCGAAGTTTGTTTTCGAGCAGCCCGAGAGTCAGACGCGTGCCGTACACCGGCGCATTCACATGCTTCAGGATGTAGGGCAGGGCGCCCATGTGGTCCTCATGGGCATGGCTCAAAATAATCGCCTTTAGTTTTGACTTATCTCCCAATAGATAACTGATATCAGGGATGACCAGGTCGATTCCCAAGAGGTCGGTCCCCGGAAACATGACGCCGCAGTCTATGGCGATCGCCGCATCGCCATATTCGATCAGCATCATGTTTAGGCCGAATTCCCCAAGGCCGCCGAGAGGGATAATTCTTATTGGTTCCATGGTCCTTAGACGCTCCGTCTCTGGCGGCGGGCCTCACCTGCGATCGTCTGCCCAATCGGCTTTGACTTGTCAGTGCCGGGCCTCGACGGCTGCCGCAAATTCAGCTCTATAGCTTGGCGCGCCCGCGCTGACAGGAGGCGAAGATTTCCGGGACGATATCCTTCGACGGGTAGGGGCTCGCCGATCCAAACTTCAACGGTTGCGGGAACGGGTCGCCAAGCGCCGGCCGGCAAGCTGGCGCCGCTGCCGTTGATGGTGACCGGAACAACAGGCGTATTTGTCTGAGTTGCAAGTAGAAAGCCGCCTTTCTTAAACGGCAGTAGATTCCCGGTTCTGCTGCGGCTGCCTTCAGGAAATACCACGATCGAAATCCCCTCTTGAAGCCGTTCCTTGGCTTTTTGCAAACTCTTCAAGGCACGAAGTCCGCCGGCTCGATCTATGACGATATGCTTCGAAGCCCATACCGCCCAGCCGAATAACGGCACCCGCAGGAGTTCTTTCTTGGCGAGCCAACGCAATTGAAAACCGACCAGGCTTTGGACGAGGACCGGAATGTCGATGTTGCTTTGATGATTGACCATGAAGACGTACTGGCTCTGTGGATCGATGTGTTTGAGGCCTTCCACTCTGAGCGAAATCCTGCCGATTTTTAGAATCATCCAGGTCCAAAGGCGGGCCAGCCCGTATACCTTCTTCCCGTGGGGATCGACAAAACCGAGAAGGATAATCACAAGGGCCGCCGGTACGGTGACTGCGGCGATCAGCGCCAGCTTGAGGGCGTCAAACATCAAGGTGAAAGTAATTTGCTGAAAGTAAGCTATCGGAAAAAGCAAGGTAATTTTAGTTCACGGGCGGTTAAAAAGCAATGCGGGAGAATCCTTCCAGCTGATCCAAAAGTGATTGTCTGCAGATATTAGAGGTTCAGATGACGGAGATGGACATTTGTCGATTGTCGATCCGGACGTTTGCGGCGCAAAAACTAGCAAAGGTCTTGGTCTCGGGAACCGGATGGCGCCGCGTTTTCTTCCCCCCGATTTCCGCGATGAAGCCCTTTTATTGTTGACTCCAATAAGTACGAGAGCTAAGTTCAATGCAATTGTTTCGGCCGCGCTCCTAAATGCGGCACTGGAGGCTTCCATGTCGGTCAATAAAGTCATCCTGATCGGAAACTTGGGCAAAGACCCTGAGGTGCGTTTTACCAACAGCGGGCGCGCAGTCGCGCGGTTTTCGATTGCGACATCTGAGGTTTGGAAGGATACCGCTGGGAACCGGCAAGAGCGGACCGAATGGCACAATATCATCGTCTGGGGCAAACAAGGCGAAACGTGTGGACAGTACCTGGCGAAAGGCAGACAAGTCTTTGTCGAAGGAAGCATCCGGAGTCGAAGTTACGATGATAAGAGCGGTAACAAACGGTACGTGACTGAGATCGTCGCGCAAAATGTCAGATTTTTGGGTGGCGG
>JBOHVS010000379.1:0-2308 GCA_050735975.1 Binatia bacterium | reverse complement strand
CTATCCTACGGTGTGGATGGGGGCGACATCGACGGTCGAATCGTTCGAGCTTGCCGGCCGCCGTGGCTTTCACCTGATGCTCATTCCTTTTCTGCATGACATCGAGGAGCTTCGCTCGATGGTGGAGACGTACCTGAGGGCGCGGCGGCGCGCAGGGCACGACCCGTCGACCGCGCGCGTGCTGGGCATGTATCATATATATGTCGGTGAAGCTGCCGCTGAGGCTCGCTCGACCGCGGAGCCGGCACTTGCCGACTACCACCTGGCCGCAGCCCAGGCGCGCAGCTTGACCCAGGGAATGCCGGAGCCCGAGTCCTACCGCACCCATGAACAACATCGCGCGAAGATGCGTCAACTGACGTTCGATGACTTGGTCGCCCAAAGCCGCGTGCTCGTCGGCAGCGCGGAAGAAGTGCGCTCGAAGGTTGAACACGTGCGCGAGCGCCTCTACTTGACGGACCTGGCCGGAAACTTTGCGCCGGGCGCTTTGGCCGACGGTCAAGTGCGCGCGTCGCTGCGGCGTTTCATGGAACACGTCGCGCCGAAAGTTTCGAACATACGGTAATATTGCCGGAGAAGTAATCCACCACGGCCACGATTATGAGGGACCCCCTGATGAAGTTCTCCTTCTTTATGATGCCGCTTCACCACCCGGCTGAAAATCCCGCTCTGGCCTTCGACCGCGACATCTCGCTCATCCACTACGCCGATGCGCTTGACTTCGACGAGTTTTTCATCGGCGAGCATCACTCGGGGGGTTGGGAGACGATGCCGGCGCCGGAATTGGCCCTCGCCAAGGCCGCAGCCCATGCTCATCGCATCCGCCTCGGCACCTCAGTGATCAGTCTTCCTTTCCATCATCCGTTCCACATCGCCGAGCGAATGGCTTTTCTGGATCACCTGACGCGCGGGCGCGTTATCCTCGGCGTCGGACCGTGCAATTTGATCACCGACAAGAAACTCTTCGGTCTAACGAACGAAAAGCTCTACCCTATGCTGGCCGAATCGGCGGATATCATCGTTCGTTTGCTCGAGTCTCCGGATCCGATCGACTATGAGGGGCGCTTCTGGAGCTTCAAAGAGATGCGGCTTCAGCTCCGTTCTTATCAGACGCCGCGCCTGCCCCTGGCGATTGCTTCTTCCGGCAATCCCGTGAGCCTCGAGCTTGCCAGCAAGTACGGTATGCTGCTCTTGTCGCCGGCCGGGAAAAACAGGAGAACCGCCGAGCAGTGGAGTATCGTCGAAGCGGCGGCCGGCAAATACGGCGTAAAGGCCTCCCGCGAGAATTGGCGGATCGCCATCTGCGTTTATCTCGCTGAGAGCCGGGAGGAAGCCTGGACCGATGTCGAAGCGGGAATAAGGCGGGACATGGAATACTTCTTTGCGATCGGGCTCAAGGCGCCCTACGAATCCTACCCGGGGCAGCCTGCGCATGAAATCACGGCGCGCTCCGGCGCCAACCGGCGCGACTGGATCATTGGCACCCCGGATGACGCCATTGCGCAGATCGAGCGCATCCAGGCCGAAACAGGAGGTTTCGGCGGGCTCCTGTTGACCACGCATGAGTGGACAGGGACTGAAAAGCTGCGCCGATCACTCGAGCTGTTCGCGCGCTACGTCATGCCCCACTTTCGCGGCCACACCGATGCTTACCAGGACGAGTGGCGGCGCCTCAGAGAAGCCGCGGGGGAAGGCGGAGTCAAGCTTGAAAGAGACGGCCGGCCCAGCAACCTTGTCCGGAGCGAAGACGGCTGAGGCCACGGAGGATTCAGAAATTGATAATTTGAACTTCTGAACTTCGTGTTCTTCGTGGCCTTCGTGGTGAAATGTTTTCTTCTTTGGTTGCGGCGTAGCCGCGCTGGGTGCTTCGTGATTGAGAGATATTTCGCAGCGACAACAAACAAAGGAGGTCAAGCATGCGCGTAGTCCGATTTGGTGATTTGCCGGAAAAGCCCATGGATACAGCGACACCGATTCCCGGATGGACCGGAGGGGCGGTAAGCCGAACCAGACAAACGATTATTGGCGACGGGGATTCCCAGAACTTTCGCTGCAACGTGGTGAATTTCCGTGAAGGCGCCACCACCGGCTGGCATATCCACGACTGCGACCAGATTTTGGTGGTGACGTCCGGCAGAGGCATGATCGCAACCGACAAGGAAGAGCGTGAGATAACCGTCGGCGACGTCGTGCAGATCAAGGCAGGCGAGCGCCACTGGCACGGCGCTAAAGCCGACTCGCCGATGTCGCACATCACGATTACCACCGCCGGCAGCCAGTCCAAGCACTAGCAAACTTTTTATCAATT
>JBOHVS010000378.1:0-8667 GCA_050735975.1 Binatia bacterium | reverse complement strand
GCAGCGGGCGCTGATGGACAAAGCACGGGAATTGGCGCGGTCTAATACCGAGTTGGAACAGTTCGCTTATGTGGCTTCCCATGATCTTCAGGAGCCGTTGCGTATGGTGTCAAGTTACACCCAGCTCTTAGCGAGGCGTTACAAAGGGAAATTGGGTTCGGACGCGGACGAGTTCATCGCCTATGCCGTGGACGGGGCGACTCGGATGCAGAGGTTGATCCAAGATCTTCTGGCCTATTCCCGGGTGGGAACCAACGGTGGCGAGTTTGAACCCACCAATTGTGAGGATCTCTTGGGTCGGGTTTTGGGAGATCTAAAGGTCGCGATTGAAGAGAGTGGCGCAGTGGTTACCCATGATCCGCTACCCACGGCGAGGGCGGATGGCGGCCAGATCGGCCAGCTCCTGCAAAATCTGATCGGCAACGCGATCAAGTTTCGTAATCAGGAGCCGCCGCTTGTACACGTATCGAGCAAGCGAAATGGCAAGGAGTGGGTTTTTTCCATACGGGACAATGGGATTGGCATAGATTCGCAGTACGCCGAGCGCATTTTTGTTATTTTCCAGCGATTGCATAGGAGGGGAGAGTACCCCGGCACAGGAATAGGATTAGCCGTGTGCAAGAAGATCGTGGAGCGTCATGGAGGACATATCTGGGTGGAGTCGAACTCTGAGAAAGGAGCGACTTTTTACTTTACCATACCGGCACAAAACTGAGCGAAGGAAAGCATTATGAAACCCAGTAGACCGGTCGAAATTTTATTAGTGGAGGACAATCCCGGGGATGTGCGGTTGACAATAGAGGCTTTAAAGGAAGGCAAGCTGCTCAATCATGTGAGTGTGGCGGAGGACGGAGTGGAAGCTTTAGCCTCTCTACGCCAAATCGGTAAGTATGCCGGCCAGGCGCGTCCGGACCTGATCTTGCTGGATCTTAATTTGCCCAAAAAGGACGGCCGTGAGGTGTTGGCGGAGATTAAAGAGGATGCCGAACTAAGACATATTCCGGTAGTGGTTCTGACGACATCTACGGCCGAGCACGATGTTCTTAAGACTTACGATCTGCATGCCAATTGTTACATCAACAAACCGGTTGATCTTGAGCAGTTCATCGAGGTCGTGAAGACTGTCGGAGACTTCTGGTTTTCTGTTGTGATTCTGCCATCCGACGGCAAGGCTAGATGAAGGACGCGTCTAACAGAATCCTGCTGGTGGAGGATAACCCAGGAGACGCCCGCCTATTGCGAGAGGCTTTGAAAGAGCTAGTGAATTATCAATGTGCCTTAGAGCATGTTGAGCGACTCAGCGAGGCTCTGGAGCGCCTGCACGGGGAGCATTTTGATGTCGTGCTGCTGGATCTTTCTCTCCCTGACGGCCAGGGGCTTGATAATCTTGCGGCTGTGCGAGATGCCGCGCCCAGCGTTCCGATTTTGGTGCTCACGGGCCTTGATGATGAGGAAGTAGCGGTCAGCGCGCTTCGGGTCGGAGCGCAGGATTATCTGGTCAAGGGACAGACAGACGGCAGCTCGGTTGTGCGGGCCATACGTTATGCCAGAGAACGCAAGGGAACAGAAGAACAAATTCAACGACACTTAAAACGGATCAGCGCCTTGCGTGATATCAACCTGGCCATTACCTCGACATTGGATCTACGCACCATTTTGGACGTGCTGTTGGAAAAAATCGATCTGTCTTTCGATTATGCCGTTGCCGGCATAGTCAGACTATTCAATCCACGGACGGGGTTTCTAGAGCCTGTAGCCTGCCGCAATCTGGATCCGGATGAGTGGGAGGGGGAGGAGTGGAAGTCAGGGGCCGGCATCCCGAAAATGGTTTTCGAGAATCAGACACCGATCACCATCGCCGACGTTCAATCCGAGCAGCGAACAAAAAACCATGAGATTTTTAGAAAACAGGGGCTTTTCTCCTATTTAGGAATTCCTCTGATCGCCAAGGACAAGCCGCTCGGCGTCCTCGAGTTTTACGCCAAAGAAGAACACCAATTTAGCGATCAGGAGATTGGGTTTCTAAGCACCCTAGCGGACCAGGCGGCCATCGCCATGCAGAATTCCCAACTTCACGAAGAGACAAAGCAGCAGGCGCGGGCTTTAGAGAAGTCGAATAAGATAAAAGATGAGTTTCTGAGTGTCACGTCGCATGAGCTGAGGACTCCGCTCATTGCCATCACGGGTTACGCCAATTTCTTGGAAGAGGAGTCCTCAGGAAGCCTCTCCCCGGTTCAGTTGAAAGCTGCGCGCGGCATCAAGAAGCTATCCAACGACCTCTTGGCCATGATACGGATCATTCTCGATGTGACCAAGCTCGAAGCCGGCGCCATGATGGTTGAGAGAGAAAGAGTCGACGTCACGCGCTTGCTTGGGGAGCTTTCGGAATCCAATCAAGTCCTTGCGGAAAAAGAGGTGGCGGTCTATTGGGATTATGACCGTAACTTGCCCGAACTGCTTACGGATGGGAACAAGTTAAAAATCATTCTTCAAAACCTGATCGACAATGCCATCAAGTTTACGAATCAGGGGTACGTAAAAGTTTCAGCACGGTGCCTGCCGCCAGGAAAATGCATCGAGTTTAAAGTTGCCGATACCGGGATTGGGATTGCGGCAGATATCGTGCCGACAATCTTTGAAAAGTTCCGCCAAGCAGATAGTTCGGATACGAGGCTTTATGAGGGCATTGGACTCGGGCTTTACATTGTAAAGCAGTTTACCGAAATCCTAGGCGGGAGCATGGAAGTCGAAAGCGAAGTAGGCAAAGGTTCGACTTTTACACTGATCGTGCCGGACCTCGCGTCATCGGCGGGCGATGCTGAACAATCCCGCACCGCCGGAGCCGATGGGCGCCGTTTGCAAGACTTGAGCTTCAAAAAGATCCGGAACCGTCAGGCGATTTAAACGCAAGGGGCTAACAGCAGGGAGTAAGGAGCCTGGAACAGGCAGCTCCAATTGCGAAATTTCGAATTTCTGAAATGATTTTCTCCGACCTCTGACTTCTCCTCTTTGCGCTATCGAGCGTATTGCTAACATCAAGAAAGATTCCTCGCTCCCGGCAGACTGTGTGAAAACTCTTTCGGAGCCCTTCGACGCGCTCAGGGCGAACGGATAAGCACTCAATTTCTAATCAAACCGCGCCATTCGTGGTGAGCCCAGTCGAACCATGAACGGTGTTTTCACACAGTCTGAGCGCATCTCCGTGCGGCGATCTTGGGCCACATTGAACCACTGCCCGCCGGCCCTAACGCTTGACAAATGCAGGATCGTCCACTAAAAGGCGAACGATTAGTCTTAGTCAAAATTGTTGCCGCTCAGAATCCTTGTTTTGCGGCATGTCAGAAGAAAGGAGGCAACATGATCTACGCGAGGACTTTTGGGGTCCTTCTTTGCGCGCTTTTGCTGCTTGGAGGAAGCGAAAAAGTGGCAGCGCAAGGGAAATCATTTTATCAGGGCAAATCGATCAAGATCATCGTGGGATTCACGTCCGGTGGTTTCTATGACCGCTGGTCGCGTCTTCTCGCTCGCTACGTTCCCAAATACATTCCGGGTAACCCGGAAATGGTCGTCCAAAACATGCCCGGCGCCGGGGGACTGATTACCGCGAATCACGTCTATAGCGTGGCGAAACCCGACGGGTTGAGCCTCGGCATGGTCTCCTACGGCATGTACCTGGACCAACTGGTAGGGCGCAAGGAGGTCCAGTACGACATACGAAAATTCAACTGGATCGGCTCTCCGGAAAAGAGCGATGTGTTGCTCTATATGCGCAGCGACGCGCCCTACAAGTCCATTGAAGATATTCGCAAGGCGAGCACGCCTCCCAAGTGCGGCTCCACCGGCACTCAGGGGACCGACTATATTCTCGCTCGACTGCTGGAGGAAACCCTCGGTTTAAAGATCGACACCGTGATGGGTTATCCCGGAGGAAGCGAGATCGATCTGGCGGTGGAAAAGGGCGAGGTGCAATGCCGCGGTATGACAGCAGCGCCGTATTTCGGCCGTGAGCCCTTTCTCAGCTGGGCCAAAAAAGACTTCGTCAAGGTCTTGATCTATGGGGGGCTCAAGCGCGACGAGCGGATTCCCGACACGCCGACGATTTACGAGATTTTCGACAAGGAAAAGACTCCGGAAGAGACCCGGCGCGTTGCCGACGTCATCCTGCGCGGCGGCGATTTTGGGCGCCCGTGGGTGGCGCCTCCAGGCACGCCGAAAGAGCGTGTAAAAATATTGCGGGACGCTTACGCCAAGGCGATGGCCGACCCGCAACTTTTGGCGGAGGCCAAGAAGGGCAAGATGGAAGTCGAACCGGTTAGGGGCGAAGAACTGGAGAAGCTGGCGGAAAAAATGATCAACCAGCCGCCTGGTGTCCTCGCGCGGGTGAAAAAGGTCTTGGGCAAGTAAGATGCCACGAGCGAAAGTCGAGTCCGGAGGTTATCATGAATAGGCGAATCATTCCTGCAGCAGCGATTGTCATGCTGGCGTTCTTGCACGGCTCCCAGGGGCAAGCGCAGACTCCGTTTTACAAAGGAAAAACCATAACCATTATCGCGGGCACTGGGGCAGGCAACGTGTACGATCTCTATGCCCGCCTGTTCTCCCGGCATATGGGCAAGTACATCCCGGGCAATCCCGACATCATCGTGCAAAACATGCCCGGCGCGGCATCGATGATCGCGGCCAATTACCTCTACAACGTATCCAAGCCTGATGGTTTGACCGTCGGCGCGATTTATCCAGCGCTCTATTTCGACCAGGTCATTGGACGGTCCGAGGTAAAATTCGATTGGGATAATTTTATCTGGCTCGGAAGCCCGGTCAAATCGGAGCATCTGCTCTACATGCGCGCCGATACCCCCTATAAGTCCATTGATGACGTCGTGAAAGCGTCGACGCCGCCAAAGTGCGGGGCGACAGGCACCGTGTCGACGGCTTACTACGTCCCCAAATTGTTGGATCAGATCATCGGGACGAATTTCGAGATCGTCCTGGGCTACAAAACAGGCACGGATATCGACCTTGCGGTGGAGAAAGGCGAGGTTATTTGTCGCGCTTTCACGATTACGGCGTTCTTTGCGCGCGAGCCATTTTTCACCTGGCGCAAGAAAAACTTTGTCCGCGTTCTGATGCAAAGCGGCAAGAAGCGTGATCGCAGGCTCCCGGACACGCCGACTATTTACGAGTTCATGGACAAATACAAGACAGATGATGCCGGCCGGCGCCTGGCGAATTTAATCCTGGCCGGCGGCGAATTCGGCCGTCCATACGTCCTGCCGCCCAAAACACCGGCCGACAAGGTCAAAATCATCCGCGAAGCTTTCGCAAAGACCATTCAGGATGAAGCGGTGGCAGCGGATGCGAAAAAAAGCAAGCTCGAAATAGATCCGAGCACGGCCGAGGAACTGGAGAGACTTGCCAAGGAAGTCGTGACTCAACCGCCTGACATTGTGGCGCGTATGAAAAAACTGTTGACCAAATGAGTGCGGCGCTACTTCCCTCAAAGAGTGTGGCAGGAACGAAGGTACCGGTGCAGAAGAATAAACATAAGGAGTGAATCATAAACATGAACAAAGGAATTATCTCCGTAGTCCTCGTCAGCTTCTTGTGGAGCTCATACGGCTATGCTCAAGCACCCTTTTACAAGGGTAAAACCATAACGATCATTGCCGGAACAAAAGCCGGAGACGTTTATGATCTTTACGCCCGGCTTTTCGCACAACACATGCCCAAGTATATTCCGGGCAATCCAAACGTCATCGTTCAGAACATGGCCGGGGCCGGCTCCATGATTGCGGCCAATCACCTCTACAACGTGTCAAAGCCTGATGGCTTGACTATCGGCGCGATTTTCCCGGCCCTCTATTTTGATCAAGTCGTTGGGCGGCCGGAAGTTAAATTCGATTGGAGCAAGTTTGTCTGGATCGGAAGCCCTGTAACTTCGAACCATCTGCTCTACATGCGCGCGGATAACCCGTATAAATCTATCGACGACATCGTGAAAGGTTCAACGGCGCCGAAGTGCGGCGCAACCGGAACCAGCTCGACGTCCTACTACGTGCCGAAGCTGCTGGACGAAGTTGTCGGAACAAAATTCGATATAGTCCGTGGCTATCAGTCCGGCCAAGACATCGATCTGGCGGTTGAACGAGGCGAACTCGTGTGCCGCGCGTTCACGATCACCGCCTTCTTCGCCCGCGAGCCGTTTACGACCTGGCGCAAGAAAAGCTTCGTCCGCGTTCTGATGCAAACCGGCCAGAAGCGGGATCGCAGGCTCCCGGATTCGCCGACTATTTACGAGCTCATGGACCGATACAAAACGCCCGCCGCCGGCAGGAACCTGGCAACTCTGGTCTTGGCGGCCGGTCAGTTCGGCCGACCTTACGTGCTTCCCCCGAACACGCCTGGAGACCGGGTAAAAATAATCCGAGAGGCCTTCGAAAAGACCTTGAAGGACGAGGCCATCTTAGCGGATGGGAAAAAGAAGAAATTGGAGTTCGATCCGACTTTCAGCGATGAAGTTGAAAAATTGGCGAAAGAGGTGACGAGCCAATCGCCCGATATCGTCGCTAAGATGAAAGAGCTGCTGAAAAAGTAAAGCCCGAGAAGGAAAAAAAGCGGGGTCTTGCGACCCCGCTTTTTTTCCATTTTTGATTAGCGCGGATTAACCTCGCTGGCTCTCATCTCGACTCTGTCATCTGAGCGACCGATCTCACTTGCGGCGTCGAGGTCTTTATCATCTGCGCAAATACATCCCCGGCAATCCCAATATCATCGTGCAAAACATGCCCGGCGGCGTAAAAAGGCCCCTGCGGCATGCCCGCCGAGCTCCATAGAACGAGCAGTAACGCTGTGCAAATCACGCTGCTCCATCGAGGAAACATAGATCCTCCTGTTTTTTAAAACCGCCTGCTTCGTTATTTCGCGGCAAGCAGCTTTTTCACCCGCGCGACCACCCCTGGCGGCTGGCTAAGCATCTTCTCGGCGAGCTTTTCCAGTTCTTCTCCGGGGACATACTCGACGTCCATCTTGCCTCTCTTGGCTTCGTCGAGCAGCGCCGGGTCCACCATCGCTTTGGCGTACGCCGCGCGCATTGTTTTCACGACCTGCGGCGGCGTTGCCGGAGGCATGACCCAGGGACGGCCGAAATCACCGCCGCGCAGAATAACGTCACCCACGCGTCGGCTCTCCTCCGGAGTGTTCAGCTTGTCGAAAATTTCATAAATCGTCGGCGTGTCGGGAATGCGCGGGTCGCGTTTCACGCCGCCGTAGATCAGCACGGTGACGAAATTTCTCTTGCGCCAGGAAATGAACGGCTCGCGGCCGAAATAAGGCGCCGCGGTCAGCCCGCGGCACACGACCTCGCCCTTCTCTACCGCCAAATCGATCTCGCTCCCGCCCGGGTAACCCAGGACCGACTCGATCTTTGCGCCGAGCGTGTCTTCCAGCAGGCGTGCCAGAATGTAATCGGTGCCCGCCGTTCCCGTGGAGCCGCACTTGGGCGGCGTGCTGGCCTTGCGGATGTCTTCGATCGACTTGTAAGGAGCGTCGCTGCGCATATACATCAAAACTTCGCTCTTTTCCGGCGAGCCGATCCATTTGAACTTGCGCACGTCGTATTGCACTTCTTTGCGGCCGACCAGTTGGTCTAAATACATGCCGTAGGACGTCATGCCGATGGTCAGACCATCGGGGCGCGCCACGTTGTAGACGTGATTGGCCGCGATCAGCCCGCCGGCGCCAGGCATATTCTGCACGATCATTTCCGGATTGCCGGGCAGATGCTTGGGCACGAAGCGCGCAAGCAGGCGCGACCAGCGGTCATAGAAACCGCCGGAGGTAAAACCAACGACGACTCTGATCGACTTGCCCTTGTAGAACGTCTCCTGCGCCGCGACTCTCGCTTGGGCCGCAAGCAAGAGCCCAGCGATGGTGAAGCCAATCAAAGTTTTCGTAGTTTTCATTTCCCCTCCCAAAGTTGATGTTTGTCTGATGATCTCCTTAATCGCCAAACGCGAAAATACTTCGCGCGGTCGGTATATCGACGTCCACCCATTCAAAAATCGCCCCCTCGGGGAATGGCAAGTGCAGTCCGTAGTCAAACACGCCAAAGAAAAACAACCAGCCGGCCGCACCCAAGGCCACGGCTATGGGCCATTTCTCGCATGCGCCAAACTTAAGATAAAAAAACGTCGCGATCGCGGCTGCGCCGGTAAACCCAAACAACCAAATGGCGAGATAAAACGCGAAGATCCAAAAAATGATGGAGGCCGTTCGCTTCCGGGCTAAAACCGGATCGGTCTTGGGCTCGCTGGCCAGGGGATCGACTTCGACGGTGAGCTGACGGCTGGAGGTAAAAAATTCCTTGACGGTTACGTAAAGAGCGATGAGCAAACTCGGGACGCCGATCACCAGAGGAAACAAGGCCGCTCGCGGCTCGTCCGCGCCAAATCCGAACTTGGCTTCGTAAAAGACGAACACCAAGACCGCCGCGATGAGCAGAGCAAACGAGCCGCTGCCGATACGCTCGTGTAACGGAACGATGACCGTTTTGACGGTCTTCTCGATTCGCGGAATAGGGAGCGAGTCTTCAGACTCCCTTTCGCGCCTGCGGCGGGCGTCAAACAAGGGATAGAGCATACCTGCCAGAATCAAGAGACCGATCACCAA
>JBOHVS010000377.1:0-5051 GCA_050735975.1 Binatia bacterium | reverse complement strand
AAGCACTACGTGCCTGGCATCGGCCACAAATCAGAAATGGGAGTACCTTTCCGTTTCCACCTCGCGATGACCGATCCGGAGTTTCGCCGTTTCATCGGATGCCAGGAGGGACCGCAGTGGATCTGCCGACGCACAGTGATTTGGGCAAAGTCTCTCGTGCAGATCGAAAGCCAAGCTGCGGAGGGGAATGCGATGCCAGAGCCCACGCGAGACCGGCCCTCTCGGAATTACGAATTCCTGTTTCTTTTTAGCAAACAGCCAAATTACTATTTCAACCGTGCCGCTATTGACGTTCCCTCACGTTCGAGTACCCGAAACGGGGATCGCGCGAACGCTGGCTCCGTATGGGAGACTCGTTGTGAGATCCTGCATGATACCGACGATGATGGACCTGACGCGTTGTGGCGAGTTAACGCGGAAGCATCTCCATACAGGCACGTTGCGATGTGGCCCAGAGCGTTGGTTCGTCAAATGCTGATTCCTACTACACGTCCTGGGGATACCGTGCTCGATCCGTTTGCCGGCAGCGGTACAACTGGTGAAGTTGCCCTGGAACTCGGACTCAAGGCAATTCTTATTGAATCTTCAGTGCTGGGCCGCGAAGCTCTACTAGACCGGCTTCACAACCTCAACGAAAATCTGCTAGCCAATCTCGAACATGACCGCTGAGCAGGGTAGCGGTCAGCCGGAGCCCACTCAAGAAGCGATAGCAAGGGCGTTCGGAGCCGACAACCGAGCACGTTTGTTGGCACGGTACTTCACGGACGCAGAGAAAGTAAGTACAGCGAATGCCTGGCAGCACGTTTACCAACTGCTACTCTGGATCGATCGCACGACCGCCCTTGCTCACTGTTATGAGTCGGACAAGGCTCAGCCGGGCCGTGCCTGGTATGCACGCTCGCTCGCGTTTCACTCCTGGGTGTCAGCTGCGCTGAACACCGCTCCCGCTGATCTTGGGCAACGGGTTGATTGGCTGTTCAAAGAAGCAGTTAAAGATCTTGCGAGCAGAACGCTCGCGACCCGCACAGCGACGTATGCAGTGCAGCGTTCACCCTACGACGGCCTGGGTTTCCCAGAACCGGGGGAAGATCCCGGACTGGGGGAAATCATAAAGGAAAGTCTAGGGAAGTGGATGGACAAAGAGCCTCCCGAGGAAGAATACCGCAATCTGACCCGCCGAATTACCGTTTACATGACGCAGGAGAACAAGCGGAGGAATCTTGTTGGAGAAGGCTTCGAAGACGTAATTGCCGCCATTCTTCGCCGGCTCGCATTTTCGAGCAGGTTCGAATTTCGTAACCGTTCCCTCCTGCATGAATTACCGGGCTTTCACTCACCATCCCCAAACGAAAAAGCCAAACGAGTAGACCTCGCCCTCCTTCGTGGTAATCAGCGCACCCTCGTCAGCGCCAAGTGGAGCATCCGCGCCGATCGTGAGGAACAATTTCACAGCGATTTCGAGGCGTATGCGCGGCTCGAATCGGCCGGGCGGGATTTCGGCTACACGCTAATCACGAATGAATTTGATGCGGCCCGTCTCAAAGCAGCGTGCGAGCGGCGACGGCAAAATGCGCCGTTATTTACGCACGTCGTGCACATCAACCCTGCAGGTGTGCTGGCCGCTTACGGCAATCCCGACCGCGGATCATCCCATGTAATACGATCACACGCGGATAGCGGTCGCTTGATGAGCCTGCAATCGTGGCTCGAATTGTTGGACACATAGGCTAAATGCTAACTTTCTCAAGCCGCTTTGCTAATCCCCGTTAAAAAACGGTACGTGACACTGTGTGAGATTGAGTAGCTGGGTTTAACTAAGCTGAATGGGGTACTCCACTATCCTCACCACCTGGATTTTCGCGCAGCGGTTAAGGATTTTCGGACTCGTTCAGGCCGGTCAAAAAGGTCTCAAATGCAAGGCGCGCGAAGATCGAGGAGCTGAGGCGTACTCTTTGCAGTACGTTGAAGCGACTCGGGCAAGCGCAACGACGCAGGTGAGCCTTTTTCACCGGCCTGCCGCAGCTCACCGCATCTGGCAAACCACATCCACCAGCGCCGGCTTGCCTTCTTTCACTACTTTTACCGCTTCCCGCAAAGTCTTGATTAGATCCTTCGGTTCGGTGATCGGGCCCGCGCCCCAGCAGCCGTAGGTCCGCGCCATCGCGCCGAAATCGACATCCGGATCTTCGATGCGGATACCGATCGTCTTGTTTTCCACCGGCCGGTTGCGAACGATCGCAATTCGCTCTTGATGCTCTTCGTCGTTAAAATAAGAGCGATTGCTGCAAACGACAATCAGTAGAGGAATCTGGTGATGCACCGCCGTCCACAGAGCGCTGACGGTGAACAGCAGGCATCCGTCGGGCTGGATATCGACGCAGAACTTCCCAGAGCCTTTGTGCGCCAGGGCGGCGCCTAACGACGCCGGCAATCCATAGCCCAATCCCCCGCCTTTGTATTTGCCGAGAATTTGATTGAATTTGGCGGCGGGCAGGCAGAGGTTTTCTTTGCCTTGAGAGCTGCCGTTGGTAAGCACCCAGTCCTCGCCTTTCAGCGCCTCGCTGATCTCAGCGTAGATCCGGGTCATGGCGATCGGCTTTTCATCCCATTTTATCTTGGTTTCCTTGTCCAGCGCCTCCTTCTTAGCGGCGTAAATCTTTCCCCAATCGCCCCGGCGCTTATTCACATCGCCGCTCAGTTTGCTCAGTTTTTCTTTCTCCGCCTTCAAACGCCGCACCAATTCAGGCAAAAAGACGGAAGTATCCGCCATGATCATCAGATCCGCTTCTCGCAACTTGTTGAAATCCGTGGCCCAGGCCCGCACCATCAGATCGTCGAGAGCAACATTGATGACCTTGGCACCGGCTGAAAGCAGCGGCGTCGCTCTTCGATTACCCCGCTCTTGAGCCCTTTTGGTGGTCGCGCCTTCGAGATCCGGGACGTCCAACGCCAAGATTAAGTCGGCCTGCGGAACGACCTTGTCATTTTGTCCGGTGAGGTTCAGAGGATTCTCTACCGGGAAATTAAATCTGCCGAACTGGTCCAACACCGGAGCGGCAAGCAGTTCGGCCAATTCGCCTAACGCCTTGAAACCGGCCTCGCGTCTGCCGACCAAGTCTGCCAGAATCACCGGCTTCTTGGCTTCCAGCAGCCAGCGAATGGTTTTTTGGAACCCTTCTTCCGGCGCTTGCAGCGGCAGCGGAGCAGGATAACGATCCGGCGATGGAAAAGTGATCTCGCCTTTGAGTTGCTTTTCCTGCACGTCGCCGTCGTAGCAAATGTACACCGGCCCCATCGGATCGGTGGTCGCCAGCCGGTATGCTCGGATAAACGAATCAGGCACCGCCTCGACGCTACCCGGTTGGTCGTCCCATTTGACGAAGTCGCGCACCAGATTGCCTTGAACCAGCGCGGTATGGACCCAGTCAATCCACGGCCTGCGATTGGCCGTGTCCATCGGACCTGTGCCTCCCAGTACGATAACAGGCAACCGGTCGGCCCACGCGTTGTAAATCGCCATCGACGCGTGCTGCAGGCCGACGACGTTGTGCACGGCCGCTGCCATCGGCTTGCCTTTTGCGCGCGCGTAACCATGCGCCACAGCGACGGCTATTTCTTCGTGGGTACAGAGAATTATTTCCGGAGCATGGTTGCCGCCGTAATTCACCAGCGAGTCATGCAACCCGCGGAAGGTCGCTCCCGGATTGATCGCTATATACTCGAACTCGAAGGCCTTAAGTAAGTCGACGACAACATCCGAACCCCACTCCGCCCGTGGCTTCTCAAACTTTTGCGCTTTTGCCATAGAACAAGTTCCTTTCTAAATTATTCCCCTTTTAAATGTTTAACAGAACCAACTCAAGAAATATTATCGCGCCAAGACGCCAAGGCGCAAAGAAAAATATCTTCTTATTTCTCCGAGCTTGCCGGGCTTTGCGTCTTTGCGCGAGTCATCTTCTTCCGATTCGTTAATTCAAAACCAACGCAAATTTCCGATTTTTGTCATTTTCGACCGGAGGGAGAAACCTATGGCCCAACGAGGCAATGTTCAAACGTAAAACGTTCGTTCGGAATGACAGAGCAACTTCGCGATAATTAAAGCTTCGGCACCGCCATGCCGCGCTGGACGGCCGGGCGTCCTGAAATCGCATCGAACCAACGCTTCACGTTCGGAAACTGATCGAGTTTGACTTGATGTATGTCGTGGCGACCGACCCATGGATAGGTCGCGACATCGGCGAGCGAATATTCGCCAGCGACATATTCTCTTTGGCGCAACTCCTCGTCAAGCACTCCATAAAGCCGCAAGGCTTCCTTGTGAAAGCGCTCGATCGCGTACGGGACTTTCTCGGTCAGACGAAAAAAGTAGTTAGCTTGTCCGAACATCGGACCTACACCGCCCATTTGAAACATCAGCCACTGAATCACCTCATATCGCTTCCGGGCGTCCTGAGGCCAAAGCTTTCCCGTCTTCTCGGCGAGATACATCAAGATCGCGCCCGACTCGAATAGCTTCAGCGGCTGTCCTCCCGGACCGGCGGGATCGATAATGGCCGGAATCTTGTTATTGGGATTGATGGCGAGGTATTCCGGCGTCATTTGCTCATTCTTTGTTAAATTGATCGGATGGACTTCATAGGGAAGTCCGACCTCCTCAAGCATGATCGATACTTTTTTTCCGTTCGGTGTTCCCCAGGTATAAAGTTGAATCATCGATTATTCCTTTCTAGATTATTATATCTAAAAATTGTCGCAGCTCGCGCACGTTCTGGCCGTCGATCCTTATAAGAGCTCCATTGAACGAAACACCTTTTTACCACGAAGTGCACGAAGGACACGAAGGGTTCGGACCGTTTATACTTTTCAACTTCGTGCTCTTCGTGACCTTCGTGGTTAAATGTCTGTTGCTGTTTTGGTTGCGGCGTAGCCGCGCTAAGTTTTTTGGGCTCTGACTATTCGTCCGCTCGCCACCACGATAAAAACAGAAATAACCAAACATGCAAGAGAAACCCAGAAAGCGATCGCGTAACTTTTTGTCATGTCAAAGAGGA
>JBOHVS010000376.1:0-77021 GCA_050735975.1 Binatia bacterium | reverse complement strand
GGAGCTTTTAAAAACCGGCAAAATCGCTGTCATCGCGCAAATTGGAACGTCGGAGCGAAAACGGGACCCGGATTTTGCCGATGCCCCAACCTTTTGGGAATTGGTGGATAGCAAGAAGGACAAATCCATCGTAAGCGTTGCCGCAGCAAGCTCCTTCGGTGGGCGGCCCTTTTTTCTTCCTCCCGGCGTTCCCTCAGGCAGGGTAGAGACTCTGCGCACCAGCTTTATGAGTGCAGCCCAAGATCCAGAGCTCTTGGCTGAAGCGAAGAAATTGAAGCGGCCGATTGATCCAGTGCCCGGCCGCATCCTTGAGGAGCTTTATAGAGACGTATTCGATACATCTCCCGCGGACCAAAAGGCGATCACCAAACTGTTTACGGGAAAGTGAGTGGTTTCCGTCGACGTACGGCTTCTTTGGAAATTATATAGGGAGACTTAATGCTTGACGCCTTTCTTTCCGGGTTGACGACGGTCTTCACCTGGCCCGCGTTCCCGCTGATGCTTATCGGGATAGCCGTTGGTTTTGTGGTCGGGCTTTTGCCGGGATTGGGCGGGTCAGTAGCGTTGGCGTTGATGATACCGTTCGTCTACGGCATGACCCCTATTGCGGCCTTTGCCTTTCTTCTGGGGATGCACTCGGTCTGTCAGACCACCGGGGACGTCACCTCCATACTCTTCGGCGTTCCAGGTGAGGGAATCGCGGCGGCAACGATCGTCGATGGCCATCCCATGGCCAAAAAGGGCGAAGCAGGGAGGGCATTGGGCGCAGCACTGTTTAGCTCTCTCATAGGGGCGGTGATCGGCGCATTTGCGTTGGCCGCCGCTATCCCGGTGATGCAGCCTCTGGTGCTCGCGCTGGGATCGCCGGAGCTTTTTATGCTTACGGTTCTCGGCGTCACCTTTATCGCTTCCTTGAGCGGGGGCTCAGTGATCCGAGGCCTTGCCAGCGGCCTATTTGGATTTTTACTTGCCGGGATAGGAATAAGCGCTGAAACAGGCGTACCGCGCTACACGTTCGGACTGGTTTATCTTTTTGACGGTCTCGATTTGGTGCCGGTAACCATAGGTCTTTTTGCAATCCCGGAGATCATCGATCTGGCGGTTAGAGGCACGAGTATTGCCGAAACCAGTATCGGGAAATTGAAAGGTGTGTGGGAAGGAGTCAAAGACACAATCAGATATCTCGGATTGACGGTACGGGCTTCCCTGCTTGGGACGTTTATCGGCATCATCCCGGGAATGGGTGGCGCGGTAGCTCAGTGGGTGGCCTATGGCCATGCGGTCCAGAGCAGCAAGGATAAGAGCCGATTCGGCAAAGGCGCCATCGAAGGGGTTCTGGGACCTGGTGCGGCCAATAACTCTAAAGAGGGAGGAAGCCTGATCCCCACGGTCGCTTTCGGGGTCCCCGGAAGCCTCAGTACCGCGATCCTGCTGGGAGCGTTTCTTGTAGTCGGCTTGGAGCCTGGCCCGGATATGCTTACGAAGTACCTCGATGTCACTTTTTCCATGGTCTGGATCATTGTGATCGCCAACGTCATTACGGTAGCCGTAAGCTTCCTATTCCTGGATTACCTTGCGAAAATCACCCTGGTTCGGGGCTCGCTAATCATTCCCTGTTTGCTTGTGCTCATCTTTCTAGGCTCATTCGCAACTAACAACGACTTTAGCGATATCATCGTCATGTTGCTCTTTGGCGTTCTCGGATATGCCATGGTGCTCTTCCACTGGGCGAGGCCACCTCTCATCCTTGGCCTCGTGCTTGGCGCGCTCACCGAGAGATATCTTTTCATCAGTGTGCAGAGATACGGGGCCGGATGGCTAACCTTCCCGGGCGTTATCGTTATCCTGCTACTCATTTTGGCCGCATTGGCTTATCCAATGTTTCAGGCTCGGTATCGTAAGAAGAAACCGGCGTTTGGTAAAACCGATGAAGCTTAGACCCCAAGCCTTTTTGAGCCTTTTCTTTGTTATCCTGGCCGCCTGGGCCGCCTATGAGGCCAAAAACTGGGATCCTTCCGCTCGCCTTTTTCCATTACTGGCATCGCTGCCACTGCTCGTGCTCAGTCTGGTTCAGTTGGGGATTGATGCTGTGGGGTCGCATCGAGAGAGGGCCAAAGCGATGGACTTCGAGTTCACGAAAGGGGTCGATCCGAGCCTTGCCCGCCGGAGAACACTCAATATTTTTGCATGGCTTTTTGGCTTTGGCTTCGCGATATGGCTTGTAGGGTTCCATGTGGCCATTCCCTTGACCGTCTTCCTGTACTTAAAGTTTCAAGGACGCGAGAGCTGGAGCTTATCGCTGGCGCTGGCCATCGCGACATATATCTTTTTTTGGGGAGTATTCGACCGCATACTGCACCTCCCCTTCCCTGAGCCGGTACTCTTGACGTGGGTCGAGGCGCTCTAGCTCGACTGCAGATACGGCAGCAAAAGGAGGGGGACGCAATGCACGGCTCGACTGGAAAAGGCTAGACGCTCCCAATCCGGCTTCATCCATGCTTGCTCTGCGGGTATCGGCCCCCGGCTAAAAGAGCTCACCCGTTTTCGGGCGCGACAATCTCGCTTAACTCCAGCCTTCGCTCCGTAAGTCCCTGCTCGACGGAATACAGAGTAGCCGCCCCGAGAGTCGGAAGATTTCGCTCGATGCCATAAGGGAATATACCATCACCCATAACTCCCCGGGCGAATTCATAATCCAAGTTCGACTTCAGAGGCCGGCGGCTCCTTGCTCCATGCTAATGCGCGTTTCGCCTGGTAACACCCGCCTGGACGCCTGTCCAGTATTGAAGCCGGATGCCGCTGTTCCTGAAGCTTGCTTTCTGGTGAGGAAGTCCTGTAAATTCGGAGAAACGCTATGCTGAGATCAAAACATACTACTGGAGGTGCGAGATGGAGAACATTACGAAAATAACCCTAGTCGATGCCGAGAAGCAAGCCCGTTGGGATAAGCCGACGGGACGAAATTACATTCGTCCGACTCAAACCGATCGTTGCCATATCGCTTTTAACTGCTACGAGCCGGGAGTGAATGACGAATTGCATTGTCATCCCGGTTCGGATCACACCTTTTTTGTCGTCGAAGGCGAATGCACGATGAAAGGACTCAAAGACGGCGAAGAGTTCAAATTGAGCAAACATCAGGGCGTCCACGTTCCCGCCGGTTTTTTCTACCAACTGAACAACACCGGGTCCGGCCGTCTGATTCTTTATCAGGTCAGCACGGAGCCCAATCCCAAACCAAAAATCGGCAAAGTCATCTACGGTGTCCACACAAGTCTAAAAGAACATCTGCTGAATCCGGTTGAATGATTGTGGAGTGGTTATGACCTTCGAACAAGTGCTTGTGTGGTGCCGTGCCAACGAAGCCGATGTGCGCGGCGTTTACCGCGGCAAAGATATTGCGATCTCTCATAAAGACCAGCGCCTGCCACAGGAGCTGCCGTTTATAGGCGAGATCTTCCATTGGGACCTTAACATGCGCGACCTGCATCACCCGGTCAGTGCTTCAGACCTGGAAAGAATGGTGGCCGGCAAACTGACGATAGAAGACTTTAAAGGCACTTTACGAAGAGGCTCCCGGGCTGCTGAAAAAGACTCATAGGCTTCCTGTCTGCGTGCGACGCACAGGCAGGCGTTGCGCTCAATCGCCTCGCTCCTTAAGCAGGTTGAGGTTTAGGTTAAGGTTTAGCTCAAACTAAGCCTTAGCCTCAGCCTTCCGAAGCTGCAAAGAGCATGGAGCAAAGAGCAGGGAGCCTACAATCGGCGCAGTGAGCTTGGATATTCCTCCATACACTCCTTCAAGTCGCGCCCAGCTTAGTTTTTCCTACTACTCCCAAAATGTACCCAAACTGGAAAGATGCTCCCGGGCACGCAACTTGCTGCCCTTAAATGTTCCGAACCAGCATGGAAGCGAGGACTACGTTCATGGATCACGTACCGTGCTCACGTCCGTTGCATTGCTCCAGCCGTAGACGCTACTGCCGGTTGCCTGTGTACGACTCAAGAGCGATCGGTCTCGCGCTGCTCACCCTTTCGCTGTTCTTCCCGCCAATACCCCGCGCCTTGGCAACTGATGACTCCTACCCCAGTCAGCAGTTTGTGAAATACGACAAGGACAGTGTCTCGCTCGCTTTCAGCAATCTTCGCGCGGCCGAGGCCGCCTACTTGATGCGGTCAACTACCGGAATAGCAATCACTCTGCCGCCGTCTAGCCGAACCAAGGTAATCAATCTCACACTAGAGCGCGCCAATATGGACCAAGCCATCCGATCTCTTCTGACCGCGCTTGAACTCAACAATTCTTTCCTGGTTTATGACCGCGACGGACGCCTGACCGGTGTCATCGCCTTAGAGAAAGTTGCCTCGGAAGCTACGGCTTCTGACCAAGAAAAGAAGGAGACGAGCTACCGAGAACTGACTGTGAAGGAGCTGGAGTCCATCCTGCGCGACTTTGGACGTTGGAGCGAGCTTGGCGCTGAAGAACAAAAGACGATACATGCGCGTCTGAAAACGATCCCGCCATCAAGAATCCGCGATCAAGTCATAAGAGCGTACGTACGTCAGGTTTTGGAGGTTCCGGACGACTCTTCAGCGGCAGATGAAAGCCCTCCCAAACGCACGGCGGCGACTCAAGCCTCAGCGTCGTCCAGGTAGAATCACGACACTGCGTTAATCGTCTGCGCATCTTCAGGTCTTAAGAGGACGAATCCCATTGCAGATGGCGTTCCATGAAATCCGCAACCAGCGGAAATGACAGCTCAGCCGCATGGGAATGGTACCCCACCGCTCCCGGATCGACGTAGCCGTGCCCGCCGAATGGAAAGAAGTGCCATTCTAAAGGTTGCCCGTTTTCTCTGAATGCGTACATCATCTTATCCTGAACGGGAATTACCGTCGTCACGTCGTCGGCGCCGTACAGATTTATAGACGGACAGCGAATCTTCTTTGCCGCCTCGGCGGGATGAACCGGCCTCATCGCTGTCGTGGGTTCATCGCGCACGGTCGGATAGTAACCGACAAACGCGCGTACCTCTGGCGTCGCCGCAACGAAGTGAATGGCAATCCGCCCGCCCATGCAATAGCCGCACACCGCGACTCTACTTCGGTTCACGTGCGGTTGGGAAAGCAAGAATCGCCAGCCCTCGGTAAGGACGCGGGTAAAATCCGCGTCCGACGTCTTCGCCTGGATTTGCGAGCCGGTCTCAATGTGGGTCGCCGCCGGATAGCCGAGCTGCTCGAAAACATTCGGCGCGAACGTGCTATAGCCGAGTTTCGCAAACTTGCGCGCCTCGATCTTGATATAGTCGGTGAGCCCTCCCTTGGGATGGATCAGAAGCAAAGCCGGTCCCGGAGTTTTCCTCTCCGGATGGGCGAGAAAGCCGGCCACGCCGTCATCTTTGATGCTGTATAGACGCTCTATGATCTGCATGCCTGCTGAGAGAGGTTCGGCGCGAGCGAAGCGGCAAGTAAGGGGGCGCGCCGAGACGCGGCGGCGAATGCGCTCACGAGCCGACCGCCCATCCGCGTCGTCAGACTGTGTAGAAATCCGTTCATGGTTCAACCAGGCTCACCACGAACGGTATGACGGATCAAACTGCCCAGCCGTTCATCCTGAGACTCGAAGGGCTAACGGCGCGCTTTTCTCAGAGTCTGTCGTTGCACGGCAAAGACCTAACGCGATTGCAGGATCTGTCCGCCCAGGTTGGTTACTTTATCAACCCTGATGACGACAGCGGCGCCTTTGCGCTCGGGGTCTTTCTCCAGCTCGGCAGCGACCGTTCGAGCCATGACCTGGTCCCTGACCGGCCCCGTTTCGTGCACTGTCGCCGTGCCGTGAAAACGCCAGTTCACGCGTGACTTGGGATCGCGAAACAGTACCACCACCTTGGGGTTCGACTGGACGTTCCTCAAGTGCTGGCGCCTGGTGCGCTCCCAGTAAGCCAACGACTCGTCATCAAAGACCATCATACTGCCCTTGTAACCGATATCCGGCTCACCGTCAGCCGAGACGGTGGCGAGAATACACGGGCAGTCATTGGCCAGGGCTTTATCAACAAGCTCCCGCATCTGATCGATGAGTTTAATCATGGCGCGAATATTAGAGGAGACCGTAGCTTGCTGTCAAGCTGCTTGAACGACTTGAACAATTTAACGGTTCAAAGCGTTCAAACCGTGCGCGCCTCGCCTTTGAGATCTTTTTGAGCAAGCGCAACGCCTGCCTGTGCGTCGCACGCAGACAGGAAGCATATGAATCTTTTTCAGCAGCCTGCTCAGGCAGTGTCTCAGTTTGAAGAGTCACTACCGGGTTATCTGCACTGAAAAGCCGAGATCTAGACGACCGAAAGCTCAAAATGCCCCGGCCGAATCTACCAACGCCACCGATTCCGATCATAATCGCCGCGACTGTGGTAACGGCCGTCACGCCAATCATCACGCCGCCGCTCGTAAGTCCGCCTGTCACGCCAACCATCACGATAGTAATCGTTACGACGGTCGTAGCGGCGATGTCCATCAAACGATTGAACGTGACACCCCCCGACGAAACCCATGAACACGATCAAGATAGCAACGAGCATGAAATTTTTCGCTTTTTTTCTTTCCATCGCTTAACTCTCCTTCTCTGAGCGTTAGACGGACGAATCCCCAAAAGCGCAACAGAACTCCGAAAAGTTCCTAGAAACACGGCAGCTTTCAGGGCGAATTCTGCAATACGGAACTGCTCTCCATAATTTGTCTCATTTTTGAGACCGGCAATGGCGACCGAGAGTTTTTCATCGGTCCATGAGGACTTGCCGTGACATGCGCTTTATAGTTGGATGAGGCATGAATCAACAGATCTTGGCAGGAACGCTCGCCATATCACGACGCGACCTGCTGCGGCTCGCCGTGAGCGTGAGCGCGTTTGCGCTCACCGGAGGTGTTACGATGGCTGCATCATTGATACGGCGGCCGGTTCCACGCACGGGAGAATCGTTGCCCGTGATCGGTCTTGGAACCTGGCAGACGTTCGACGTCGGTAAGGCGGCATCCCAGCGTGGTCCTCTGAGTGAGGTGCTGCGCGAATTCGTGCGCCTCGGCGGCAGCCTGGTGGATTCGTCGCCCATGTACGGCGAATCAGAGCGCGTGGTTGGCGACCTCGCGGCGGAGCTAGGCGTGCACAAGCAGCTCTTCCTCGCCACGAAGGTCTGGACGACCGGGCGTGACGCGGGGATCCGTCAGATGGAGCAATCGTTCCGGCGTTTGCGCGCTGAGCAGATTGATTTGATGCAGGTTCACAATCTCGTGGACTGGCGCACGCACCTTGCGACCCTGCGGCAATGGAAAGAGCAGGGGAAGGTTCGCTATATTGGTGTGACCCACTACACCAAAAGCGCGTACGACGACCTCGCGCGTGTGCTCGAGGCCGAAGAGCTCGATTTCGTTCAACTCAACTACTCGATTGCCGAGCGGGACGCCGAAAACCGGATGTTGCCGCTCGCCGAGGCGCGGCGGGTTGCGGTGCTTGTAAACCGGCCATTTGCGGAGGGAGCGCTTTTCAGCAAGGTGCGTGGCAAGCCGTTGCCGGAGTGGGCCAACGAGATCGGCTGCGCGAGCTGGGCGCAATTTTTCCTGAAATTCGTGATTTCACACCCGGCGGTCACCTGCGCGATTCCTGCGACGAGCAAGCCGCAGCATCTCGCCGACAATATGCGGGCGGGCCTGCTGCCGCTTCCGAACAAGGCTAGTCGCGACCGCATGGCCCGGTATGTGGCCGAGCTGTAATTAATTGCTAAGGAGTTCATTAGAATCTTGACGTTCTTACAAGGCCGGCTCCTTCGGGCCGATCCCTTCCGAGCGCGGTCAATGGGTCTGTGGCTTGTACGCCGCCACAAAGTTCAAAGAAGGTCAAGGTTAAGGCTAAGGTTTAGGTGAGAAGAAAGGTCGATGTTCGAAGTTCGAGGGCCAAACTAAACCTTGACCTCAACCTAAGCCTGAATCGCGCGCCCGCTCCGCTCCAGGTCTCGCCCCTCGGTTGCAACTTACTTATGAACTCCTTAATAATTCTGCCGCGCTTTCGCTTCACCGGAGACGTGAACGTCCACGTTGAGAGCCATCGACTCCCCAGACGCCGGAGCCTTGCGTGGCGATGTAAAGAAAAATAAAGCAGTACAGCACCGCCAGCTCGCCTTGATTTTCGATCGGCCACAAGCCCATAGGGAAATGGGCCATGAAGTAAGCCACGGCCATCTCGCCGCTGGCGATGAATGCGGCGTAGCCGGTCACCAGACCCACGGCGACGAGCAACCCGCAGAGGACTTCAATGACACCCGCCAGACCCATTGACGACATCAACGGCACCGCGGCACCGTTGACCCCACCGAACAGACCGAAGAGTTTCTGCAGCCCGTGGCAAAAAAATAACAAGCCGACGACGATGCGCATGATCGCATAGATCTGCGGTGAGTAGCTGCCGAGAAATTTTTCCATGCTCGTACCTCCTTGTCGATAATGTCGATTTAAGCCTGTATCAAAATAGGACAACATCAACCGCCCCGGTGACACCGGGCCTTGTAAACAGTCAGCTTGAGAAAGCTCAGGTAACCGATACGGATGGCGTCATTGCACTCGCTGAAGCCAGCCTCTCTTGCTTTCGTCCGAGCCAGAGACCGTTGAGCAACCAGGCAACCGCGATTGGAACTGCCACGATCGCAATTCCAGTCATGCCCAGTCCCAGAAAGCCCAGACCGGCATACGACCAAGCCCCGAGTTGATCGCCGGCGCGGTAGATCACTGTATCGATAAAGCTCTTGGCTTTGTACTTGTCCTCGCGCGGCACGACGGTAAACAACACTTCGCGCGCGGGTCGGGCGAACGCGAAATTCCCGGCTCGGCGTAGCACCTGATAAACAACGAGAACTGTGATCGCCGGCGTCAGCGCAAGCGCCCCGAACCCCAAAATGCTCAAGGCCGGCAGAGTTGCAAGCGTGAGCCCGACTCCAATGATTCGAAGAACACGGCTGGTCAAAAAGAGCTGGGCCCCAAGAGTCAGGATATTGACCCATAGATCGATCCGGGCAAAAAACGCCGTTCGCGCGCCGCGATCGGCAAAGCTTTGACGGGCGATCTCGGCTTGTTGGAAATAGAGAAACGTCGAGGTAATTGCAAAGAGCAGGATGTAAACGCCCACATTGACTAAATAGGGCGATTTGAAGGCATGGGTCATACCTGAGAATACAGATCCGCCTATCGGCGTCTCCTCACCCCGCTCCGCCCGTCCTTGGCGTAACACGGCCGCCAAACGCGATAAGCGCCCGACGCTGAAGACCGCCAGCCCCAGAAGCGCCGCCGAGATCAGCAAAAGGTAGATCGCCGGCACATTTTTCGCCAGGGACGCCGTGATGCTCGAGCCTACGATGCCGCCGAGAGTAGCGCCGGCGGCGATAAAGCCGAACAGTCGTTTGCTCTGCTCGGAGTCAAAAACATCGACCATCAAGGCCCAGAACACGGAGACAACGAAAAGGTTAAAAACGGATGCCCAGATGAAAAAGACGCGGCCGACCCATATGTTCTGCTCGGCAGTCGTTATGTTCAGGAGCAAGGCGAAGAGCAGTAGATTGACAATAAAAAAGCGGTACGTAATGCCGATGAACCGCACGCGCGGTAACCTGGCAACCAGCGCGGCGAAAGGCGGATTTACGATGATCATGCCGAGAAGGGTGCCGGTGAAAAGCCATTGAAGATTCTCGACGCCGCCGGCGACCCCCATATCGTCGCGAATCGGCCGGAGTATATAATAAGAGGAGAGCACGGAGAAGATGTAAAGCCATGACCAGCCCAGTGACCGAATCTCGGACGGGCGCACATCGATTATCGGCTTGAGCAGCCGATAGAGCCTGCCCCCTGTCTCATCGCCAACGTCGCCGGGAGCATCACTCATGGTCCGGCCCGGCCTCTCAGCATCTCAACGAATCGGCCACGCCGCCGTACCCTATCGAAGCCGATCATACGCCGTCGATGAATTTTTCCATGCGCCGGCGCATGGCAGCGTCGGGCAGTTGCCCCCGCGCGGCGCCGAGATTGTCCACAACGTATTCGGCCTTGGCCATACCAGGCACGGCGCACGTAACGGCAGGATGAGACACGATGTACTTGAGAAAGAACTGAGCCCACGACCCACAGTCAAACTCGCCGGCCCACTCCGGCAGCTTTTTGCCTTGTACGGCGCTGAACAGCCGCCCGCGCCCGAAGGGCAGGTTGATCATCGCCGCCATCCCGCGATCCACCGCGAGCGGTATGATCCTTTCCCCCGCATCCCGATTGTCTAAGGCATAGTCCACCTGGATGAAGTCCAGAGCCTCGTCTTTCATCGTTTGTTCGAACTCACCGTATTGCTTATCGAATGACGTCGTGATGCCGACGTACCGGATGCGACCGGCCTGCTTCAACTCGCGGAGGGTGCGAAGCTGCGTCTGGGTGTCGCGCAGATTGTGAACGGCAATAAGGTCGATCTTGTTGGTGCGCAGCCTCTTGAACGACTGCTCGATTTGCTGAAGCCCTGCTTCCCGCCCGGCATTGCGCAGGCTCACCTTGGTGGCCAGAAACAGCGACTCGCGAACCTTTAGATCCTCCACAAGCTCGCCCACCACCGCTTCCGCGGTGCCGTAGGTGGGAGAGCTGTCGATTGCTTTGCCGCCCAACTCTTTGAATTGGCGAATCGTTTCTTTCAGCGGTACCTTCTCCGCCTCTGTTTTGATCGCCTCGTATCGCCGGGCCGTGCCGATGCCTATGATTGGGATGCTCTCGCCGCTCGATGGGATCTTCTTTTGCAGCAACGGAGTTCCCTGCGCCGGCATGTCGGCGGGCGGAAGCAATAGCGAGGCGCCCGCACCGATGCTCACTTTGAGAAAACCCCGGCGATTGAAGTTCATAAAGTCACCTCCTATTTTTTTCAAGATTTGAGAATTAGCGAAGCCAAGCCAGCGCGACGCTTTATTGCAATTAATGACCGTTAAATGGGTTTCATGCTTCGACTAAGCTCAGCACGAACGGAAACTGCCAATCGCTCCAGTATGTATGCCGTTCATCCTGAGCATCGGTCGAAAGGTGAACGGGAGTTACTTATCCGAAGCTCAATCGGGGCGTTTACTTCCACGGGGTAAGTCTTATCAAATAACTTAACTTGAGGGACACACGATCTCCCCGCAGTGCGCATGTCGATGACCCCGAACCTAACACGATCGCATGACAGGCGTAAACAGGCCGGGCGGGAACGAGCATCGAGCTGGGAGCATGGAGCGAGGAGCCGGAGGCGGTCGGATCCAATTGCGAAATTCGAGTTTCGAGCTTCGACTGATTTTTTCTGACCTCTGACTTGTGACCTCTGATATCTACCCTTCCCTCCATGCTCCCAGCCCACTGCTCTTCAAAGAGCTTGTTGGAAATCGGCAGAATTGATATTTAACTTCGATGATCTTGACCAGGTGGGTGTTTATATTTATCTTCCTGCCCCTCGGCTGTGCGGGTGTGACCCCGATCACTGAAATCCCCGACGTTGTTCTCGGCGAACCGTCGTTTTTTCCCACGATCGCAGCGCATACGAACGCTCCGATCGTAGGAGGCAACCAGGTACAAATCCTGCTTAACGGGGATGAAACTTTTCCGGCGATGCTCAAAGCCATTCGGAGCGCGCGCCGGAGCATTACCTATGCGCAGTATCTCTATCAGGACGGCGCCATTGCCTACGAGATTGCCGAGGCTTTTGCCGAGCGTTGCCGGGCAGGCGTGCAAGTGCACTTGTTGATCGACTCGCACGGCGGCAGCAAAATCCCCGAAGATATCCCCGAACTTTGGAAAAAATCAGGATGCCAACTGGAGTGGTTTCGGCGCATCAAATTGTTTCAATTCATCACGCCTTGGGAGCTCTTGCGCTATAACTACCGAAATCACCGCCGCATCCTTGTGATCGACGGAAAAATCGGCTTTACCGGCGGCCACGGCGTGAGCGAAGCCTGGATCGGCGACGGCCGGCAAGAGGATCACTGGCGCGACACCGACGCCAGAATCGAAGGACCGATCGTCCAGCAACTCCAGGCCGCCTTCGTCGAGAGTTGGCGGGAAACGACCGGAAAAGCGCTCGGCGGCGACGCCTTTTTCCCCACGCTGGAGCCGCAGGGGAAAGCCTACACCCAGATCGTCAAGAGCTCGCCTTTCGGGGGCAGCTTCGAATCTTACATGCTGTTCCTGCTGTCCATTAGCTCTGCGCGCAAGACGATCCATTTTTCTAACCCCTATTTCTTGCCCGATGAGCGCATGCAAGAGGCATTGCTGAACGCGGTGAAACGAGGCGTCAAGGTAGTGGCTCTGCTTCCAGGCAAGATCGATCACAAGCTGGTTTACTGGGCCAGCCGCAACAGCTTTGGACCCTTGTTGCTGGGCGGCATCGAGATCTACGAGTATCAGCCCGCCCTGATGCACGCCAAAACAATGGTCGTTGACGGAATCTGGGCCACGGTGGGAAGCACGAATCTCGATAACCGCTCGTTCGCCCTGAACGAAGAAATAAACCTTATCGTCTACGACCGAGGCATCGCCGGCGAGCTCGAGAAAGCTTTTCAAGAAGATCTGAAGCACTCGAAGCGACTGACTCACGAAGCGTGGAAAGCGCGTCCATGGAAGGAAAAATTCTTGGAAATCTTCACGATTCCACTAAAAGAGCAGTTGTGAATCGCAGACAATACGATAAACGGCAGCAGAACCAAAGTCGGCGGGACATTTGCCCGTACAGGTCTCCCCCAAGAGATAAGCTCGACTGCTTATAATGCGGCCAACCACCAAACGACGTTTGGCGATAAGACGTTGACCTACGACAATAATGGAAATCTTTTGACCATCACCGACTCCAGCGGAACTACGACCTATACTTGGAACGCCAGAAACCGGAAAATAGGGGGTCAGGTCTTTACTATTGCTGTTTGATTGGTTATAAGAGCCCCATGGCCCGACCGTTGAGAATCGATTTTGATGGCGCCCTGTATCATGTAACGTCACGGGGAAATGAGCAAAGGGCGATCTTCAAGGATGCCGCTGATCGAAAGCTATTCTTGGGCACCCTCACCCATGTCAATGAGCGGTTCCACTGGATCTGTCATGCCTATTGCCTGATGAATAATCATTATCATCTGGTGATTGAGACGCCCGATGGGAATTTGTCCAAAGGGATGCGCCAGCTCAACGGAGTCTACACCCAAGCCTTCAACCGGCGGCACCGCAGGGTGGGGCACGTGTTTCAGGGGCGGTTTAAGGGAATCCTTGTACAAAAAGACACGCATTTTCTTGAGGTCTGTCGTTACGTGGTGCTTAACCCGGTCAGAGCCCGATCGGTCAAACAGCCCCGGCAATGGAAGTGGAGCAGTTACCGGGCGACTGCGGGCATGGTTCCCGTCCATGGATGTCTTACGACAGAGGAGATATTAAGCCAGTTCGGTCAACGAAGGACCCAGGCGCGGGAGAAGTACCGAGAATTTGTGGGCGATGGAACAGAGGGACCTTCGCTTTGGAATGACTTAAAAGGACAGAGCCTATTAGGAGTTGAGGGTTTTGTCGAGGGATTGCTACCTCACCTTGCGGAGAAGATGGAGATCCAGGAGATACCCAGAGGGCAGCGCTACATAGGACGGCCATCGCTTGAACAGCTCTTCAAGACCGCTAAAAGTCGAAAGCCGTCAAGAGATAAAGCGATCTCAGAGGCCGTAACCAGGTATGGGTATAGTCAGGTGGAAGTCGCTGATTTCTTGGACTTGCACTATTCTACGATTAGCCGGCTGATGAAAACGAGTCCCAACAGCAAAAATAAAGACCTGACCCTTCTTGCTCGACACTTCAGTCAAAACCCGATGCCTATGCCAAGTCCGAATTCAGGCCTGCCAAACCGATCGCGTTCAAACAACTCTCGCTGTTCCTCTCTCCTGACGTAATCGATCTCTTGCTCCATCCTCTGGCCGATCCACTCGCCGTTGGCGATCAGCGCCGGCCAATCGATGTCCCTGCTTGAAATCATCGCGAGACTTTGGTCGATTGCGGAGCGAATCTCACGCCTGGGGTCCCAGTACGCCTCGAATGGCCGGGCGGCGTTGATATACTCCAGCCAGTCATAAAGACCCTTGAGTCCGGCCTCGATTTGTTTGCGAGCTTGCGATTGATCGCCCATGCGCGCCAGGGTCAAACCTAAATAGACCCTGGCCAAGTAATCGTCGGAATAAATTGAAAGCGCTCGCTCAAAAGATCGGCGGGCCTCCTGCAACTTACCTAAATTGTATTGAGCGCGGCCGAGGTAGGTCCAAACTCCCTGCCGGTATAACGAGAATTGATATATGTAATCGGGGTCGGTTTTGACAGCTTCTTGGAAATAAGCCAGAGCGGCTTCGGAGTTACTGATCATAAGAGCCTGTCTCCCCGACTGGACCTGCCCCGCCACTCGATAGGCGGTACAGGCCGAAAGCGACAGCGCAAGGAAAAACCAAGATACCAACTTCGCTTTACTCATATACTTAACGCGCTCGATCTCGCGTGTACCCTGGACTTCCTACTCTCGCAGCAAATCCTTCCAGCGCTCTTTGCAAGCAAGCGCGATGCGTAGCCGTTCCATGTGCTGCTCGAGTTGCTTGGCTCCCTGCTTCACGGGGTGACGGGCAAAGAAGTCTCTGACGTCGGATTCAAGCTCAGGAGTGACCAGCCCGATGATGCCTTCGCACATGCGTGGAATGGAGTTGTCGGGGTATTGCCTTGTCATCTCTTCCCAGTGGTTTTTCATGAATGACCAGGCTTGCGCCCTCGCGTCCTTGTTTAAAAGAAGGCTCCGCATGAGATACGGCGCGTTTTGCGTGCGCACCTCGCCATTAACAGTCAAGTCCAAGGTTCGCTGGATCAAGGGTAGTTGCCGAAAAGCCGCCAGGGCGAAAAGATAGCGCGTTTCCTCCTGTGGAGTTTGGGCGTTCTTAAATCTGGGATAAAATTTCTCATAGTCCTCGCCGGACCCGGTGTAGGCGACAATCGAAACTAAAGCCGGAACCAAGTTTCGATCGACTGCATTCGCGTCTTTCTCGAATTGCGAGTAGAACTCCCGCGCCCGCGCCTGGCACGCCTTGTCGTCTGCCAGCGTGCCAAGAGCCCCAATTAAGTCGCCGCGGAGCTGGCTCTGCAACTCCGATTCGCCTTCAGCCGGCGACCAGCCGAGGCGCTCAACAGCCGGGAGCAGATCACCGCGGATCCGTTCACGGAAGGCGCTAGACTGGTTCTCATCGAAAATTCGGTTCAGGTGATGGCAAGAGGCGATCACGGAAGTCCAAACGTTTACGTCGATCTCGTCGCGCATTAGATCGATCAAGCCCAGATAGTCGGTCAACGAGCTCAACCCGGCAAGTGCCGTCGCCCAACTATCATTGACTAGGTTGAAGCGCTCGACCGGCTGAAGATTCTTTTGTACCCCTTCTTTGACAGCGGCCATGAGATCCGAACTGTAACGAACGCGGTAAAACCCGTGCCCGCCGGCATTAACCACTACCCTGTCTACGTCATCGGAAACTTCCATGCGCAGTTCTCGATCCGTCAAAAGAACGCACCTATCGGTGACGCCTCGTTCCGTGTTCATGCGCAGAAAAATCGGCACGTGCCACTTGGCGCCTTGAGGATCCCCGTCGCCGAGGTAACGAAATATGCGTTGCGATAAAATCAGGGCGCGACCTTCTCGTTCGACACTGATCAGCGGATGTCCAGGCTGGAAGATCCACGTGTCCATCAAGGCGCGCACCGGCTGATGCGTGGCCTCTTCCAGAGCGTCCCACAGATCCGTGGTCTCCGCGTTCGCGTATTCGTGCCTCCGCAAATACAAGCGGATGCCGTCGCGGAAGGCGTCGGCTCCGAGATACTGCTCCAGCATGCGCAACACCGACGCGCCCTTCTCGTAAGTTAAGACGTCGAACATGCCCGCGGCCTCCTCAGGTTTTTCCACCGGGAACTCGATCGGGCGCGTACTCTTGAGACCATCGACCTGCATCGCGGCAGCGCGAGAAACCGTAAAGCTGTCCCAGCGCCGCCACCCCGGCTTCCACGCGTCGACAGCGAGCATTTCCATAAAGGTGGCGAAGGCCTCGTTCAACCACAGCCCGTTCCACCAACGCATCGTAACCAGGTCGCCGAACCACATGTGGGCGTTCTCGTGCGACACCACATCCGCTACGCGTTCGAGTTCGCTACGGGTTGCCTTCTCTTCGTCAACGAGAAGAGCCGTCTCGCGAAACGTGATGGCGCCAAAGTTTTCCATCGCGCCGGAGGCAAAATCGGGGATTGCGACCAAATCCAATTTGTCGCCCGGATAAGGGATGCCATAGTAGCTGCTGAAATAAGAGAGAGAAAAAGCTCCCACCTCCTGAGCAAACTTTGCGAGCCGGCGTTTTCCCGGGACCGCCCAGACGCGCAGTGGCGCGCTGCCTACAAGGACCGGCTCGGTTGCCTCAAACTCGCCGACGATGAAGGCAACGAGATAGGTCGACATCCTTATTGAATCGGCGAAAACGACCTCTTTCTTTCCGATCGCGCGCAGAGAAGTCTCGCGCAGGACCTGCGTGTTGGAGATTGCTGTTAAACCCTCCTCCACCACTAGAGTAACCTGGAAAACCGCCTTGAAGGCCGGTTCGTCCCAGCATGGGAATGCTCGGCGCGCATCGGTGGATTCGAACTGAGTCGAAGCGAGCGCTTTCTGCCGGCCGTTAGCATCTTTATAGGTGCTAAGATAGAAGCCGTGAAGCTTATTGTTCAAGATCCCGGAAAACACGAGCCGCAACTGCCATGGTCCCGGCTCAAGTATTTCAGGAAAGTTCAGGATCGCTCGTTCATTCTCGTTGTCAAAAGTCGTGCTTGCCGCAAGCGCTTTGCCACCGGCGCCTTCGATAGAAACCGCTTGAAACTCCAGCTCCGCGGCATTGAGAATGATCCGTTGGATCGGCTCATGAACTTCAAAGAACACGGTCTCCTCGCCCACGAAGGTCGCGGCGGACAAATCCGGCGTCAATCGAATCTCATAACGCTCGGGCGTGAGACTTAGAGGCAATCTGTAGGGTTTCTCTTCCGGCATCGGCGGGCTCCAATCCTGAATAGCCATTTCAATTCGGCTCAAGGCAGACGGCAGCGTAACGGGAGAAAGGCTAAGGTTCCGCTTTAACGTTAAGGACGTTCGACGTTTCTAAGTCTAAACCTATCAGAGAACGCGCCAGGAGAACAGGTTACCGGTAGATCAGGCTGAGAGGCTGTGAAAGAATCCGCTCATGGTTCGACATGCTCACCACGAGCGGTATAGCACAATGGGAATTTGAGTACTTAGCCGTTCGTCACTTCGGTAAACTCAGTGCAGGCTCTGAGCTCGTCGAAGGGCAACGGCTAATTTTTTCCCAGCTTCTGAGGTTAAGGTTAAGGCAGAAGAGAACAGGCGAAGGCTGAGGTGTGACGCGCAAGACAAAACAGATCCCTCGGTGGACTCGGGACAAGGATTTCTCGCTGAGCTCGAAATGACAGCGGCGTCATCCCGAACGGCAGCCTGTGTGAAAACTCTCCGTTCGCGCTTCGACCAGGCTCAGCACGAACGGGTACCGATTGTCATTTCCAATACTTAGTCGGCTAGTTTTCCACACAGTCTGACGAAGTGAGGGATCTTTAAATATATAACCGTTCGAAGTTCGGAAAATCAATCTGTCGAGGCTAAGGCTAAGATCGACAATTCAACCTTAACCTGAGCCTTAACTTACTCCGCGGCGCCGCAGGTCCGGTTATGCAGCCGTGGCGTCCGTCGTTCCCGGATTTAAGGGTCTTCTACGATTCGGGTTACGCAGAATCTGTAACGATTTCTGTTCGATCTGACGGACGCGTTCCCGGGTAACGGAGAACATATCCCCCAGCTCCTCGAGCGTATAGTCCCTTGTTTCATCGATGCCAAACCTCATTCGGATGACCTTCTCCTGCCGGGGTGTCAGAACTGCTAGCGATTTTCGCACCACGCTGCGCAGGTCCCCCTCCACTGCGTCTTCGTGCGGTTGGCGGCCGCGGCGGTCCGCCACAAAATCTCCGAGCGACGCGTCGTCTTCCCACACGGGGGTCTCGAGTGACACCGGCTCGCCGTGAAGTTGAACGACCTTGAGGAGATCGGAAACAGACATATTCATATCTTTAGCCAGCTCTTCGGAACTGGGTTCGCGGCCGAGTCTTCGCTCCAACTCACGAGCTTTCTGACGGATCTTGTTTCTAAGCTCGACCCGATGGACCGGAATACGAATCGTCCGGCCGGTATCGATGATTCCGCGCTGGATAGATTGCCGGATCCACCACGTCGCATACGTGGAGAAGCGGTAGCCGAGTTGATAGTCGAACTTTTCGACGGCCCGCATCAACCCCAGATTGCCCTCCTGGATGAGGTCCAAAAAACCCAACCCCCGATTCAAATAACGCTTTGCAACGCTAACTACCAGCCGCAGGTTGGCTTCGGTGAATTCTTTTCGCGCGATGCTTACACGAGCGTCAGCTTCTCGTACCCGCTCTCTGAGCGCCTTGATGTCCGCGGCCAAGAGCCCGACTGATTTCTCTATCTCCTCGATTTCAGCGCGAACGGCGATCTTTTGCCTGCCTTTAGCTAAAGTCTCCAACTGCTGGAGCAAAGCCACCACACGGTCGGCATGACGCTTCACGACCGCGATCATCTCTTGTTGTCGCGATGCGGAGAGATTAAGAGTCCGGATGGTACCGCAGATCTCCTGGTTCAGCTTGGAGCGCTTCTGGCCGAGAGCCGCGCTCCTCGGCGCTGAAAGATTAACCCGTCTTAAGCCGCGGTCCACCTCTTCCCTTGCCCGATTCAGACGACGTAGCTTAGCAAAGACCTTGCGAAGATGGTTGGTGTCGAGCGTGTCATCGCCTGACTTCTCGTCTTCTTCTGCAATTTCGACGAGATCAGTAAGCGCTAGCTCGCCCTCAAGCACGGCCCTGCCTGCGTCAAACACGTGCCGCAGAGCCCATGGAGTCGAGAACAGCGCCTCGAAAATATCGTTCTTACCCGCCGCCATCTTTTGCGCCAGTTCCCCCTCGCGCTCTCGACTGAGGAGCGCAACGGAGCCAACCTCGCGCAGATACATCGTAATAGGATCGCTCCCTCCTGTAGATTCGCCTCGAACGTCACTCTCCCCTTCCAGATCTTCCTCTGTAGCTGTTTCCGCGTCGAATTCGAGCTCTTTCTCGTTTCCTTCGACGGCTTCATCCTCAATCTGGTCAGCAGGAGTTACACTTTCTTCACGTTCAAAATCTGGTGGCATTCTATTTCTCCTTAAGTCTATACAGCCCCTCGTTAAATGCAGCCTTCCGGGCAATGATGTGAATTCACACCCGCTCCGGCCGATCCCGAAGGCCGGTCCATGCGCGCGTCATAGTAAGTGTCCCCCGTCGTCTAGTTAGACGATTTAGAACAGTTTTTCGTTCATGGCCTCCTCGATCTCCGGATTCCCAAAGTATCGGCAAGCAAGCTTGGCTGTCGGACAAAATAACAGGGTGGCCATGAGACAGGTGATGTAGACGTTCGATACCCAGCTGCGTCTTTGCCGGACCTAGCTACCTATATTCTAGGGTAAGGCCGGCAGATGCTCGCGTCAAGGTGGTGGCGAAAAGATTTTTCGGCCCCAGTAGGCAGCTGGCGATGATCAGAAGTTTAACATTTAACAGCGCAATCAATAACTAAATATAAAGTTTAACTTTGAATTTTTGAGAGCATTTTCCGAGGCCCATGCCGGCGGTTCCGATAATTGCCGCCTCCACGGCTGCCAACCTGTGCCGGCAGTCCAGTTTGGACGGCAGCAAGACGCGTCAGGTCACTTGACAGTTGGTCTTTGCTTTGAGACTGTTCCTCTGTCTATCACCTTGATTGTAGGGAAAAGCGCGTATGGAACCCCAGAATTTTGTCGGCTCGCTGCTGCGCGAGATTATCCAGCCGGGAGTGGAGCAGCTGATAAGCAACCGGTTTTTCACCGAGCTCCGGGAAGGCAAGCTTTCGGAAAAGCGGCTGCGAGGCTTCGCGATACAGCACTATCTCTGCAATCACGCAATCAACAAAGGGTTGGCGTTCTGCATGGTGAAGAATGCCAGCAACCAAACGGTTTACCAGCAGTTCTCAGAGTTGTTTGTGGAAGAGCAGTCCCATCCCGATCTGATGAAGCGATTCGGAGCGGCCATGGGTTTGAAGGATGAAAACTTCGAAAACGAGATCATGATCTACGAGTGCGTCGCCCACACGGCAGCCATCATCCGGGGGATGTTTCTCGGGACGCAGGCGGAGAGCCGCGCCGGGGCCTTGGTTAATGAAACGATGGTCTGTCGCTATTCCGAGGAGTTCGACACTTCCTTGGAAAAGCACTATGGCCTTGATAATAGAGCCAGAACGTTTTTCATCGTGCACGGCAAAGTCGATAAAGAGCACACTGCCTTAGCCGCCGAGACCATCGCGCGCAATGCAAACACTCCTCGTGATCACGAGTTGGTTCGAGCGGCCGCCCGCAACATGGTTCGCTTCAAGCTGGCCAAATTCGATGGGATTTACGACGCGTATGCTTGAGGTGGATTATCAACAAACGATTACGCGCCCGTTGAGCTTTAGCGGTGAACATGCTTTCGATTTTGCTCTCGCCCAAAACGTGAGCGAATCCCTGCGAAAAAGACAGTTTATAGTTTAGGGTCTCGGGTTTAGGGTTCAACGCGAAACTGTGACAAACCGGAGGATCAATGAAATACAGTGCCGACAGGACCCTAACCACCCATGCCGGAGCTTTGCCGCAACCGGAGGATCTTAAACAGATGCACGCCGCTCAGATTGCGGGCCAATCGGTCGATCAGCAAGCGCTCGCGCGGCGAGTGCGTAGCCTGGTGGCGGAAGTTGTAAAAAAGCAGCTTGATTGCGGGCTCGATATCATCAACGACGGCGAGGTCGGCAAATCCAACTTTTCACGCTATGCCCGCGAGCGTCTCAGCGGCTTCATCGAACGGGAAGCCGGGCCCGAAGAAAGGGCGTCGATGATATTCGCGCGCGACATGGTGGAATTCGGCGACTACTTTCGCAAGAGATTCGGCGCCATCCGAGGCAAAAACGTCAGGAGAGTTTTTTGCAACGCTCCGCTGAAGTACGCCGGCCAGAAAGCGTTGCAGCAAGAGATCGACGACTTCAAAAGCGGGCTTCAAGGACGGCGATTTGAAGAAGCGTTTCTCCCCGCCATCGCCCCCGGCACCATCGAGCACTGGATGAAGAACGACTATTACCCAAGCGACGAAACCTACCTGTTCGCGATTGCCGACGCCATGCACGAAGAATACAAAGCTATCGTGGACGCCGGCTTCCTGCTCCAGATCGATGATCCCGATCTGCCGGACGGCTGGCAGTTCATGTCGCACATGACGGTTCCGGAGTATCGAAAATACGCCGCGCTGCGGGTGGATGCGCTCAACCACGGTCTCCGAGACATCGCGCCGGATAAAATACGCTTTCATACCTGCTGGGGGAGCTACCACGGGCCGCATAAGTACGACATTCCCTTGCGTGATATTGTGGATCTGATCTTGAAGGTGCGCGCCAATACCTACTCGATCGAAGCCGCCAACCCGCGTCATGAGCATGAATGGCGCGTGTGGGAAGAGGTCAAATTCCCAGAAGACAAGGTGCTCGTACCAGGCGTTGTCGGCCATGCCACTGATATCGTAGAGCACCCCCAGGCAATAGCCGACCGCCTCGTCCGCTATGCCAAAATCGTGGGCCGCGAAAATGTCATGGCCGGCACAGATTGCGGCTTGGGGCCTCGGGTAGGCGATCCGCAGATCGCCTGGGCGAAATTCGAAGCCATGGCCGAAGGCGCGCGCATCGCCACCAAGCAGCTTTGGGGAAGGTGAAGAGGGATCATCATCGCCAAGCGGTTCAAGTGACATTCTTGCTTCATTAGGAGGGAATTCATATGCACACAGGCCAGAGTGGACAGACGATTTTGTTTGTTACTTATTTAGTCTTCGCCCTTCTTTACCTCGCTCCCGCCGAGGCCCAAAATCTGCCGCGCTCGGTTACCATCGGGACGAACACCCCCGGCACGCTCTTCTATGCGCTTGCCAGCGGGCTCGCCAAGGTAGTCAGTGGAAACTCGCCCGTTCAGGCGACGGTTCAACCTTACTCGGGGACCAGCACTTTCCTCCCCCTCGTCAATAACGGCGAGCTTGACTTCGGCATAGTAAACGGCGTCGATATGGGGATGGCTTATGCGGGGCCGAAGCTCCAGGTCGGTGGCCGCAATCCGTTCCAGCACTCGCCCAACACTCGGCTTGTCATGCGCGGCGCTCCGTTGAGGGCTGCCGCGGTCGTCAGAAAGGACTCCGGCATCAAGTCGATGCGAGACGTCAAGGGAAAGCGCGTCACGGGTGAATATCCCGCGCACCTCGCGGTCTGGTACAACATGTTCGGCATCCTGTCCAGCGCGGGGATGACGTGGAACGACGTGACGGTTGTGCCGGTGCCGGCGGTCAACGATGGAATGGACGCGCTCATCCAGGGGCGGGCGGATGTCAGCACCCACGCGCTGGGTTCGGCCAAAATGAAAGAGGCGGATGCGGCCGTCGGCGTCCGCTATGTTTCAATCGACTGCTCCCCGGAGGGCGAGAAACGTCTCCGGTCCGCCGTGCCCGGTTACTACCCCACCAAAATAAAAGCGGGAGCTTCGACTGGCGTCGTCGAGGAAACGTGCTTTGAAACCTACGATATCTATTTCGCCACGCACAAGGCCGCGTCCGACCAAGTGGTCACCGCAGTCCTCAGGGCGCTCTGGGACAACCTGGGCCAACTGCCGCCGCTACACCCGGTCTTTCGCGAGTGGACGGGCAAGCGCGCAGTCTCGGCCGACATCACGATTCCTTATCATCCGGCTGCCGTTAAGTTCTACAAAGAGAAAGGAGCCTGGAAGTCGGAGATGGATCGGGCCCAGGAAAAGCTCTTGGGTCAAAAGTGACGGAGGCCTGCTCTTTCTGATTCCGCGCAAAGTTGCAGTCGTTTCTAACAGCGATCGGATGTTCAGGCCATGAGCGACGACTTTACAGGAGCGACGAAGTTCCGCTCGCTGACCGGCCCGTTGAGGGTGCTCGAGCGGTTTTTCCTCTGCTCGCTCACGATCGTCAGCGCCGCTTGGGCCGGCGAAGTTCACATTTTTTTTAACCTCATCTTCTTCAAAGAACAATTCCTGGGGCTCTTCTTCGCTCTAGGAATGGCGAGCCTGTTTTTCCGCGTCAAGTGCCGGACAGGTGAGCCCGACAATCGGGTGCCGTGGCACGACTGGCTCTTCGCCGCCGGCAGTCTCCTCACCGGCGGGTACATCGTGGTCATGTATCCGTCGATCGCATACCAACTCGGCCTCCTCGTCCCCGAGCGATGGCTCCTGGGCGGGCTCGCTGTGTTTCTCATCCTGGAAGCCACCCGCCGAATTGCAGGGTGGGCGCTTGTCTGGGTTGCGCTCGCGTGCATTCTGTACGCGAAGTTCGCCTATATCTTTCCAGGTCTGCTGTATGCGAAGGGATCTTCGTGGGAGCGCATCGCCAGCTATTTGTATCTCGACTCCAGCGGCATCCTCGGCATTCCCCTGAGCGTCGCGGCCAGCGTCATCGTGGCGTTCATCTTTTTTGGCCAGGCTCTCTATGCCGTGGGCGGCGACAAGTTCATAACGGACGTGGCCCTGGTCGCCATGGGACGGTATCGAGGCGGGCCGGCCAAAGTCTCCGTGGTCTCCTCCAGTCTTTTTGGAACGGTCTCAGGGAGCGCGGTGGCCAACGTGGCTATCGACGGCGCCATCACGATCCCGATGATGAAGCGCGCCGGCTATCCTTCACATGTGGCCGCGGCGATCGAGGCCGTCGCCTCGAATGGGGGTCAGATCACGCCGCCGGTCATGGGAGCGGCCGCTTTTCTGATCGCCGAGTTTCTGAACATTCCGTACGGCCAGGTGGCTCTCGCCGCGGCCGTTCCGGCCGGGCTCTACTATCTTGCCCTTTTCACTCAGGTCGATTTGGAAGCAGCCAAGCATGGCCTCGGCGGGCTGCCCGAGGCACAGATTCCAAAGCTGCGCCGCGTGATGCGGTTTGGATGGGTGTTTCTGCTCCCGCTCGTCTTCCTGGTTTACACGCTCATGTTTCAAAACTGGCAGGCGGGAAAAGCGGGAATGGCAACCGTGGTCCTTACCTTCGTTGTCGGCGCCTTTCAGAAAGAGACTCGACCGACGCTCAAAGGGATTTTTACCTGTATTCAAGAGGCGGGGCGGACGCTTTTGAACATTATCGCGATTACCGCTTTGGCCGGACTCGTGATTGGCGCCCTGCAGCTTTCCGGTCTCACATTTAAACTCTCTCTGATCTTGACGACTCTCTCAGGAGGCAATGTTTTTCTCCTCCTTACTCTCACCGCGATCGTTTGCATCCTCCTCGGCATGTCAATGCCCACCGCCGTCGTGTATATCACCCTCGCCGTCCTCGTCGGACCCGCGCTGGCACAGCTCGGGGTGGACCCACTCGCCGCCCATCTGTTCCTGTTCTATTTTGGGATGCTTTCCCTGATCACGCCGCCGGACTGTCTCGCCACTTATACGGCGGCCGCCATAGCCCAATCCGACTTTTGGAAGACCGGGTGGACGGGAATGAGACTCGGCATCGCTGCTTACGTCGTCCCGTTTGTCTTTGCGCTCCACCCTGCCCTGATCCTCAAGGGCGGTCTCGGAGAAATTCTGCTTGCCATTAGCGCTTGCGCGCTTGGGACGTTCCTACTCGCCATTGGCTGCGCCGGTTATCTCTTTCGCGAGATGGGGTGGACGAAACGTGGGCTTTTTTGCGCGGCGGGCCTTCTCCTGATGCTCCCCACTTGGGAAGGACCCTGGCTGATTGTTGATGGACTCGGCTTGGCGCTTGGCAGCTTCGCCTTCCTACATGAATGGAACAAGGGTGCTACGCCTGCCGTGCATCTTGCGGCCACCAAGAGCGGCAACTCTTAATTAGCAAGTTGCTCAAAAAGATCTCAGAGACGAGACGCCTGTCTGCCGTGCCGGCACAGGCAGGCGCGAATCTATCGCTAAGGGCGATGAGAACAGAAATCAGAAATTAGAGCTGAACAGGCTCCTTTTCCATGCTCTTTGTTCCCCGCTGATCTCTGATCTCCGATGTCTGACCTCCGGCCCAACTCCCTGCCCCATGCTCCTTTGCTCTTTGCTCGTTCGTACCCTGCTAGAGTTAGCTCCTCCCCGACAACCTACGACCCTGTTCAAGAAGCGCGAAAGAACGGGGCGCCGGAGGCATCAGAAACCGGTAGCCGCTCGCAATCAGACGCTCGATGTTCTTGCCGTCCGGATGAGGATGACCGCATGGTACGTTGTGCTCTTTGCATATTTTCAGAATAGAATTGATGGCATCGGCAACCACCGGGTGGTCGTAGTCCCTCGGATGGCCAAGCTCTTGACTCAGGTCGCCTTCGCCGATGATAACCACGCCGATTGCGGGCACCTCTTTAAGAATCTTCGGCAGGTTGCCGATCGCGCGCGTGTCCTCGCATTGAATGACGGCAAGGATTTCCCCGTGGGGTGCGAGCGGCCAGACGTCGGCCCGCCTGTAATACTCTTGCTGGGTAAGTCCCCAGTAGCGCGCCGCGCGGGTCGGCGCATCGCCGCGAATACCAGGCGGGTCGTAGAGCGGAGCCTCTTTGAGGCGAGGATAGCGGCACGCACAGACGGCGTTCCAAGCTTCCTCCACGGTGCTGATATGGGGGAAAATAATGCCGAACACGCCGATGTCCAGCACCTGCTTGGCAATCCATTGGTTCATCTCGACCCCGTTTGGGGGAATCCGCACCATTGGAGTTACTTTGGGGGCAAGGGTTCCGGCCTCGACAATTTGACGTCTGTCAAGCATATACTGGAGAGCGTTTCTTAATCCGGGAAAATCCAACGGACCATGCTCCATTTCGAAAGCGACGCCGTCAAGCGGAGAGCTTGCCATAGCCGTGGCGCTCTCAATGTCGACGGGAGTAAATGCGGCGAAAGCGATTTTGCCTTGCTCCAAAGCTTTGATTACGCCATTGAGGCGCGGTATGTCTGGCATGACGAGGCGCTCCGTTCGGGCTTGGGATTTAAAATCAGGTCACCTATAGCAGACAAGAGTATGGGGTGACAATCGAACGGGCTAACCCGGATTATTCACGGGGCCGGGGAACACTATCAACGAACTGTCGTGTTCTCTTTCATTGCAAATTTCAAATTGTAAAGTGCAAAAGTCAAAATGAATAACACCTTAACAGGTCGAAAACGAGGGACAGTTCCCTGTCCGGATATTTTTCAATTTGCAATTTACACTTTGCATTTTGCAATCCATGAATAATGCAGTCTAGCAGTGCGCGCCAACAGAGACAGGAGGATCTAGGATGATTATTGATGCTCATACCCACTACACGACCGCCCCTTTGGAACTGCCGGCGTACCGGGGCCGGCAGATCACCGATCTTGCCAAGCCCGTCCGGGCAAAACTGCAGATCAGCGACGAGCAGCTTGCACAGTCCATGCAGGGACAGTTCAAGCGCATGAAAGAATCGGGAATCGATAGATTGCTCTTTTCGCCGCAAGCCTCGGCGATGGGGCATCATTTCGGCTCCCCGCTTGTTAGTCGTTACTGGAGCGAAGCGTGCAACGATTTGATCGCGCGCGTTGCCAGGCTCTGGCCGGACAAGATTTCGCCGGTCTGTCAATTGCCGCAATCGCCAGGCGTCAACCCCAAGGAGTGGGTCGACGAGCTTGAGCGCTGCGTAAGAGAACTCGGATTCGTCGGCTGTAACGTAAATCCCGACGTAGCCGGCGGTCGCGAGCCACTGAGCCCCTCGCTGGGAAGCGAATGGTGGTATCCACTGTGGGATAAGATGGTGGAGTTGGACGTGCCAGGCACGATCCATGCCAGCGCCTCGCTTCATCCGGCAATGCATTTGACCAACTCCTATTACATCGCGCAGCATCATTCTGGCGCTGTGGAACTGCTGAAGTCCCGAGTTTTTAAAGATTTTCCCAAGTTAAAGATCATCATCCCGCACGGCGGCGGAGCAATCCCCTACCAGTGGAACCGCCACCGCGGCATGCACGTCAAGGAGGGCTACGAGCCGTTTGAAGAGGCGGCCCGGAGAGTTTACTGGGATATGGCGATCTACGATAAACAATCGATGGAACTGTTGATCAGACGGCTCGGCGTCGACAATGTCTTGTTCGCCACGGAGATGTTCGGCGCGGTCAACGCGATCGATCCTAAGACCGGGCGGAACTTCGAAGACATCGTACCACTATTCCAGTCTATCGACTGGCTCAGCGACGAGGACAAGCGGAAGATCACCGAAGGCAACGCCAAAAAGGTTTTTTCGCGCATAGGGGAGAAGACGAAAGTCTAGTCGAGATTCCCCTGAAGCAGCATCGCTCAGCGCGCCCCGCCGCAGATCACGGCTACTTCGTTATGGAATAGCAGTAAGAGTCTCTCGGTTCGTCACTAATGTTCGGGTGCATGGACCAGCGACGCAGAATACCTTCTCTCGTCATACCTGCCTTATCCATCACGCGAGCCGAAGCGGGGTTCTCCACGTCGCAAACCGCCCAGATACGATAAACCTCCGACTGCTTTAACGCCCAGTCTACGAGAGCTTTGACGGCCTCGGTCATGTATCCTCTACCCCAATACGCCCGAGTTAACACGTAACCCAATTCCCATTTGTGCCCGTCGACTCTGAAGCCAATCATCCCGATAAGCTGATGCCGTTTCTTTTGAACGATCGCCCACTGGAAAGATTTCTCCGCCTCCCAAGCGGCGATGCACAAACGAACAAATTCTCGAGTCTGCTCTACCGATCGATTTGGATACCAGGTGAGATACTTCGTCACCTCATGATCCTGGGCATACTGCCGAAAAATGACTTCGGCGTCCTCTAGCACCGGTTTCCGCAGCCGCAACCTTCGCGTTTCGATGCTTTCAGGTGGGTTAATCACTCAGCCGGATCCACTAACGGCCTGCTCCCCTCACCCTGTCTCTCCCAAAGGGCGAGGGTAAAAATCACCAAAACAATCTCAACTTCATCTACGTATCTAAGTCAAAATTTCCTCGGTTTGCCACTTGGCAATGGATGCTTTGTCGTAACCTAGAATATCTCCCAGAATTTGCTCGTTGTCGGAGCCGAACCTGTTAGGCAGCCGCAGCGGTTCTTCAGTCATCCCTTTGAACAAAAATCCGCCGCGAGGAATTTCGAAAGGACCGATAAGGGAGTCCGAAAATGCGGCAAAGTAGTTCCTGTGTCGCAACTGCGGGTCCTTGAGGAGATCCGCGCCGGTTTGCACAACACCGGCGGGGACGCCCATGGATTGGAGCTTGGCCATCACCTCTTCCGCGCTTCTCGCTTCCGTCCATCGCTGAACAATAACGTCAAGCTCACGGAGATGCTTTATCCGGGACTGAAGGTCCGCGAAACGAGCATCGCTCGCCAATTCCGTCTGGCCGATGACTTGACAAAAGCTACGCCATTCTTCTTCAGTCCGAACTGAGATGACGCACCAACGATCCTCCCCCTCGCAGGGGTAGCAGCCGTGGGGCGCGGCAACCGGGTCGCGGTTGCCTTTCGGCTGTGGATCACGGCTGTTCACGGCCGCATCCAAGTACGTCGACCCCAGCGTGTAGGCGGTGCCTTCAATCTGCGCCAGATCGACGGAGACTCCCTTCCCTGTGAGCCGGCTGCGCAGCAGCGCGGCGACCATGATGGTCGGCCCCATAATGAAGCCCAGATGGTCGGGATAAACTCCTTGACTGCCGATGGGTCGATCCTGCTCAGGATGATTCCAGAGGTAGGTCATGCCGGAAAAGGCCGTGAGATTGAATCCCCAGGTCCCATAGCCGCTTTTGGGTCCTTCGGAACCGAAGCCCGGCAATTTCAAAATTACCAGTTTGGGGTTGACCTTTCTGAGTTCGTCGTCGCCCAAACCCAGTTTATCCAACACCCTGGGCCGAAAATTCTGCAAGATCGCATCCGATTTGCCGGCCAACTCCCTGATGAGCCGAACCCCGATAGGGTGTTTAAGGTTCACGGAAAAGGAGCGAACCCCGAGATTGCATTCGATGAACCTGGGCGCCGCGTCGATATCTTTGTGCTGTCCGTAATGGCGGAAAGTATCGAGTCCGCCTTTGCGCGACTCTATTTTAATGACTTCGGCGCCGTACCCGGACAACAACCTGCCGGCGTAAGGACCGGCGTACCCGGTCGTGAAAGTCAGGATGCGAACGCCCTCGAGTATACGATTCGCGCTATGCACGGATTCCCCGGTCCAATGCAAATTGCAGAATGCAAATTGCAAAACGCAAATCTTTGTCCGAAATTTCACAATCTCCGTTTTGCACTTTGCAATTTGACATTCGCATTCAGATCACGCCGTCCGCGACCAACACTTCCAGGTCTCGCCGGGTGAGACCGAGTTCGCCGCAAAACACTTCCTCGTTGTGCTGCCCCAAAAGCGGCGGTGGCAAAGGCGCCGAGCGTTTGCCGTCCACCATGAATGGGCTGCCCGGCTGATCATAGGGACCAAGCACCGGGTGTGTGACTTTGCTAAAAAACCCCCGCGCCCGTATGTGCGGGTCCTTCATAAAGTCTGACGGCGAGTTGACCGGCAGACCCGGTATGCCGTGCTTTTGCATCAGTTCGGCGAGGTCTTCTTTGAGAAACCGGGAAGTGAAAGAAGTCACTTGCGCGTTGATATAGTCGGCGTTAGCGCGCCGCAAGTTGCTGTTGATCCACTTTGGATCGTCGAGCTCCGGCGCATGATCTTCCCAAACCTTCAGCAGAAGCGGCCAGTGATTTTGCGTGACGAAGAGCGCGATGTAACCGTTCTTGCACTTAAAAAGATTGGCCGGCGCATTGTGCTGGTGCTGGCTGCCGGCGCGCTTCATCACCCGCCCCTCCGCCGAATAGTTGAAAGCGACGTGCTCGTGCAGCGCCATGCTCGCTTGAATCGACGCATCGATGAACGCGCCGATGCCGCGCGTCTGCCGCTGCCAGAGCGCGAGCATCACGCCGTAAGCCGCGAAAAGACTCGCGTAATAATACGATTGCGTCTCCGGTGGATTGCATGGCGTGAGCTTTGGATCGCCGCTGATATAGAGCAAACCGCCCATAGCCGTGCCAACGATATCCGGTGTCTTAAAATGAGCGTAGGGTCCGTCCTGGCCGAAACCGGTGAGGGAAACCAAAATTATTTTTTCCTGGCGTGCTATCATGGACTCGTAGCCGATATGGTGCGCGGCCAGATAGCCCGGTTCGAAGGTTTCCAGCACAATATCAGAGCGCGCCACCAAGTCGAACAAGAGCTTCCGGCCGGTCTCCTTCGTGATGTCGAGCGTGATGCTGCGCTTGCCCGCGTTGAGGTACGCGAAACGAAGGCTTCCTTCGCGGTGAGTATGGCCTTTGGCAAAGGGCGGCTCGGAGCGGGCGGCGTCGCCTCCCGGCTGTTCGACCTTGATAACGTCCATTCCCAGGTCGCGCAGCAGCTTGCCGCAAAATGCCCCCATCGAAGAACTCAAATCCAGGACACGGAAGCCGGGCAGGAGAGCGGTTGCACCCTCACCCTGACCCTCTCCCGCAACGCGGGCTAGGGAACTTGCATCCGCGATCGCCGTCATAATGGTTTATGACTTTTGATGAGATGTTCTGCTAGTCGCCAACGTAGGACTTCCGGCGTCCCTTCGGTGATGCGGATGCTCCGCACCTGGCGGTACCACCATTCGAGAGGCAGGTCGCGAGTGAGCCCGACACCGCCGTGAACTTGGATCGAGCGATCCACGACTCGGCTCGCCATTTCGGCGCACATGATCTTGGTCATATAGGAAAGCTGGCGAACGTCTTCCTCCCGGTCATGACGCCAGGCGCATTCGTAAACCATCAATCGGCAGGCGTGCAGTTCCATCGCCGAGTCGGCGATCATGAACTGAATCGCCTGGCGATCCGAAAGCGGACGGCCAAACGTCGTCCGCACCTTGGAGTACTCGATCATCATATCGAGCGCCCGCTGCGCGATGCCGGCCGGCCGCGCGCCGTGCCCGCGTATGCGTCCCTCTTGAATCCATTTCTGGGCGATGGAGAAGCCCTGGCCTTCGCCGCCGATAATGTTGGCCGCAGGCACTCGTACGTTCTCGAATAGAATTTGACCCGGCGTATCGCCCATCATGGTCGGCCAAAGCCGCTCAAGCGTAACTCCCGGAGCCTTCATGTCGACAATGAAGCAAGTAACGCCGCCGCGCGCCCGTTTCTCGGGATCGGTGACCGCGATCACTTGCGCGTAATCAGCGTTTTTTGCACCGGTGATAAAGCGCTTTGTGCCATTGACAACATAATGATCGCCGTCTCTAACGGCGCGAGTTTTCATCCCCGCGGGGTCGCTGCCTGCATCCGGCTCGGTCTGCGCGAAGCACATACGCTTCTCTCCCCGCATGACCGGGAAAAGGAACCGCTCTTTCTGCTCCTCGTTGCAATGAAACAGCACCGGCCTCACTTCAGGGCCAAAGATCGGCGCGTAGCGAAAAGGAATCGCGACCGTCCGCGCCACCTCTTCCATGATCACGCACCGGCTGAGCAGATCGAGACCGGCCCCGCCATATTCCTGCGGCACATCAAGCAACCACAATCCGATGGCTTTCGCTTTTTCCTGCAGCGGCTTAATGAACTTTTCCGGCATCTCCTCGCCCTCCGGGCGGCACTCCCGCTCCAGAGGGATCAGCTCTCGATCGACGAACTTTCGAACCGTTTCCTTCAGTACCTGAAGCTCTTCGGGTAAGTTGAAATCCATGTTGATCAACCATTACACAGAGACAGAGATTTGAGACAGAGATCCCGCCCAAGAACCTAATGGCCTTCAAGGGCTCTATCTCTTTCACTATCTCTGTCTGTTTTTCTCTGTCTCTATCTCTTCATCCCTCTCTGTCTCTTCATCTCTGTCTCTGTCTGCTTATCGCTTGTAGGTGCCCAATCCCGGCCGGTAGGTCTTTTCGTCAAGGAACTGCTTCATACCGGTCTCGCGTCCCTTTTCCGGATCGCTCAGCCGCAAAGCGGTTCCCTTCGCCGACATGTAATCCTCGGCCTGGTTGTAATCCATATTGCGGCAGTACTTGTAAACTTCCTTCGCCGCTCTAAGCACCTGCGGATTCTTCTCCATCAGCTTCTTCGCCAGCTTGACTGTTTCTTCACGCAGCTTTTCCTTCGGTACAGCGTAATTCACGAGCTTCAACTCCGCGGCCTTCTTGCCGTCGAACGGATCTCCCGTCATGATGTAGTACATGGCGTCACGATAACTCATAGCATCCGCCAAAACCCGGCTCACCAATCCGCCCGGAAAGATACCCCAGTTGATTTCGCTCAAACCAAAGATCGCGTCCTCGGCGGCGATGGCAAAATCACAGGCGATGAGCGGCGTGAAAGCCCCGCCGAAGCAAAACCCGTTGACCATGGCGATGGTGGGTTTTGGGAAGGTGAACAGCCTGCGCCAGCGCCACTCCTGAGAGGCCCAGCTCGCCTTACGTCTTTCGATCGCGTTATCGTCGGTGCCGCGAAAGTACTCGCGCAGATCCTGCCCTGCGCACCAGCTCGGCCCGGCGCCCGTAATTACCACCACTTGCGTTTCCTTGTCGACCTCCAGCTCCGTCAGCGCTTCGAGCATGTCGTAGTGAAGCTGCGGGTTCATCGCGTTTCTCTTCTCCGGCCGGTTCAAAATGACCCACGTGATCCCGTCTTCTTTGTCAACTTTGACCGTCTTGTATTCTTTCGTCACTGCCATTTGGCACCCTCCTTCTTTCTATCGTGAATTTTCTTTTGGTCGGGACCGAACTCAATCTCTTTATCAACTTTTGCTATCGCCCGTAAAGCCCTTTGACGAAACCCCTGTCAGATTTCTCATTGCTCGGAGTCCCGTACAAACTTGGTCCATTTTAGAAAGGAGTATCCTCGCCTTCTTGGACGCCTGGAAGACGAAATCGAACGATCTCTTTGCCTTCCCGTAGATATCCAAACATACCGCCCTGCAACCACGAAAGAGCAAAGCGCGCTTGCAGTTCAGGGGAAGACCTAAATAAGTCCTTTGGGTTTCTTAAAGAACTTTCTTACCGGATCCAATACACGATAGCTGCGTTTCTCAGAAATTTCTTGAAAAGAAGATTGAAAAGGATTATGACATCCCCTTCGGAATCAAGGGCGGTTAGGTAAGTTCGTTAAGTGCGCGTGCAATGTTGCGGCACTATTTTCAGTATGTTTAGATGAGACCGTGAAATACTGTCGGCTTTGTCGTTTAGTATATCCTGATTCTTATAACTATTGCCCAAATCATGGTTTGCGCTTTGCGCCTCCAGACCAAGCCTCCGGCCAGCAGTGTCCATCGTGCGGCAATTTAGGCGAGCAAGTTGACGGATTTTGCGGAAAGTGCGGGGCGGATCTGAACCAGCAACGTCCAACCGAGATTACTGACAGCAGCGCAGAAGAACTGCAGGCGACATCATCCCCTGAGCCAGAATCCGAAATCACGCCACCTCTTGATCAAGTTGATCAACAAACGGAATCTCGTCGTAAGCCTTACGACGCTTCCGGCTTTAAGAAGAAGATCAATGAAAACCTGGCGGAAGCCTTCTCACGATTGGACCCGAGCGAGACACCATGGTTTGGAATGGATCTCGACGCCGATCTCCTGGCGGTCGCTCCTCACGGGATTACGGTCGCGGCAATCGTCGATCCTTGTGGCATTGAGCAGGCGAGTGTTCATAAATCATTAATTCCTGAAGGACCTTGGCTCTTGACCCTATCCGATGGAAGAGACTTCCCGATTGACAACCCGGTCAGGCGAGCGAAGCAAGCGATGAGAATCGTTGAAGATAAGCTTACCGCCTTCTTTGACGATCACAGACAGACATCTGACATCAAGGTAAGAGGGCTCGTCGTTTTCCCTGACGGGTATGATCTTAGGGCCGTCAACGACCGTGTTTTCGTTGAAGAAAGCGCCAACCCTCGCGCGATCAACGCATGCGCTCTGCAGAACGAGATGCGGCAGCCTATTCACGCAGAGCGGCTCAACGCGGACCTATACCGAAATTGGATTTCTAAAAAAGTTTTGCATGATCCAGAAGATGATTCCGTTGCGTTGTCCTGGCTTGATCCGAACGGTGACACGATTTCTAGACGCGTACGCACGTTGACGGCTCGAAAACCGTTGGATGATCCCCCGTCAGAGGATCCCCCGTTGGAGGATCAATGGAGATTGCCGCCCCCGGAAACAGCCAGCATTTTCAGCGAATTCAGCGAACCGATCCCAGCGCCGTTCGCGCGAAAGGCAGGACGCAGGACTACAAAAGTGGCAGGGTTGCTGGTCATCGGGATGGGTATGATTGGTCTGTGGGAATTTTACGGATCCAATCATCCCCTATCGCAAAGTTTTTTTGACCGTGTGCTTGAAAAGAAGCAGCCGGCGCCTGAGCTTCCGCCGTACCAGGATTTCGCTACCGCACAAAAACCTGAGAGCGAGCAAGCGCCGCGCGACAGAGACCCCACGACGTTGAAACCCATCCCCACCCCTCCAGGGACAAACGGAAACCCGCTTGGCAGCAGTAACATGGCACCCGGCGGACCGTCCGATGTGTCGCCGCCGGAAAAGAAATTTCCGGACGCTAATCCGCCCCCTTCGGCGGCTTCGTGGCAAAAAGCGATAGAAAATCAGATAGACAGAGCTATTCACCAGCGGGCGGTCGAGGGCGTGGTCGTGGCGTTTGTTAATGATACAGCCTACCTTACCGGCGCGGTCCTATCGGGAAAGCAAAAAGCCGCCGCCGAAGAGGCTGCACGCAATGTGCCTGGAGTAAAGCGGGTCCACAGCTCGATCTCAGTCAAATGGGAGACTGGGTAGTCGAAATGCGGTGATAATTGCTAAGGAGGTGGAGTCATGGATAGAGAAGCAAAGCTTTTCAACCCTTGACTTCTGACCTCGGCCCGTTCCTCCTTAGCCATCAGCGACAGGGAAGTTATATGGAATATCGCAAGTTCGGAACTACCGGGTTCGAGGTCTCGCGGTTGGGCCTCGGCTGCATGAGCATGTCCGGTGTCTATGGGAGTGCCGATGACAACGAATCCATAGCCACCTTGCACCGCGCCTTCGATCTCGGCATCAACTTTCTCGATACGTCGGCCAGTTACGGCAACGGCCATAATCACGAATTGATCGCCCGAACGCTCAAAGGCAGGCGCGAAAGGATCGTGATTCATTCCAAGTCGGGTAGCCCCCGCGCGCCCGATGAGAGTGGAAATCGCAGCGGCAGCTCACCCGATTACTTAACTCAGAACTGCGAGCAAAGCCTGCAGCGTCTCGGCATCGACTGTCTCGACATATTCTGCATGTCGCGCGTCGATCCTAAAGTCCCCGTCGAGGAATCGGTCGGCGCCATGGCGCGGCTCGTAGAGCAAGGCAAGGCCCGTTATGTCGGTCTTTCGGAAGCGAGCGCCGATTCCATCCGCCGGGCGCGAAAAGTGCATCCCATCGCCTCATTGCAAATGGAGTATTCATTGTGGTCCCGCGATCCCGAAGCCGGCAACATTCAGGCGTGCCGGGAATTCGGCATGGGTTTCATGGCCTACTCTCCTCTCGGACGAGGCTTCTTCGCGGGTGCCGTGCATAGCCGTAATGACATTTCCGAAAACGACAGCCGTAACAATCACCCGCGCTTTCAATCGGGCAACATCGAGCACAATCTAAACCTGCTCACCCGCTTCGAAGAATTCGCCAAAGAGAAATCAGCGACATCGGCGCAGATCGCGCTTGCGTGGTTGCTGGCCCAGGGCGAAGACATCATCCCGATTCCCAGCAACAAGAGCCGCCGGCATTTGGAGGAAAACCTCAAGGCCGTCGACATCAAGCTCAGCAAAGACGACCTGAACCGGTTAAACGCGGTCTTTCCACCTGGAGTTGCCGCCGGCCCGCGCGCCAGAGATATGGATCGAGTCAATATCTAACTGGCAAAGAGCAAAGTGCAAAGAGTATCGAGGAAGGGTCTCCGATCTCTGCCGTCTGACCTCTGATTTCTGACCTCCGACCTTTGACTTCTGTCGCGGTCGTCGTCACAGCCCATAGAAAGCGCTAGGGTTATCGTACAGAATCTTCTGCACGGCGGATTGGGGAATCTCGCCGCGACCGGCTCGTTCTTGCAGCAACTTTCGAAACTCGAGCCCCATCGATGGGTCGCGATGCGTATAGTCGGACCCGAGCGCAGCGAAGAGTCTCAGGACAAGCTCCGTGAGGGATCTTGGGCCAAATTGAACCACTATCCTCCATTCAGGCTACTTGACAACCTAGTCAGCGCGGAAATAACCTGAGGGCAAAATCCTATTCGGGAGGTTTCTCATGTTTGACATTAAAGGACTAAGAACGTTCGCCATGAGCGCCAAGGATCTCGGTAAAGCGGAAGAATTTTACACGAAAGTGCTGGGCGGAGAAGTGGTGCGTCGAGTTACCCCTGATGAACAACAGATCAAGACCGGCCAGGTCAAGGAAGTGGACGTCCGGCTCGGCAATTTCGAAGTCCATCTTTTCGACGCCTCAAAGGGCCCGCGAGCCGTCGACCCGCATCACACGCTCAATATTCCATGGCAGGAGCAAGAGAAGGCTCTAGTGGCGCTAAAAGAAATGGGCGCCAATATTGAAAAAGTCCGGCCCCACAGGGACGGAATCAATTACTCCATCAATCTCTTCGATCCGGACGGGAACCGTTGGGAGCTGTCCTTCGCGCAGGGAAACTAGAGCCCGACCAGAGGAGCAAGTGTTATTTCACCACAGGCTCAGAGTTCGCAGAGAAATCCTCACCACGAAGGTCACGAAGGCCACGAAGACTGATAATGATCGATTTTGAAAACGATGCTTTCTTCCTTCGCGCTCTTCGTGTCCTCTGTGGTGAAAATCCTTTTCCCTCTCCGTGCCCTCAGCGTCTCCGCGGTGAATTCGTTTTGAAACGCGGTTAACTGTATTTCTTTAAAACTTCCCGGGCGATGACCATGCGCATAACTTCGGACGCGCCTTCGGTAATCATCCGGCTGCGCTGATCGACAAACCACTTTGCTAGCGGCAGATCCAGCGTCAGACCGATGCCGCCGTGAATCTGCAGCACGCGATCGACGACGCGGAAGGACATTTCGTCGGCGAACATCTTGGCCATGTAGGCTTCGGTGCGGATGTCTTCTCTTTGGTCGTTCTTCCACGCAGCCTGGTAGACCATCAGACGCGCCGCGTGCAGTTCAACGTAAGAATCGGCAAGTTTAAAAGTGATCCCCTGCCGTTCGGAAAGCGGCTTGCCGAACGTGACGCGCTGCTTCGCGTAGCGCGAGCCCATTTCGATGCAGCGCTCCGAGACGCCCAAAGCGCGCGCGCCATGTTTCAGGCGACCGATACCGAGCCACTTTTGCGCCAGCTTGAAGCCCTCGCCTTCTCCGCCCACGAGATTCTGGGCCGGCACTTTGAGATCGTCAAAAACGATCTCGCACGGCTCTTCGCCCATCATGGTCTTATATCTGGCAGTGATCTTGAGCCCCGGCGATTTCATATCGACCATGAAGCAAGAGATGCCCCCATGCGAGCCTTTACTCGGGTCGGTCACGGCCATAAGCTGGCCAAAATCCGCTTTGTCCGCTCCGGTAATGAAGCGCTTGGTGCCGTTGACGACGTACTGATCTCCTTGGCGCACGGCGCGCGTCTTCATCGACCCCGGGTCAGAGCCGGCATCGGGCTCGGTCTGCATGAAACACAAATGCTTCTCGCCTCTAAGGATCGGATAGAAGAAGCGCTGTTTTTGTTCGTCGTTCAGCGCATAGAGAATCGGCCGCACTTCCGGTCCGAATATTCCCTGCCCGCGCGACGGGAGGGCGATGGTGCGGCACATCTCTTCCCATACCAAGACTTGCGCCAGACTGCCGAGCCCCGCGCCGCCATACTCTTCCGGCACATCGAACATCCACAACCCCATCTCTTTAGTCTTCTTTTCCAATCTCTCACGGATCTCGGGCTTGAGCTCATTATCTTCCTGGCTGTGCATCTCGATCGGAATCAGCTCGTTGTCGACGAACTTCCTGACCGTGTCTTTCAGCATCTGCAGCTCTTCGGGCAATCGGAAATCCATTACTTCCCCACTTTTAATTTTGGATTTTAGATTTGCGATTTCCGATTCAGTGTCCCGCGCAAAGGCGCAAAGGCCGCCAAGTTCGAAGAAAAAAAGAATTTTCTTTGCGTTCTTGGCGTCTTGGCGCGATAAAGGTTTTTTGTCACTACGGTTGGCAACATGAAATGTTTTCACACTTCTGGAGTGCAAGAAATAAAATCCCGTGATCTATTCCTTCTTTTCGTCAAATTTATACGAACCGAGTCCTGGCCGGTATTCTTTGCGAGCGAATTGTTGTAATCCGGGCCGGCCGCCGATCGCTTGTTTGGCCTTGTCGGAAATCAACCCGGATATTTCATAGGCGACTTCCGGGTTGGAGTAGAAAGTGTAGTACCACGCTTCTTTGACGGCGTTTAGCGCCGACGGCGCCTTTTCTTTTAGGTTATTCGCAATCTCCATGACCTCTTTATCTAAATCGGCGCGCGGCACAGCCTTGGTGATCAAACCGATGCGCTCGGCTTCTTTCGCGGTCATGGTTTTCCCCGTGAGCGCGTAGTAGAGCCCGTGCTTGGGCTGCAGATGCTCCGTCAATACGATGGTCACTTCACCCCCGGGGAAATGGCCGAAATTGACTTCCGAAAGTCCGAACTGCACGTCGTCCGCCGCGATGGCGATGTCGCAACCGGTTACCACGGTGAACCCGCCGCCAAACACCCAACCGTTGATCTTCGCAATCACCGGCTGCGGCATTTTGCGTAGGATCTCATTTCGCCACTGGCGGGATTTTTCCCTCACCTCGTCCCGCACTCGTTCCGGTTGAGAATCCATTTCGAGAAAATATTGCTTCAAATCCTGTCCGGCGCAGAAGCTTTCTCCCGCCCCCGTGATCACGATGACTCTCGTGTCCTTGTCGTAACGGAGATCGTTGAGCAGATCATACATCTCTCGATGGAGCTGCGGGCTCATAGCGTTCCGCTTCTCCGGGCGATTCAATGTGACCGTCGTCACGCCGTCATTCTTGTTGACTAAAAGAGTTTGATACTCAGCCATCGTCGTTTCCTCCTCTTCATATCGTCGCTGTCTACTTCACAATCGAGTAATACAGTTTCGAAAGCTCCTCGTAATTCTTGGCCATCTCGGGCTTGATAGGATAAAGCTTCAATCCTTCCGTCAATTCAGGATACTTGGGCTTCACTCCCGGACGGACAACGGTCCGACCTAAGGACGCCATGATCTGTTGTCCTTCAACGGAAAGAGCGAAATCAATATAAAGTCGCCCGGCATTCGGATGGGGGGCTCGCCGTGCCAGCGCCATATGCGCCGGCCGAACCATGAGTGGATCCGCTTTAATCAAGTCAATGGTTGCGCTTTGAGCCTTCATTTCCATAACACGGTAACCGAACAAATTCACGGCGACGGGAAACTCACCGGCGCCGGTAAGATTCGCAAGCAGCGTGTGCCCCCGGCGCAACGACGGATTTTGTTTCATCAAGGTCCGGAAGTAGTCAACGGTTTTTTCTTTTCCCCATACCGTAACCAGCCCCGCGAACCACTCGCCCTCGTCGGCATCCATCCCAAGCTTGTTTTTCCATCGGGGATTGAGGAGATCTTGATAGCTCTTGGGCGCGTCGTTCTTTTTTACAAGGCTAGTGTTGAAACCGATGACATTGGTAAGCGTGTCAAGGCAACAGGGAAGCATGCCCGACGGATCACGAAATGCTTCCGGGAAAGCTTCCGTTTCGGCGGACTTGTGGGCCTGAAGATAACCCTCCTCCTTGAGCACCCAGCCGTTGATGCCGTCGATCTGCAGGACATCAACGAAATGACTGCCCGCGCGTCCCTCGGTCATAACGCGATTTCGCACTTTCTCCCAATTGCCGCGAAACATCTCGACTTTGAGAAACGGGTACTTCTTTTGAAAGGCCGTGTTAAGCTTCTGCCAGTGCTCAACATTGCCTGCGCCGTAAAGGACTACGGTCCTTTCTTTTTTGGCTTGATCAAGGGTGGCCGCAACTCCGTTGCTCAAAAAGCCGGAGAATAGAACGGCGAGAACAGCCGAGGCGATCTTCGTCATCATCGATACCTCCTTGCGTTGTTTTTCGGCGCAATGACTTCGCTGAGCCACGTCTACTCCAAGGGGTGTATCCTGTCAATCGACTGAAGAAGAAAGACTACGCAAAACGGTGGGCGCTAAGTCGTATTATTCATGCATTGCAAAATGCAAACTGTAAATTGCAGATTGAAAAATGTCCGGACATAATTCGGGCTAGACGTTGAGGCTGTGTTGGTGAGCGAGTCGCTTGAAGAAAGCTGCGAGCAACACCGTACCGAGAGTGAAGACCAAGCTAAACGCCGCCACTTCGCCAATTCTTCCATTATCCCAAAGCTCCCAAATGACAACCGCTACGACTTGGGAGCCCGGACTGTACAGCAGCAGTGCCACCGACAGCTCTCGAATGGTGATGAGAAAGACGTAGATCCAGCCGGCGAACAGAGTGGGCAGCATCAGCGGAAAGAGAATTTTTCTGACCGTTTGCCTCCAGTTGCCGCCGCACGTTGCGGAACTCTCCTCGAGTTCTCGATGAATGCTCAGCAGTCCCGCATAACTAAAGCGAATGCCGTAAGGAAGATATCGAACCAAAAATGCGAAGAAGATAATCCATAGAGTTCCGTATATGGGCACCGGCAAAGTTAGATACATCTTCAAAATAGCCACACCCATAACGAGTCCCGGAAACACTAAAGGGACGGTCGCCAAATGGTCTAGCGTCCAGCGCTTTGAGATATTCGTCCGCACCACGACCCAAGCGGCGACGAAGGTTACCGCCACCACCGCAGTCGCGGATGTCACGCTGACAAAAAGACTGTTCAACACCGCCCAGATGATTGCGCCGTCGCTGAAAGCCGACGAGTAGTTGTCCAATGAGAGAGCCGCCAGGGCCTTTTGGGACGGCGGCTGGACGTATGGCAGAAAGGACGACCACGTCAAAGCCACCAGTGGAAGAATCTGCAGTAGAGGAAGGATCAGCAGAATCGCTCCACCCAGCCAGCGCCAAAAACGCAGATCGATTCGCCGGGGTCGGAAGCCTTTTCCGGTAACGGTTGAAAACTTATAGCCCTGCGAAGTTACGCGATGATAGAAAAGCAAAACCACGCCGACGAGCGCGATCAATAGGACGGAATAGGCGCTCGCTTCGCCGTATCTCGGCAGAAAGCCGGTTCGAATCTGGAGATAAATCTTCGTAGTCAGAACTTCGACGCCTGCCGGCAGCCCTATTAGAGCTGGAATCTCGAAGGCCTCCAGCGAACGGACGAAGGTTAAGATCAATACCGCGAGCACACTCGGCAGGGCCAGGGGAAGAGTCACCCTGCGGAAGACCTGCCAGTTATTGCTTCCCGCCGTCAGCGCCGCTTCCTCCAGAGTCGGATCCATGGATCGGAACGGAGTTGCCATAAGCAAGAAAACCACCGGCGTCCAGACGAAGGCCTCCACCATGATCATTCCCGGCATGGAAAAAAGATTAAATACCGGCGAGATGCCAGTGAGGTCTTCGGCGATAACGTTGATCAGACCCGCTTCCGGCCCCAACAAAAGTATCCAACCTATGACTTTAACAATCCCCGGGATTCCGAAGGAGACGAACGCGGAAACGTAGGCGACACTTTGAAAGGGAGCATTGGTGCGCTCCGCCAGCCACGCCAGAAGAGTGCCAAAGAACAACGCTCCAAGCGCGCTGCCAACGGAAAAAACAAACGAATTCCAGAGCAGGACACCGAAATCATCCACCGAACCTACAATGCTGGCGTAATGTTTTAAGGTCAGCTCGCCGACGTTGGTGCCGGTCTCGGCTGTAAAGCTTGCCGAGAGGATAAAGAAAAACGGTGGAACGACAAGATAAACGAGAACAGCCGCTGTTACGATAAACAGCCAGAAGTTGGGGTTAGACGCTCGCCCCGAACTCCGGGCCCAAACTCGCGGACTGATCTCCAGCGCCCGGCTCATGATTCACGTTTAACCGATGGACGGCTGTATCATCGTCGTGCAATTTGCCGCAGCAGCTTCTGCCATTTGTTGAAGTTCTTTTCATATTGGTCCGTCGTCAGGCCCTTTTCCGGATACCAGCGCTTGAATGGGTATTGTTTCATAGAACTCGCGTACTTGAATTTTTCCGCCAGCAGATCTTGTCCTTCCGGACTGATGAGAAAATCGATAAACAGGAGCGACGCATGGGGATTGTTGGTATGAGCCGGCAGAGCCGCGCCTCCCGCATTCGCCACCACCAGGTCAAGGGGAACCCACTCGGTCGGCCCACCTTTGCCCTGAGTGACCTGTACGTGATTACGAAAAATGGAAAACGACATCGCCATTTCGCCCGCGGCGAGCAACTCTTGAAGCGCCCCTCCTGATACCATGTGCATTTTGACATCCAGATCCTTTAGCCGTTTAACGAATTCTTCGCCTTTGGCGCGCAACATAGCGCCGATCATTCGGGCTCCCGTGGCGTCCCCGCTGACGGCGAACTTTCCTTTGTATTCGGGCTTCAAGAGATCGGCAAAATTTTTCGGAACATCCGCCGTCTTGATGTGGTTTTTGTTGTAGCCCAGACCGATCAAGGATTCACGGTCCGTTGTCCAAAAAACCGTTCCCTTACCGGCTTCTTCTTTGGAGTCATCCGGATATAATTTCAAATGGGGCGAGAAATACGGCGCAAGAAGTTTGGCGTCCCGTCCGGCCATTAGGGAAGGAGGAGTGGTTTCTATAACGTCCACTAAATGGCGTCCCGCCTGCGCTTCCGCCAGGAACCTTTTAAGGAGATCGGTAGAGTTAGATCGGTAGGCCTCAACCTTTATTCCCGGATACTTCCCCTCAAAAAGCTTTACGATTTCCTTGTAAGCGATCAGGGTCGTATACCAAACCACCTTGCCTTCCTTCTTGGCTCCTGCCTCAAGAATTTTTTGGCGATCCGCTCCCGAGTAGGCGCCGAGCTCGGCTACCTTTGATGGTTTCCCCTGCGCCGCAGCCGATGAACTGGCGGCCCATAGACAAAAGACCGCTAAAATGAACATTTTCATCCGACACCTCCTTGCGGATTTACGTTTGCTTGGCTCATTCGCTTCTATGCCAACACATTCCTGGTGGCAAGCCCCTCGATCTTTTCACCGGTGTAGCCGAGGACGTCGCGCAGCACCGCTTCATTGTCACGCCCGAGCTCCGGGAATTCCCATCTCGGATCTAATTTCGCGTTGGCGAATCGTAGCGGAAAACTCGGCAACACCACTCGTCCCAGCCTCGCATTTTCGACTCCGATGATGAAACCTCGTTCTCTAAGATGAGGATCGGCGGTCAAATCGGCGCCGTTCTGCACGACACCGCAGGGAACGCCGACTCTCTGCAGAGCGCGCATGACTTCATAGCAGTCCCTCTCTCGGGTCCATTGCGCGATCAGAGCGTCCAGCTCGTCCCGATGCCGAAGCCGCTGCTCCACGGTTTTGAATCGTTGATCGCGCTCGACGTCTTGGCCGAGAGTTTCAGCCAGCGAGCGCCACTGTTCCTCATTCTCGACAGCGATGACGCACCAACGTTCCTCTCCCTTACAAGGGTAGCAGTGATGCGGCGCCGCAAACGCGGAATGGTTGCCCATGGGCTCGGGCTCGCGGCCCAAAGCCTTTGCCTCCATCAGGCTCGCGCCGATCATATAGGCCGTCACCTCGCCTTGAGACATGTCGATGAAAGCGCCCTTTTGCGCCCGTTTGCGGTATAAAACGCCCGCCACGACCAAGATCGCTGCCAGCACCCCCGAGACGTAGTCGGGAAAGACCGTTTGCGACCCGATCGGTGGATTGGTTTTGCCCGGATGATTCCAGAGATAGGTCAGACCAGTGAATGCGGTGATGTTCACGCCGACAGTAGAGTAGTATCGCTTCGGACCCGTGCAGCCGAGTCCGGGCATTCTCAAATTGATGATATCCGGTCTGGCGCGGCAAAGATCGTCGTAGCCCAGCCCAAATTTAGACATAACGTCCACGCTGTAATTATCGAGCACGGCGTCCGAATGGCGCACCAAGTCTAGAATGATCTTTGGCCCATCGGCAGTCTTGAGATTCACTGTAATCGATCGCTTGTTGCGATTGAATTCGAGAAACCGAGGAGAGAGATTCGGATCCTCGCCCGTGCCGAAAAATCTGAACGGGTCCAATCCGCCCTTACGGGATTCGACCTTGATCACGTCGGCGCCTAGCTCGGCCAGAATCGTCGTGCCGTAAGGACCCGCTAGAACATGATCGAAGCTGACGATTCTCATTCCCTTCAACGGAGGGCTCGCACCCGCGCCACCATTCGCAGCGTTGGCTGTCATTTGCTCCGCTGAATTGCGATCTCGATTCTGCGCCGCGTGCTGGCAATCGCCGAGAGCGGGCGCCGGCCTCACTTCCGGCCGGCTGCCGTTTATTAGAAACGGCGCCGCCACCTGCTCGACTTTGCCGAAAGGATATTGAATCTCCGAGACAAAGCCGCGCGTCCGAACCTGTTCGTCGCGGATAAAATCACCCGGCCTGTTAACGGGAGTGCACGGAAGACCGCGCGCCTGGCACAGCTCCGTCAGTTCTGCCTTCGTGTATTGCTTCGTAAATTCCGAGACCAGTTGATTGATCTGCTCGACGCGCGCCCGCCGGTATAAATTGTTCGCCCATTCCGCGCCGTCCATCTCTACCGGATGACCAGTCCAAAGCTCAAGAAAAAGCTTCCAATGCTGGCGCGTAACATATAGATAGACATACCCATCCTTACAGGGAAAAATTCTCGCCGGGGCCACCTGCCCGTGCTGGCTCCCTTGCCGTCTGACGATTTGACCTTCGTTTGCGTAGAGGCGTATGAGATGCTCGTGAGTTGCCAGGGCCTCCTGCATGGACACGTCGACGTAGTCCCCGCGACCGCACTGCTCGCGATGGTACAGAGCGGCCAATACCCCTATCGCGGCGAAGAGGCTGCCGAAGTAGTAAGCTTGTGTTTCCGGCGCCTTGCACGGAGGCAATGATGGATCCCCTGAAATATACATCAGCCCACCCATCGCCGCCGCGACGATATCAGCGCAAGGGTAGTTCTTGCCTGGACCGGTTTGACCAAAGCCGGTGATCGAGGCCATTACCAGCCGCGGATTAACCTCCGCGAGCTGCTTGTACCCGAAGCCCAGCGAATCCATGAATCCCGGCGAAAAGCTCTCAAGAACCACGTCAGCATTTTCGGCCAGACGCAAGAACGTCTCTCGCCCTTGGGCATTTTGGAGATCGAGCACCATGCTCGTTTTGTTGGCGTTCAAATGAGCGAATGGAAGGCTTAAGGAAGTCCCGCCTAACTCCGCGACAGGTTCCAATCTTCTAACTGGATCGCCGCCGGGCCCCTCGACCTTTATAACTTCCATTCCAAGATCAGCCAGCACACGGCCGCAAAGCTGCCCAGCGAGGCCGGTTAAGTCCAGCGCTCTATAACTGCTAAGAAATTGAGGCGCTTTGTCCATTTCAAGTCCTATGTTCGAGCAGCCAGTAAAATCTTTGACAAACCGCTCCTCGCTGTTACTTTCTATCCTCCGGTTTCACATATCGCGTGCTCCCGCCGCCCTTCTGAGAATGGAGGTAGCCTTCCACGTCACTTAACGGATTGGTGTAATACCTCATTCGGTGCGAAACGAGATCGTCGGTGCGAAGCGCGGTGTCAAAATCCATATCCTTTTCCATATAGGCCGCGATTTTTGCGCTCTCCAAAGTCGCGCCGTTTCGAGAGCCGATTTCTTTCGCCAGCGCCTCGACGTACGGCAGCAGTTGATTATCAGCCACTACCTGGGAAACGAGTCCGATTCTTTCCGCCTCAGTTGCTGTGAGATTTCTCCCTGTTAACTGGATGTAGAAAGCTTTCTTGAAGGGTATGCCTGTGTGGAAAAGTGTAGACGTTGCAACAGCGCCATAGCTGCCCCGAATGATCTCCGGCATGCCGAACATCGCCGATTCGGCGGCCACCGCAAGGTCGTGCCCATTTAACAGAGCCATGCCACCGCCCAGACACCAACCGTTGACGGCCGCAACCGTGACTTGCGGGCACGCGCGCAGCAACTTGACGATCTCATAAGTCGAACCCCCTTCGTCCCATCTCCTCTTGCGCTTCCAACTTTCCCTCAGGTCATAGAGATCCAGCCCGGAAGAGTAGGAATTTCCCGCTCCGGTCGTTACGATGCAGCGAATTCTATCGTTGTCGCGCAGTTCCTTGAGAATGCTGATCGTCTCCGCAATCAGATTCCGGCTCATGGCGTTCTTCCTTTCGGGTCGGTTTAACGTCAACCACGCGACTCCGGAGTCCTCATCGATTTTTTCTAAAACGGTTTTCATCTCGACCATGGTTCACCTCCAAACGTCAAGTCGCGGCACTGATCGTAAAATGGATAGGTCGCACCATAACAAAGAAAGCGTTTTGGACCAAGACCGGAGATCTTTAAGAAAAGCTCGCAACCCTTCGACTCTGCTCAGGGCCGCCTGGATGGGTTTTTGTTTAATCAGGAAACAGAAACGGCGCAATAACCTTCGCCACCTCGTCCGGCTTCTCGTGCGGAATGTGATGACCCGCGCCTTCAATCGGAACTATCCGGGCGTTATTGAAATGCTTCGCGCGCGGGCCGCGCACCGATTGCATGAAATCGCTTTCGGTGCCGTAAACAAATAGAATCGGACATTTAACCCGTCGAATGAAAGCTTCGATCTGACCCTCCGAGAGCATGGTCGTTGTGCGATAGCGAAGGATCGGATCATGCCTCCAGCGATAGTTTTGTCCATTTTTTCTCGTCCCGTACAGAGCCATGTGCGCCGCCGCGCGATCGGGGATGAGGGGAAATCTTTTTTGCAGCGCCTTGGCGGCGTCTTTTAACGACGCATACGGATAAGGTATCTCGATATAGTTCCTTCCATCCAACCTTTCGGCCATAATTTCCGGCACCTCGTCATCGGAGCGCGCAAACGGGCCGAGTGATTCAAGCAACACCATGCGCTTGATTTTTTCCGGGAAAGTTCCGGCGTAGAGCAGCGCCATGCTCCCGCCAAGAGAATGGCCGACCAGAGTCAAAGTTTCTTTGTCCAGGTGGCGCAGCAGACCTGACAAGTCAGTAAGAAAGTCTTCATGTTGATAGCCGCGACTCGTGTTAGGCCACTCGCTGTCGCCATGCCCGCGCAAATCAAGCGCGACTGCATGTTTGATGGGACAACCTAACGCCATCATCGAAGCGATAAACGGCTCCCAGCTCCGGCCCTGATCCCGGATACCATGGACGAAAACAAAAGTTTCCGCTTTAGGATCTCCCCACTCCCAATAATGAAGCTTTAAGCCATCATGAATGAAATAGTGTTCTCTCGGCTCCAAATCCATACGTTGTTGTTCGCGACCTTTCTCACCTTCGATTAGAGTTCAAGTTATCTCGGTCCGGTCTTAAGCTTGTTTGGTTGAGAATTGCTTCCTTGAGTTTTTCCTTCGCTACTTTTCCGGTCTCTGTGTGCGGCAATGAGCAAACGATGTCCACTGATTTGGGAACCTTGTAGGGCGCCAACCATTCCTTGGAAAAACCTATGAGATCCTCGCCGGTGGTTCGCGATCCCTCCTTGAGGGTGACCACGGCCTTGACCGCTTCGCCCCACTGCGGATCCGGCACGCCGATCACCGCCGCTTCGACAACCTCGGGATGCTTATAAAGAACGCCTTCGATCTCTAAAGGATAAACACTGATGCCGCCGCTCTTGACCATGTCTTTCTTGCGCCCGACGACAAACAAGTACCCTTCTTCATCGAAATAGCCGAGATCGCCCGTGTAGAACCACTCGTCGCGGAAGGCCGCGTTGGTTGCCTCGGGGTTCATATAATAGCCCTGAGTCGCCAGCGGGCTCTGGCAGACGATCTCGCCGACTTCGTTCACCGCGACTGGATTGTTATTGTCATCCACGACGCGCAATTCAACGCACCAAACCGGACGGCCCGCAGCCAGTGGTTTTGTCTCGATATCTCCCGGCTTCGAAATCGCCATCTGCCCGGAATCGGTGGAGGCGTAGGTCCGATAGATGTTCGGAGTGATGTATTTCCTGAGCGCCTGCAGGATCGGCTCATGCACTTTCCCCCCTGTGATGGCAAGGCATCGCAGAGAGCTCGTGTCGTAGTGCTCTACATTCGGGACCTGCAGCATGCGCTCGCACATCGTCGGCACCGCGCCCATATAGGTAATCTTCTCGCGTTCGATAGTTTTGAGAATCTCTTCTGGGTCAAATCGCTCGTGAAGAAACATCGTGCCGCCATAGTAGATGATCGCCAAGGTGAACGAACGGCCCGCGTTGAAGTAGATAGGCGACCCGAGGATTGCGCGGTCGTGAACACCAAGCCCTTTCTCGATGGCGTTGTTGATGCAGTGAAAAACGAAAGTCCTGTGGCTGGCGAGGCATCCCTTGGGAAACCCCGTAGTACCGGAGGTGAGCAGCACGGCAAACGGATCATCTTCATTGACCTTTACCGGCGGCTCCGCTACGCTCTGGCCTCCGAGCAAGCCGCCATAATTCAAGTCTGATGTGACGACGGTTTTCAAGAAGTTGAGGTCATACGACGCCCTTGCCTTTTTGAACTCACCAACGCACTCGTCCTGCAAAATCAGCACGCGCGGTTTGAAAAACGACAACACTGAACCCAGCTCAAGCGCGCGCCATTTGATATCGAGCGGAATCGCCAATGCGCCGATCTTGGCAGTCGCGAAAAGAACTTCCAAATGCTCGATGCGATTTCCTGCCAGCACAGTAACCGAGTCGCCCTTGCGAACGCCCATCGAGAGCAGCCCGTTTGCGAGCTGATTCACTCTACGGTTCAAATCGCCGTAGGTAATTTGGCGGTAACGATCGCGCGCGGCCATTTTTACAGGAAATTTATAGGCGTTGCGGCGCAAGCCGTCGCCCATCAATAACGAATGACTCATAACTCATTCCAGACAGAGACAGAACACTTCGGAACGTCGCGCTCTTCCCTCTTCATCTCCGTCCATATCTTTCTGTCGGCTCCTGTCTCTCTTTACTCAGGAGCCAGTATTCAGAATCCCCTCTCTGTCTCTGTCTCTATCTTCTTACTTGCCTTTCCACACCGGCGGCCGCTTCTCAACGAATGCGCGCGGCCCTTCCTTGGCATCTTCGGTGTTCGACACCATCCCGGCAAGATCGGATTCGAATCGAAGTCCTTGCTCCAGCGAAAGGTCGCTTCCCTTGTAAATCGCTTCCCTGATATAACGCATTGCCAGTGGAGCGCCTTTGATAAAGGATTGCGCCATTTTTTCACCCGCCGGTATCAACTGATCATAGGCGACCAGTTGATTGACGAGACCGATTCGATAAGCTTCTTGCGCGTCAAAAAGTTCACCGGAAAGACAAATCTCCAGGGCTTTCGGAATGCCCACGAGGCGCGCCATCCGCTGTGTCCCTCCTGACGCCGGGATGAATCCGAGACGGACCTCGCTAAGCCCCAATCTGGCATTGTCCGCGGCGATACGGATATCGCAGGCAAGGCTCATCAACAATCCCGTCCCGATCACATAGCCGTGAACTAACGCGATCGAGACCTTGTTGAGAGCTGCTATGGCTTGCGGAGGTGTCCGGATACCGGAAGTAAACCTTGCTTGTCTACTCGCCAGCGGCGATTCCCGCCCTGCGCCGGCCTCGGCGTTCGCCTTTGCCCGGTCCTTTATGTCGCCTCCGACGGAAAACGCCCTCTCTCCGGCTCCTTTGAAAATGACGACTTGAACCTCCCGATCCTCGTTCGCTATTCGGCAAAACTTGATAATATCTTTTTGCATCTCCTGATTGACGGCATTCAAGGATTCCGGCCGACTCAACGTGATCCATGCAATTTTGTCTTTAACGCCGTAAAGAACTTTCTGACTCTCCATTCACTCACTCCATTTTAGATTTTTGATTTTGGATTTTAGATTATAGCCAAGACACTCCGGAACAAACTTTGGAATTTGGAGTTGATTGATTCCCCGACAATCGAAAATCTAAAATCGAAAATCCAAAATTGTTTACTTTCCCTTCCACACCGGCTCTCTCTTCTCAACAAACGCGCGCGGCCCTTCCTTGCTGTCTTCCGTTGTGGCAACGAGGGCGGACAGATCCGCTTCGAGTCGAAGCCCTTGTTCCAGCGGCAGCTCGATGCCTTTGTTGATGGCTTCCTTGATAAACGCTACCGACATCGGCGCTCCCTTAAGAATTCTGTTAGCGAGATCCTCCGCCGTTTTGAGCACCGCATCCGGGGTCACTACCGCATTTACAAGACCCAATCGGTACGCTTCGCTCCCGCTCACGGCGTCGCCGGTTAGACAAATCTCCAATGCTTTGGCCGTGCCTACCAGGCGCGCCAGCCTTTGCGTGCCGCCTGCCCCTGGTATAAGCCCGCGCCGAACTTCCGTGAGCCCGAGTTTGGCGTCTTCAGCCGCAATCCGCATGTCGCACGCGAGCGCGAACTCGAGACCTCCACCCAGACAGTATCCGCGGATCGCCGCAATGGTCGGCTTTGTGATAGCCGCCACGGCGCGCGCCTGGGTATAGATGGTCGCGGCAAGCTTCTGATAACGTCGTTCGATGAACGAAAAGGGAGCTTCGGCCCGCTCCTTTAAATCCATCCCCGCGGAAAAAGCTTTGTCGCCTGCTCCCGTAAAAATCGCCGCGCGGATCCCGCTCTCCCCCTCACAATGCCTGCACACGTCGATCAGCTCCCGCGTCATCTGCCGGTTGTACGCGTTCATCGACTCCGGTCGGTTAAATGTCACGAACGCTACCTGATCGCGAACTTCAAACAGTAAATGTTGGAATACCATTGTTACCTTTCCAGCGTGCCGGTTGAATACGCTGCTTATCGTCATTCCCGCGCGGATTGCCCCTCCAGCTCAAACACCGGCAACTTGATTGCGGGATCATGCGTCTCCTGAAAAGCGACTTTCACCCGGTCGCCGAGCTTGACTCCTTCCGCCCCGTTCCCAAGGAGGCGGCTTTCCATGATGACTCCTTCATCGAGGATAACGTTGATGTAGCAAATCGGGGTCTCTCCCTTAAACGCCGGACTGCGCGGCACGCGCACCCAGGTAAAGCTGTGGATCTTGCCCTTGCCCGACGCTTGCACCCACTCGAGATTGCCGCTGAAGCAATCTAGACAGACCGGCCTGGGAAAAAACTGAAGCTTGCCGCAATCCTTACATTTCTGCAGCAGGAGCCTGCTGGCCGCGGCGCCTTGCCAGTAGGGTTGATCGATAGGATTGATCTTGGGCAAACTCTTCTTTGGCTGACTTGATTCCGCCATTATTTTCTCCTTTCGATGACCAAGCCAGCCGTGGTGCCGAGATTACGCCCGTAGTTTAGCCAACCGATACCGGTTACCAACGCGCGCTCGGCTTTCTGTACCTGGTGCCCCTCAGACTCGCCCCTCAGCTGACGCAGCGCTTCGACAATATGAAGGAAACCGCCGGCTAAACCTGCCTGTCCGACCGAAAGCTCGCCTCCGCCGGTGTTCACAGGGAAATCGCCCTTATAGGTCAAGTCGTGGGAATCGACAAACTTTCCCCCATCGCCTTTTTTACAATAGCCGAGATCCTCGATCTGAATCATGACCGCGATCGGGTAGTCGTCGTAGATCTCGAATAGATCGATATCTTCCCGTTTAACCTCGCTGAAGAGACGATCGCCGACCACTTTCGTCCCAAACGTCGTCTTATCCGGCGCCATGTTGCCGACCTGATAATGCACCCTCTCCGCGTCAGTGACCAGATAGACCAACTTATCGGTGATCTTCTTTGCTTTTTCTTCGGAGGCGAGAATAATGCATTCGGCGCCCGAGCATGGCATCACGCAATCGAAGAGACGAATCGGATCGGAGATCATCCGTGAATTCAAATAATCATCCATGCTCATCGGTTCGCGAAACAACGCTTGCGGATTGTTCAGCGCGTTGTAACGCTGGGCCAAGGCAATTTTTCCTATCTGCTCGATGATCGTCCCGTACTGCTCCATATGCAGGCGTTGAATCAGCGCCATGAGGCTATTGGGCCCGCCGTAACCATAAACATCCACATAGTTAGCGCGCTGATATTCCAGCGGCCGCTGGTGCGGGACGCTCTTATCGAACGAGTTGCCGCCGACAAGCACCGCCATCTCGATATGGCCCGCCTCGATCGCATCCGCCGCCCGGCGCACGCTCATAACGCCACCGGCCCCGCCGTAATCTCCGTTCAACACCCAATCCAGTTCCAGTCCCAGTTGCTCGGCCACGTGCGGCGAGAAATCGGGACTCGCTTGCGTCGTAATCGAAAGCCCCTGGATCTCTTTTTTGTGCAGACCGATTCGCTGCAGCGCCTGGCGTATGGCATTTGCATAGTGGGTCAACACCGAGTCCTCGGATTTCCTCGAATACTCTGTCGAACCGTAGCTTATGAAGCACACGTTCTTACGTCGCATGGTCTCCCTCCCAGGGCGTTGAAAAAGACTCACCCGCTTCCTGTCTGCGTGCGCCGCACAGGCAGGCGTTGCGCTCGTTCCACTCGCTGCTTGAGGTTAAGGTTAAGCTCGGCCTCAGCCTTCCCAATCTGCTCGGAATGCGCGCCTCGCATCTGAGATCTTTTTGACCGGCCTGTAAACAGGTTTTCCAACACTCTCGAGTTCTACTGGACTGAAAACTCGAGAATGGAAATCATCAACTTTCAGCCTTTAGAAACTTTTCCCCGATCGCTCGGTCCAGTTCCGCTTCGCGTCCGTAAAGCAGCCGCAGCAAGCGCGCTTCCCGATAGAACCCTTCATACGGGAACTCTTTGCAAACTCCGTATCCGCCGTGTATTTGGATTGCCGTGTCTGCCGCCTCGAAGGCCATTTTGGCGGCTCTCTTCTTCGCCAGAGCGGCTGCCATGAAATAAGGCCGTTCTTGATCGGCGCGCCAGGCCGCCTCCAGGGTCAGCCACGTGCAGGTGCCCAAGTCGATGGACAAGTCCGCCAGCATCCACTGGATAGACTGCCGGGCGGCCAGCGGCCGGCCGAACGTTATACGGTTGCGCGCATGCTCTATAGAATCTGCCAGACAACGCATCCCAATCCCCAAACAACGGGCGGCGATCCGCAACTGTTCGCTGGCGACGATCGCGGCGGTTTCGTACTCATAGCCTATGAGAGCGTCCGCCGGCACCCTGCAGTCGCGCAACGTCAGTCTCGCAACCGTCGAATCCGTTGTAAGATCGACCTCGTCGCCAATGGAGAACCCACGGGTGTCGCGGCGCAGCAAGAACAGACACACGCGGTTGGTGCCCTGTTCCCGTGCCGGCAACAGGTAAAGATCCACAGCCGGATCGAGCGCCTCAACGTCGGAGTTGCTCAAGACATAACCTTCCGTCGTTGGACGGAACCGCGTCTCGACGCCGCCCGGGGTCCCACTCTTATGAATTTGATCGAAGGCAAGCGCGAGAGACATCTCACCATCCGCAAGTGCTTCCGCGTGAGCATGGTTCGCCATCAAGGCTGGAATATACGGAGGCGCAAAAGGCAGGATGGTTCGGCCGAACTCGCGATAGATCAAGACGCGCGCCATGGCGCTTGGCGCCGGGCTATCCGCCTCCGGCGGAAGCTCCAGCGCCCAAAGACCGATGCCCTTCGCAACCCTCGCGAGGGTCGCTCGAACTTCCGGATCGAGCTCACGGCGCGGCGGGTCGCCAGGCGGCAAAAAAGATTCCTCCTGCTTTAGATATCTGCCCTCACGGGCGATCAGCTCGCGTGAAACGAATTGCGCGGCAGTTTCTCTGACGAGTTTTTCTTCTTCACTTAATTTAAGATCCATACCTGAACAAGGCGATAGTTACACTGTAGACCGCCTGCCGAGAAACCTGTGTTGTAGGCCGAGCAAAAAGGCCTGCATTACGGCAACTCCATCATGGCGATTCCTTCCCGAAACAGCGCGCGCTGGATGATATGGCGCTGGATTTCCGACGGCCCCTCGACAATGCGCCTGGCCCTTGCATGCCGGAAGGCTCGGGCCAGCACATGCTCTTTTCGCAGCCCCGCAGCTCCGGCCACTTCCAAGCCAAAATCAACGACTTTGTGCAACAGCTCCGTCGCAAACAGTTTCACGCCGGCGGCCTCGCAACGAACGTCCATTTTCTGGTCCGCCTTCCAAGCGCCGAAATACGTAAGCGCTCGCAGCGTCTCCAGTTCTCCCAAAAAACGTCCGAGCGGCTGCGCGAATCGCCCGGTATCGTTGGGATCACCGCGCAGCAACCCCGCTACACAGCGCAAAACTCGATGGGACTGTCCATGAGCGCGGATGCCCACCTGAAAACGTCTGGCGCCGAGCCAAGCCTGGTTCAACTGCCAGCCTTTGCCGATTTCGCCGAGGACCTGATCCTTGTGAACCTTACAATCCTCGAATACGAGCTCACAGGGCTCGGTCCCGGCGATGGTGGCAATGCTGCGCACAACACGATAGCCCGGCGTCCCTGTCTCGATCAGAAAACAGGTGATTCCTTCGCGCCCCTGAGTGCCCGGCAGGCGGGCGAACAGCTGAACGAAATCCGCGACATCGGCGAATGTTGGAAACATCTTCGTGCCGTTGACGATGAAGTAATCTCCGTCCGGCGTCGCGGTAGTCTGCAGCATGGAGGGATCCGCGCCGGATGCCGGCTCGGTAAGCCCGAAAGCGGATGTCTTCTCGCCGCGGATGCAGGGCCAAAGGAACTTCTCCTTCTGGTGGTCTTTACAATTATAAAGAATATTCGAGACGTGATTGCCGAGCTCAAAAGGGATCGAAGTCTTCTCCAGCTCTTCCGTGATAGCGATCATCGCAACATTACTGACTTGCTCCCCGCCAAATTCCTTTGGCACGTCGAGAGACCATAATCCTTTGGCTTCCGCTTTCTTTTCCAATTCCTCCATGATCTCGACGTAGCGCTTGATTTCTGGATCGCGGCTCAATTTGGCGCGGCTCTTCCATCGACTGCCTTCGAAGATATCCGGAGCGTTTTCGAACTCCGGCTCCCGAGGAATCAGCTCGTCGCGAACAAACTGTTCGACTCTTCGACGCAGGCTTTCTTCCTCGGGTGAAAGACAAAAATCCATCAGTTTAATGTTGTCCGGTCATCTAATTATGAGTTCCTCTTATCACACCTCAATCCGACAAAAAAAGGCTTGGCCGAGCGATGCCAAGTGTAAGAAATCATGGCGCAGATGTCAGAGATCAGAAGTCAGCGACTTTGAACTAAACTCTGACGTCTGACCTCCGGCCCAACTCCATGCTCCTTGCTCCATGCTCCTTGCTCCCCGCCCCCTTGGCAGGCTAGATGAGCCGTTTTCAACGGCCTGTTGACCTGCAATTTGCCACTATGGTAAGCACGATGCGGCAAAGGAGCGCGCTTAATGAAGACCATACGAGGTTGGGTGACCCACGCCTTCAACGAAATGCGGCTTGAGGATGTTCCTTACCCTGATCTCAAGCCCGGCTGGGCGGTCGTCAAAACAAAAGTCGTCCAACCCTCGGTGACTGAAGTCCAACTCTTCTATGGCGAGCGCTCCAACAGCTACGATAAAGTCAAAAAAGCTTTGGCTAAAGGACCGCATCAACTGTTCGGACATGAGTTCTGCGCCGAGATCGTGGATGTCGACGAAAAGAACGAGTACGGCTTGCGTGTGGGCGATCGGGTCGGCGCCACCCATACGCATGTTGGAACGATTGGCAGAGACTTTCCCGGCTGCTTTTCGGAATGCGCCGCGGTGCCATTGGATGCGCTCGCAAAAATGCCGGAAAGCGTCAGTGATTGGGAAGTCGCGGCGATCCAGCCGCTCACCAGCTGCATTTTCAACGTGCAGGCGCTCGGGATCACGTTGGGTGACGTGGCACTCGTCTTGGGACAAGGCGTCATGGGGCTCAACTGCGCGCAGGCGGCCAAAGCCGCAGGCGCCGACACCATAATCGGCGTAGATCGCAGAGACGACATCCTGGAAATGGCCCGCAAACTTGGAACCGATATCACCATCAACGCATCGAAGGAGAACGTCGTCGAGCGAGTGATGGAGATCACGGACGGCAAAGGCGCGCCATTTGTCATCGAAGCCGCCAGCGGCAGCCCGAAGATGGGACTCTCCGGCGGGTCCACCGTTACCGACGCCGTCGCTTGCGTGGCGCCAGGTGGAAAGATCCTGAGCATCCCTCACTTTCACGAGCCGGTGACCCTCGATTTCAATTATCTGCGAGCCAAGAAGGTCACCTATATGTTTCCGCCGGAATTGGCGACCCCTAAACAAATGGTCCTTGCCGCCCGTTTGATCGCGCAAAAACGAATCAGCATAGATCCGATGATCACCCATAAGCTCGAAGGGATGGAGAAGATTCCCGAATCGTTGGAGATTACAGCGAACAAAGCCAAGCACGGCGCGCTCAATCCGGCACAGGTGCGTTTCGCAGCGTGAGATGCCCAACACTCCAGCACTCCAATATCTTGCTTGAAGGAGGAACAGCTATGTCAAGTCCTAATTTAGAAAACGTGAAGGTTATCGACGCCGACGGCCATGTAAGGGATCGCGACGCGGACATCCGCAAATTTATGGAAGAGCCCTATTGCCGGAGGCAAGGCTCGCTTCTCCCCAACGACGTTTGGGATTCGAGCATGTACGGCAAGCTTGGCATGAATATCACCGACGTGCCAACTCGTCTTCGCGATATGGATACTGAGAGGATCGACATTTCGGTCCTCTTCCCGACCGGCGGCTTTGGAGTGACGATGCTGCCCGAGAAAGATTATGCGGCGGCGTTTTGCCGGGCGTACAACGACTGGGTAGCGAGCATTTGCGCGGAAAGCCCGCGGCTAAAAGCCGTCGGCCTGGTGCCGTTCCAGGATGTCGATGCCGCCTGCAAGGAGACCCATCGCGCCATCGCCAAGCTCGGCCTCTCAGGGATCACCGTCGGCACGTTTGGTATGAAGGAACACATCGGCCAACCGATATACTGGCCTATTTATGAAGAGCTGCAGAAACTCAATGCGCCGCTACTGATTCACAATTCGCGCCAAGGACCGGCCGGTGAGATCCGTTTCGATACTTTTCTATTCCGCCACACGATCGGCAGGCCCTTTGAGACACTGCTCGATTGTGCCGCGTTGATGTACGGGGGCGTGCCGGAAAAATTTCCCAAGTTGAGAATCGCCTTTTTGGAATGCGGCTGCGGCTGGGTTCCCTACTGGATGGACCGCATGGATGAGGAATGGGAAAAGCGGCAATCCGAGGCGCCGCTTTTGAAAAAGAAACCGAGCGAGTATATGACCGCCGGCAACTGGTTTTACGCAACCGAGCCGGAAGAAGCTACCCTGCCCTACGTATTGGAAAAAATCCGCGACGATGTCATCTTGTTCGCCTCGGACTATCCGCACTGGGACGGCAGTTTCCCTTACATGGTATCGACGATGACGGGTAGAAAGGACATCACCGACCCGCAAAAAGACAAGATAATACGCACCAATGCGATGAAACTCTACGGCTGGAACGATTAGGAGGATATTAATTTGAAGCTGAGACCGCGAGCCATTTTCAGCCTTGTTTGGTTGGTTTTTTTCATCGTGTGGGTCTACATGTCAATGGAATGGAGACCGCAGGCGCGACTCTATCCCTGGGCCATTGGAATTCCGATGGTGATCTTGGCTTTTGTCCAAGTCGTCCTTGACTTGAAGGGGTTCGTAAGGAAAGAGCCTTCCGGCGCCACGCCCATGGACTTCCAGTTCACCAAGGGAGTCGACCCGGTTACGGCCCGGCGCCGCGCGATTAACATATTCTCTTGGATCTTTGGCTTTTTTATCGGCATTTGGCTGCTGGGATTCTCTATTACAATCCCTTTGCTCGTCTTCTCATACCTTAAAATCCAGTCGCGGGAAGGCTGGGGAATTTCCTTGGGTCTGACAGTTTTCGCTTGGCTCGCATTCTACGGGCTGTTCGTAAGGCTGCTCAATCTCCCGTTTCCAGAAGGAGTGGTCTTTACCTGGCTTGGAGCTTAACCGATGCCGATGCTGTACGGGCGCTCTCCCACGCTCAGGCCAACTTTCCATGGGAAGTGATCGAAAAAATGAAATGGGCTTTGGAGAAATAACTCCGCGCCAACTAATCTAATAAACTTGTTGACGACGACTGAAAGATAGGGTAAGGAGCATCGTCCGAGTTGGCTGACTTTCATTAGGAGAGCTACATGCTAGAGGCATTTGTTTCAGGATTTTGGCAAGTTGTCGCCTGGCCGGCCTTCGGCTACTTGCTGATAGGAATAGCGATTGGCTTCTTTGTGGGTCTCCTTCCGGGGCTAGGCGGGCTAGCCACCCTGGCGTTGATGCTGCCATTCTCTTACACGATTAAGACCCCGATAGAAGCTTTTGCGTTCTTGCTCGGCATGCTTGCCGTAACGGGCACTACTGGAGACCTGACCTCAATTCTGTTCGGCATCCCCGGCGAGGGCTCTGCGGCGGCTATGATACTCGACGGCTATCCGATGTCGAAAAACGGCGAAGCAGGACGGGCGCTGGGCGCCGCGATTACGAGTTCGGTTATCGGCGCTCTCGTCGGCGCTGTGTCCCTAGCCATTTCGATCCCGATCATGCGTCCCCTGGTTCTACTCTTCGGCTCCCCGGAACTGTTTATTATCGCGATCATGGGTATCACTTTTATAGGCACCCTGGCTGGAGCTTCCTTGATCAAAGGGCTGCTGGCCGGCGGCATTGGTTTGATGCTTGCCGCCATCGGAGTGGATCCGCAGACCGGATCCTTACGTTACACGTTCGGAACTCTTTATCTTTGGGATCGACTTGATCTCGTGCCTGTCGTTGTCGGCCTATTCGCCGTTCCTGAAATCGTCGATCTCGCTGTTCGAGGCACGAGCATCGCCAGCAACAAGCATCAAAAACTCACCGGCGTTATGGAGGGGGTCAAGGACGCCTTTCGCAATTTCTGGCTGGTAGTTCGCTGTAGCCTTATCGGGGTTTACTTCGGAATCTTACCGGTATTAGGCGCTAGCGTTGCCCAATGGATCTCGTATGCTCATGCAGTGCAAGGCCTCAAGGACAAATCCCTGGCAGGCAAAGGTGTCATCGAGGGAGTGCTTGGTCCAGGCGCGGCCAACAACTCAACCCGCGGCGGGGACCTCATTCCTACGGTCGCGTTCGGTATTCCCGGCAGCGGGTCTATGGCACTACTGCTTGGCGCCCTTCTCATTGTCGGCTTGAATCCCGGACCGGAAATGCTCAAGACCCACCTCGATGTGACTTTCTCGATGGTCTGGGTGCTCATCATCGCGAATCTCATCGTCGCGGCGGTCTGCTTCCTAATCCTGAATCATCTTGCGGCTCTCACCTTTATTCGCGGCTCGCTGCTGATCCCGTTTTTGTTGTTTCTAATATTTATCGGTTCGTTTACCGCAAATAACGCAATCGAAGATATGGTGGTGATGCTCCTTTTCGGCGTGATTGGTTATTTCATGGTTTCTTTCGGCTGGCCGCGGCCGCCCCTGATCCTTGGACTGACCCTCGGCAAAATCGCGGAGAACTATCTTTGGATCTCCACTGCGGCCTATGGCGCCAAGTGGCTGATGTTTCCAAGCGTGGTGATTCTCATCGCCATCACCATCTTCACTATCGCCTATCCGACAATCAAAGAGCGCATGGGCAAGACGCAATACGAGCGGCCCGGAGACGCGATGTAGTTTTGGCGGCCGGCGCACAGAACACGGGATACAGCTGCATGCGTTTTCATGATCCATAGTCAACGCGTTTTGCCGGATACGGCTAAAACCTCGGTTAACTATCATAGCCCGGACTGGGTCCCCATCCAGCCGGGCTTTTTGCTTTCGGAGGAGAGTTGAAGTCTCGCAAGAATTAAAAGGTTCCAGCGTCGATAACTACTGCAAAGTCCTTGGTCTAAAAAGCCTAACCGTCCTTCTGCGTCCTGGCCGGATGAAAAAGCATCCGACAAACTTTATCTCGCGCAAAGGGGCAAAGGACGCTAAGGGATAAAGCAGGTTGAGGTTAAGGCTGGTTGAGAGTGGGTCGAAGATAAGGTCTATTGCCGGGCTTGGCGTCTTGGCGCGATGAATCAGAACTTCGTGACCGACACGAAGCAGATGGGCCTTTTTTCAGCGGCTTGAGTACGGTTGACAGCCGCCCGAGTTAGGTGGGATAAGCGAATTATCTCAAGAAGGAGGTTCCGTGATTATGGCTCATGACTTGGTGATCCGAAACGGACTGGTGGTGGACGGCACTGGAAGCGCCGGATTCGAAGCCGATGTCGCCGTCGAAGATGAAAAGATCACAGCTATCGGTAAGAACGTCGGCGCTGGGAAAAAAGAGATAGACGCCAAAGGACACGTGGTCGCGCCGGGCTTCATCGACTCCCATACCCACATGGATGCTTTCGTCGTGCAGTACCCGCATGGCAACCCTGTCGTGAACTACGGGGTGACAACCATCGTGATCGGCGACTGCGGAGCCTCTTGCGCGCCGGTGCCGCAGAAAACCGAGCCGCGCCAGGTTCTGGTTAATTATCTACGGCGCGTGTTGGACAAATACGTCGATGACAAGGATTGGAGATGGAATACCTATGGTGAATACCTGAACTATATTGAAGGTAAAATCGCCGTGAACGTCGCCCCTTTGATGCCTCATTCTCCTGTGCGACTGACGGTCATGGGCGAAGCTGCCTATGCCAGAGAAGCGAACCCTGAAGAACTCGACGCGATGAAAAAAATGGTGCGTGAAGGAATGGAGTTGGGCGCCATCGGCTTCTCCACGAGCCCGCGCGGCGGCCCCGCTATCCACGCCGGAACCCCCAGCACCTTCGCTTCACACGACGAAATCGTTGAGTTGGCAAACGTGGCAAGCGACTTCAACGGCTGCTTTCAGTTCAACGGATTCAGCATGATACTCAAGCCGGAAACCGGCGTACCGGCGATGCTCGAAAGGATTCACGCGACGCAAATCGGCAATGAGTTCCGCGTCCGACCGGGAGAAAAATCCGACGGCCCAAAGGCGATGACTTATATGGCGGAAGCCCAAAAGCGCGGCCAAGACATCTATGGCGTGGTGATCCCGTACCAGCACATTCGCCGCTTTACGATCGACGATTGCTTCTTCCTGAACGGCCTGCCGACCTGGGAGGCAATCAAGGGTTCAAGCGACCTTCGGGCCCAGCTTGAGAACAAAGATATTAGAAGAAAATTGGAGCAAGAGCGCATGGCGGCAGCGGGGAAACCGGAATTCGTCGAATGGCACGGTTGGGACCGGGTCGTCTTCGAGCACATTGAAAACCCCGGGCTGAAAAGGCTCGAGCTCAAGAACGCCCAAGAAATCGCGCGCATCACCGAGAAGCCGCCGGTCGACGCCTTCTTCGATACCTGGCTCGAAGACAACCTCCGTTCTCGCGGTGTCTATTACGGCCTGGCGAACGCCCACATGGAACTTCTGGCGGAAATGATCAAGTCCGACACGAGCCTGATCGGCACTGACGTCGGCGCGCATCTGGATCGCTTCTTCTGGCACGGCGCACCGACGAAAGTGCTAGGATATTGGCGGCGTGAAAAGAATCTGTTCGGCCTCGAACAAGCGGTCTGGAAATTGACCGGATTCCCGGCGCAGAAACTCCGGCTGAACCGCGGCGTCCTGAAAGAAGGAATGCCGGCCGATATTACTGTATTTGACGCCGACAAGATCGATGACCTGGTCAGCAAAAAGCTGCCTGAAATCATCGATGCGCAGGAAGTGCAGCGACATCCGCCCGGAATGAAGGCCGTGATCGTCAATGGCCGGACGGTCGTAGAGGACGGCCATTGCAATGACGTTTTTCCCGGCAAAGTCCGGCGGCAACAAATCTGCAAGACGAACTAGATCCTGGTGAGTTAAAATACTTTAGATCGTTCACTTCGTTCAGGATGACATCGCTCGCAAATGTCATTCTGAGCGGAGCGAAGAATCTATTCTCTGGTTCAGACAAAGTCGCTCCCGCGGGATAATCATTACCGCATCATTTGGAAGGATCAAAATGTCCATGTCAATTTCCGCCATCGATATTCATCACCACTATGTCCCGTCGAGTCTTCTGGAAGAAGCCAAGCGTCACGGCCGAAGCCTGGGCGTTGAGCTTTCAGAAACCAAAGACGGCGAGAAGGCGCTCTCGTTCGCGGGAGCGCCGCAGTTTGTCTTGCATCCAAACCTGGCCGCCGTCGAGGCCCGCCTGGCAATGATGCAAGAGTCTAAACTCGCCGTCGCCGCGCTGGAATCGCATACAGCTACCCTCGGATATCAACTGACCGGCGAGCAAGGCGAGAACTGGTGCCGGCTGTACAACGAAGGGATCAAGGAGCTGATCAAGAAGCATCCTGACCGGTTCGTGGGAATCGCCGCTGTTCCCTTGCAAGATCCGCCGCGAGCCGCCAAAGTCCTGGAGCAGGCCGTACGCGAGTTAAAGCTTTCCGGTGGTTACATCGGTTCAAACGTCAACGGTCAGTACTACAATAGCCATGACTTCGATCCGTTTTGGAAAAAAGCTGAGGAACTCGATGCGTTGATTGTAATGCATCCGGAAGACGTCGCTGGGGCCGAACGCATGGGGCCTTACGGATTGAAGCTGATTTGCGGCAATCCGGCGGACAGCGCCCTCTCGCTGGGCTATATGACCTACAGCGGCGTCTTTGATCGCTTTCCTAATCTGAAACTCTGCGTTCTGCATGGCGGTGGATTTTTCCCCTACCATTTAGGCCGCTTCGATCAGGGATTCCAGGTGCGTGCCGGCGCCCGCGCGCCCCAGGCCCAGAAACCCCCCAGCGCCTATTTGAAGAACATCTACTATGACAACATGATCTACCGCGTCGATACCATCGACTATCTGCGCCGGCTCGCCGGAGCGGATCACATCATGGTCGGCACCGACTACCCGTATAACCTCGGTGATTGGAAGGCCGTCGAAAAAATCGAAGCGCTGGACTGCCCTGAGTCGGAAAAGCAGTTGATGTTGGAGGGGAATGCTAGACGGTTGTTGAAGCTTTAGCAGGCTGCTGAAAAAGACTCGTTTGCCGTTCGCCCTGGGCGTGTCTCGAAGGGTAAACGGCAAATAGTAGATTCCTGCAGCACTCGCTCAAGACTGTGAAGGTGTCGCAGCGGCCTTCGCTGTACGGGAGGCTGTCCAATTTTTATCGATGCCCGCCGATCTCACGGTTCCCTCGATCGTGTTACCGCTCACCCGGCCGGTGTATTGGGCGCCGCCTGCGGTGAAACTGATCTGATCGCCGTTCAGCCTGCCATTGGTGATCGGCGCGGCAACATTGCCGGATTTGAGCGTTCCAGACAGCATCTGAAACTTTTGCTTAAGCGTTAGCTCTCCTTGCGGCACCTTCCAGGCGCCCTCCACTTTCGCCGGCACAATCCACAGAAGAGCCGTGCAGTAGGATGCGCAACCGTTTTTGACGGTGGCTTCTTCGTCCGCCTTCCATTCTCCCATCGTGAAGGAATTCGAAACAATCCGAGTGCCGGGCTTGAGATCGAGGATCTTCGGGCGAAGCTTCAGATTTATCTCAGGCAATAAAAACATCGTAATGACTGTGGCCTGTGAGAAATCGCTCTCAAAGAGGTCGGATTTGACAAAACTGCCTCTGTCGCCGACGCCTTCTTTGGCAGCATTGCGCTTCGATAGCTCGACCATCTCCGGATTGTATTCGATGCCGAGCGCGCGAGCGCCGCGCTTGGCTGCGGTAATAACCGTCCGCCCATCGCCCGAGCCGAGATCAATAACGTAATCTTGCGGCGTGACTTTCGCCAGGTCGAGCATCTTGTCCACCAAGGCCTGCGGGGTCGGCACCCAGATCACGTCCTTCCCCTCCTGCCCAACCTGTGGTTGGTATTCCGTGGCCGGCTGCGCCTGCGCAAAACCACAGGCTGTAATCACGGACAGACAGAGCGCTATCAGAGCGCGATGCGCAAAAAACGATCTATTCATGTTTTTTCTCCGTCGATGCAGGTAAATTTTAAGCTCCGTAAAACATTTGCATGTCGAGGAAGCAATGTCCAGTACGACCTTTGGCGTAGAGTGAGTTAAGGATCGCAGGATCGTGCTATTGCTCATAAAACCGAATCAATGCTACAGAAGGAATTCGCTCATCGAAACACAGACACGAATACTGCTTAGGGGGACTCAATCATGAGGCAACGATCTGATTTTCCGACATTCTCGAATGAGGAAATGGCTTCGCGCCACAGGAAGGCTAAAACTTTGATGGATCAAGAGGGAGTGGACGCCCTTTTGGTTTATGGCACGGGACGTTACGCCTCGGACGTTTATTGGCTGACCGACTGGCCCAGCAGCCGGGAAGCTTATGTGCTCATGCAAAAGGACAAAGACCCCGTCGTGCTCATGCAACTCTTCAATCATTTTCCCATGGCTCGGGTGATGTCGGTTGTAAAGGATGTTCGCTGGGCTGGCGCAAACACCAGCAACAGCGTTTTAGAGCTACTCCGGGAACGCGGCTTGGAATCTCGAAACATCGGCCTGGTCGGCGCCATCCCATATCAACACTACGTTAAGCTGCGCGAGAAATTCCCAAATGCCGCGTTTACTGATCTGGGCGGTAAGATGCGGATGATGCGGACGGTGCGGAGCACTGAGGAGATCGAGCGGATTCGCCTCGCGTCGAGGCTGACCGATCAATCGATCAAGGCTCTGGCCGAAGGCTTGAAAGAGGGCATGCGTGAGGACGAAATTCCATATCTGATCGAGCCTGTGTATCTCAAGCAGGGCGGCTATGCCGGAATTCACTTCATGAGCAGCATGGCCATGCGTAGTCCGGACTTCCCCGTTCCCGCGCAGTTTCACTCCAGCCGCAAGCTTCAAAAAGGCGATTGCTTGATCACCGAGATCAGCGGCGCGTACTCGGGATACAGCGGGCAGATTCATCGCACATTTTCCATCGGCGAAGGACCGACCCTTGAATGGCTCAAGATGCACGACGCGGCAGTCGAAGCGTTTGAAACGCTGACGGCGGGAATCAAGGATGGAACGTCGACCTCCGAAGCCGAAGAGGCCGCCGAGATTATCCACCAGCGGGGCTACAGCATCTACGACGACCTGGTTCATGGCGTGAACCAGTATCCCCCTATCTTTCAAACCAAGACCACGAAGCGTCACGATTCAACAGAAATGATCTTCCGCGAAAACATGGTTATTGTAATTCAGCCCAACCTGATCACGAAGGATGAAAAGATGGGCTTGCAATTCGGCGAGACGCTTGTCGTAACCGGGAACGGCTGCGAAAGTTTGAATAGCTACGCAAGGGAATGGGTGACGTGCAAAGGTTAAGCAGCCCGGGTCCGGTGCCCGTTCGTGCTGAGCCTGGTTGGAGCGCGAACGGAGAGTTTTAACACAGTCTGGCAGAGCGAAGAATCTTTCTTGTTTGCGATTTTAGGTTTAGATTCATTTGACAGTTCTGTTGACTACCGGCTGCTTGCGTGATTAACACGTATCAAGACTTTTCTCTCTGGGTATTCCCGTAAAACGGGATGCAGAGGCGTTTTCATTCCTAGACTTCCGCTTCAGCCTACGGCTGACCCGTCCTCCGGCGGATCCGCGGGAGTGACGAAGTCTTTTGTCCACCTTCAGGCGACCGGATTCAGCATGCCTCAGGAAGCACAAAGCCCGATTAGTGCCTGACTAGCGCAAAATGCTCGATCTACTCAAACCCAAGTTCAGCGGAGTCTATTACGGCTGGCGCATGGTCGCCGTAGGCTGCGCTATCCGGCTTCTTGGCGGAGGATTTCATCTTTACGGATTCACGGTCTTTTTCCTGCCCATCACTCAGGAACTGGGGTTGAGCCGGGCGGCCACATCCCTGGCGTTCTCACTAGCTCGAGCCGAGGGAGCCATCGAGGGCCCGTTCGCCGGTTACCTCATTGACCGCTTCGGTCCTCGCCCTATGATTATGATCGCGATCACGTTGTCGGGCATTGGTTACATGCTTCTCGCAACCGTCAACAGCTACTATGCCTTTCTCGCGGTCTACTTAGGCGTCATCTCGCTCGCATTTTCAGCGGGCTTTATGCATTCGCCGATGGTTTTGGCTAATTCCTGGTTCATTCGCCGCCGCGGGCTGGCCATGACTCTTATCAGCTCCGCGATAAGCTTAGGTGGAACGCTTATTACCCCATTGCTTGCTTTGGCCGTTCACACATGGGGCTGGCGCTACGGCGCCTTCATCGCGGGACTCGGACTGATCGTCATAGGAATTCCACTGGCGCTTCCGGTGCGCCGCTCTCCTGAGAGTATGGGCTTGCTTCCGGACGGAGAATCTCCGGAGAAGTTCTCGGCAGCGAGTGCTTCGACTTCTTCTCAATCCGCCTTACCGCACGCGCAGAAACCGGAAATTAGTTTCACTGTTAGGGAGGCGATGAAAACTTCGGCCTTCTGGTTGATGATTCTAGCAACCATCGGGCGCGTAGCGGCGTTTAACACGATCACCGTGCATTTTATTCCGATGATGGTTTGGAAAGGCGTTTCCGAGCAACGCGCAGCCGCCCTGCTGGCAACCATGGCGTTGGTCAGTTTTCCCAGCCATTTGTTGCTTGGCTGGCTGGCGGATCGCATGAACAAGCCGAGGCTGATGGCCGTAAGCATGCTCGTCGGCACAGCGTCGCTTTTCTTGTTGGCTTACGGTGAATCAGAATGGAATTTGTGGTTGTTTGCCGTGCTTTTCACGGTTGTCGAATCGATCTTTCCGGTGGGGTGGGCAACGCTGGGCGACTTCTTTGGGCGAAAATACTTCGGAACGATTCGCGGCACGATGAGCGCCTTTTACCTTTGGGGAGCCGCCGCCGGGCCAGTGGTTGCCGGCGCGGTGTACGACCGCTACGGAAGCTATGGTCCCATGATGTCCGCCTTGATTGCGCTATTTCTGATCGCCGCTTGTTTTTACGCGCTGCTTAGGAAACCAATACCGGGATAATCAGAGCTGAGTATGATCATGAAGTGGGCCCCGGTTCTGCTCTGGGCCGGGGTGATTTTTTATTTCTCCACCGATACTTTTTCGTCGGCTAATACCTCGCCGATATTGAGAGAGCTGGTTTCCCGGCTGTTTCCCAACCTCGCGGCAGAAGAGATCGATGCCGTTGATTCAGCGTTTCGGAAATTCGGTCACTGGGCCGAGTATTTTATTCTATCCGTTCTACTGCTGCGGGCGTTTGACAGTGGAGCGCGGGCAAGCTGGAAGTGGGGTTGGGCAATTTGGACTCTTGTCCTGGTTTTGCTCTATGCCGCCGGCGACGAGCTGCATCAGGCCTTCGTTCCGAGCCGTAGCGCGCTCGTCGCTGACGTCTTAATTGATTTCCTCGGCGGAGCCTGCGGAGTCCTCTGGATGTACACGCTTCGGAAAAGATCGAATGCGCGAAAGTACGATCGCGGAGATCAGCGTCGGGACGGCTCCTAAAATCAAATAAGTGAGTTCCTGTTCCATACGCTACTTTCCCTCTTTTTCGGCCAACCTGTAAGCACGGCGCCAATCTCTAAGGGCAACTTTCATACCACGCCGACGGCGGCAAGATTGGCCACGAATTACTCAAGAACGGACTCCTTGGCGCGTGATCTTCAAGCTGCCCGAAGTACAGATTTGGCCAATGCGGCGAGTCCTGCTTTCATTGCTGTACCCAATGATGGGACCCATCGGCCCGAATCAGGGGCCCGAAAACATTGACAATTGGCAATAGAGCGTTCAGCCGTGCGCGCAACGCCTGCCTGTGCATCGCACGCAGACAGGAAGCCTATAAGGCTTTTTCGGCAGCCTGCGAGGCCAGGGTAGTGACTCATTTTCGTGAGCCACTGCCCGTTCAACTCTCGCAAAACCCAGATTCTTCGGCTAACGCCTCAGAATGACACTTGATGGGGCTGTCATCCTGAACCTAAATTGAGTCACTACCGAGGCCAGCCAAAACTTGACAAGCCGTGTATAACCGGCGACCATACGCAACATCGATGCGCGTGAAATTCCATCAGCGAGCCTCAGAGCCTCGAAAACGCACGGGCCCATCCCGGAGCCTTTGCGCCTCCGGTGGGGCCATTCTTCTCTCAGTTTTTCTCGGCGCGTGCTCTAACAGCAGCTCTAACCCTGCTGTGTTGAAGCCGGTACTCCAAAGTACCCAAGAAAATGCGGCCGCACGTTCCGTTTCGAGTATGGAGGCGATCGCCAGGGGCCTCGCCGCGGTGACTCCTCCCGGCGCGGCGCTGCAGGACATCTACTACGATTTCGACAGCCCCGACCTAAGGGACGATGCTCAGCAGATTCTCAAACAGAACGGCGAATGGATGAAAGCGCACCCCAATGCGCGCGTCGAAATCGAGGGTCACTGCGATGACACCGGCTCCGCCGAATATAACCTCGCACTAGGCGCGAAACGCGCCCAGATCGCGAAAGAGTTCCTCGTGAACCAGGGCGTTGAAGCGAACCGGTTGGTGACGATCAGTTACGGCAAGGAAGCACCGGCGTGTTTCGAGCAAACCGAGGACTGCCGGCTCAAGAACCGCCGCGCCCGGTTTGTTGTATTTACCGAGTTGCCGACACTCTAGCCTGCGACATCTCCCGCAGAAGGGTTCGAGGTTCGAAGTTCGACATTGAAGACTTGACCTTAGCCTGAACCTAAACCTGTTTTCTTACTCGTATCCAATGGCGCTGACGATCGGCGTCGAAGCCGCCCGCCGCGCCGGACCGTAGCCCGCGATCAAGCAAAGGATGACCGCCGCGATGAAGGACAAAATCGCCACGCCATAGGGGTAGTAAAACTGAAAAGTCCAGCCGGTCAGGACTTTTGTATTGTAGACGACGTGGTGATACGCCATAATCGTGCCGGCGAACAAACCTAGAAGCGCTCCCAGGAGTCCCATCCAGCCCGCCTCCATAACGACAACTCTTCGAACCTGAGCCTGAGTCGCGCCTATGGCGCGTAAAACGCCGATCTCGCGAGTACGGTCCAGAACGGAGGCCAGCAGCGTGTTGATGACGCTAAAGATCGCGACAACCACAGCAACGATCTCAACGGCGTAATTGACCACGAACGACTGCTCCATGATTCTCACGACGGAGTCCCGGAGTTCCCGATGAGTGCTGATGAAAAGCTGGTATTTTTCACCGTAGCGCTCTTTGATCTCCTGAATGACGGTTTGTTGATCGGCTTCCGCCTCAAGCCACAGATCGAACGCATCCACTAAATCATCTCGCCAGTACTTCTTATAGAGGGCCCGGTCGATAAGAACGCTGCCGATATCAGAGGAATAATCGACATAGACCCCGAGGACTCTAAAGGAAACGACTCCGGACGGCGTGGCGAGATCAACCGTATCATCGATCCCTTTGCCAAACCTGCTCTCAAAGCTTTCGCTGATGATCACTCCCTTGCCTTCGCCCATAGCGCGCAAGGCTTCGTTGCCGTCCCCTTTTGCCATCGGCAGAGTTCGAACGCTCCTTGACTCCTGCGCCGAGAACGACTCGATCAAAATCGGTTTGCCCTGATAATTCGAGCGAATCAACCGGTATAGATCGGTAATCTTAACTCCCGGAATCCTCTTCAGACCGGACGCCAGATCCTCTTTCAGGGGCACGTTTCTGGGACCGGCGGTTCTTGCCCCGGAGCTGACGATCAGATCCGCCGTTACCATTTGATCCACCCAAGCCAGTAGTGAGCCTCGCACGCTGTTGACGAACGCGGCAATCGTAAAGATCGCCGCGAGACTGATCACTATCGTGGCCACGGTAATCCCCGCGCGGATTGGATTACGCCGAAGACTATCGGAGGCCAATGTTGTCTCGACCCAAAAGAAGCCGGGGAAGCGCCCGACAAACCGCCAAAACAAACTAACCCCGGAGTTAATGATCAGCGGACAGAGAAATGAGACGCCGAGCAAAAACACCAGCATTCCGATGACGCCCAGGCTGAATGCTTTGACCGGTTCGCGCAGCGACGGCGATATAAACAGAAGAATGGGCGCCACGCAGAGACAAAGCAAGCCGGAAATCGACGGCCAAGACCTCTTTATTTGAAGTCCAGGCCTCCAGGCCGATTGTCTGGCATTTTCGAGCGGGCTCACCTGCAGTGCTTCGACTGCCGGATGCAGAGCCGCAAGAACGGCCACAACTATTCCACTTGCGACGGCAAGTCCGAACTCTCGCAAGGTCAGGTTTGCTGGAGCAAGGCTCATCAGCGAGAAAAGATTGCCAACGGTCTCTCCTACTGCGACTAGCGCGGCCTGCGCCAACAGCCACCCCAACAGGGTTCCGAAAAACGCGCCGAGTATCGCTAGCGCCAACGCCTCCGAAATGATCAAACCGAGCAGCTCCCGGCGACGCATCCCCAGGCAGCGCAACGTGCCGATCTCACGCTTTCTCTGTACGACCGATACGGATACCGTGTTGTAGATGAGGAAGAATCCAACGAAAAGGGCGATCAAACTCACGAAGAACAGCCCGACGCGAAAGGAGGTTAACAATTGCTCTATCTGCTCTCCCCTCTTTCCGGGTCGCTCAATGTCGGCCGCCCCTTGCAGCCGCTGACGCAAGCGCTCTTGGACGGCCTCAATTTTTACCCCTTCCTCCACCGTCAGATCGACAATGTCGAGCTTCCCCTCCTTGCCGAAGGTCCGCTGCGCAACCGGCAAATCCATCAGCGCAAAATTTCCGCCAAAGACTTTAGCGGCGCCTTGTTCTTTTAGAAGAGCCCGAACGGTGTAGTTGCGTTTACCGCTGCTCGTGGTGAGCGTAATCTTGGCGCCCCGACTGATTCCAAACCGACGGGCAAACGATTCCGTCAGGGCGATCGAGTCAGGCTGAGCGATGAAATCCAGCGCCTGATCGAAGGCAAATTCGGAATCGACGAACTGATGTTCCCGGATCGCGAAGTCCGTGAGCAGATCGACGCCATAGACGTAAAGCCGTTCCCGTTCCGCTCCGCTAACCGGCAAAAAGCCCTCGACGGCCGCCGCGGCGTCCTCTACTCCTTCGGTGTCGCGTATGACCGGAAACAAGGATTCCCGGATCCCGCTTTCACCATTTGACACCTGCAACACAGCCTTGCCGGCGATCTGATCGATGGTCGATTGAAAAGAACTCGTGAGCGACCGATTGACCATCGCAATCGCGACGATGACCGCAACGCCGAGCGCGATCCCTAAAAAGGTAAGCAAGGTCCTCACACGGTGGCGTCGCAGGTGGCCCCAGGAAACGGAGCGGAGCAAACGCAAGGTCACGAGCTCTCTCTCTCAATCCGCCCGTCGCGAAGGTGAATCGTTCGGTCGCCGTACTCCGCAGCCTCTTTGCTGTGGGTCACCATAACGACGGTGCAATGAGTTTCCTGATTGATTTGACGCAGCAAACGCAAAATCGATTCTCCGGTCTTCGAATCCAGATTTCCGGTGGGTTCGTCGGCAAGGAGCACCGGCGGATCGAACGCCAACGCGCGGGCGATGGCTACCCGCTGGACCTCACCTCCCGACATCTCCTCGGGAAGGTGGCGACTTCGGGCCGATAGTCCAACCTTTTCCAGCAGGATTGCCGCCTTCCGGTCGGCTTCCGCCTTCGACTTCCCGTCAAGAACGAAAGGAAGGGAGACGTTCTCCCATGCCGTCAAGCTGGGAAGCAAGTTGAAGAATTGAAAAACAAAGCCGACTTTGGTTCTCCGAAACAGCGTCACTTCGTCATCCGCCATCTGCGAAATAACGCGACCGCCCACCAGCACGTCACCGGCTGTCGGTCGGTCCAACCCCCCTATCAGGTGCAGCAGAGTGCTTTTGCCGGACCCGCTCGGTCCCATTACAACGGCGAATTGACCCTCAGGAACGTCGAGCGAGAGACAGTCCAATACAGTTATCTCGTTCTCCCCTTGCCGGTAGATTTTTCGAACGTCGATGCAGCGGATCATGCAGCGCGGTGCTAGCAAACGCGTCGCAGAATCGGGATGTTGAGCGAGGGATAATCAATCGCGGATGCTTTGACGGTTTCCAATTCGCTGAGGTTTTCTCTTACGGCTTCGATGAAGGGCTGCACGTTCAATCCCAGATGAACCGGGCCGTAGCTTTCGATCTTTTCCAAACCGGTCCGCCAGAGTTTGATGGCGCCGGCGGGGACTCCTTGCTGATACTTGAAATAACCGGCCGCGATCTGAATAATGCCTTGATAGAACTTCCGATCATCGCCGTGCTCTTCCAGCCAGATTTCCTCCAGGGTCTCATGACATTCGAAGAACAATCCTTGATTGAATTCGTCGATACCCTTAAGCAAGCGTGGATCGTTCCGGGCTTCCATCAACGGTGTCGTCCCTGTACTATTAATAATCCAATGAATCAGACTAACCCGAAAAACGAAATCACGCTAGAGATCGAGTCACTGAGCTACGGCCCGTATGGTGTGGCGCGATATGATGGCCAAGTGATCATGATCCCGGCCACCGTTCCCGGGGATAAAGTTACAGCGCGGCTCGTCCGGAAGAAAGGGAACTACGCCATCGGGGAGGTCATCCGGGTTACCGAAGCAGCTCCTGACCGCCAAACTCCTCCCTGCCCGTATGTAAGCGAGTGCGGCGGCTGTCCTTGGCAGCAGGTGCAGTACAAAACGCAACTCCGAGCAAAGCAAAAGAGCATCGAGGATGCGCTCAGGCGGATCGGTAAGCTCGATGAATTCCAGGTTTGCCCAATTATATCTTCAGCGAACGAATTCCATTACCGCCGTCGCGTCCGGCTCCACGTGGACAAAAGCAAGCGGCTTGGTTTCTATCACCCGGGGTCGCATCGACTTGTAGAGATCGGCTACTGCCTCATTGCGGGCAAGGAAGCCGATGGCTGCATAGAAGCGCTCCGAAAATGGGTCAAGTCGATCCACGCCTCCATTGAACAGATAGAAATCGTAACCGGCGATCAGCCTGATGAAACCATAATCGTGGCGAAGGCGACTGGAGAATTTGTCGCCGACGATGAGGACACATGTGGCGGGCTGCTGACCGGCGAGCCGCGCATCCGGGGGTTGATCGTATGCGGACGCGAGTGGCGTCGGACGTGGGGAGAGACGCGGATTTCGGTCGACACTGAAGAGCGAATTCGCCTGATGGTCGAAGCCGATGTTTTCACTCAGGTGAATCCACAAGGAAATCGGAGAATAATGAGCGAGCTGCTAATCGCCGGAGAATTTGCCGCCGGCGACCGGGTGTTGGAGCTTTACTGCGGCGCAGGAAACTTTACCCTATCGATCGCCAAGCGCGTGCAGAAAGTCGTCGCCGTCGAAGGCCACCGGCCTTCGATCGAGAGCGGTAAACGGAGCGCCCAATTGAACGGAATCGATAATATCCACTGGATTTCCGAGAGCGTTACCAAGGCCTTGGAGCGCTTCGGCCGGCGCGAGAGATTTACCAAGATCGTTCTCGACCCGCCTCGGACCGGCGCCAAAGGAATCGGCCGGCGCCTCGCGTCGTTCGGCGCCGCCAAAATTCTCTACGTCTCCTGCAATCCCACTACTCTTGCGCGTGATGCTTCAGAGCTGGCGAAGCAAGGGTACAAGCTTGCCATCGTTCAACCCATCGATCTTTTCCCGCACACATTCCACGTCGAAGTCGTCGCCACGTTGATTCGCTAGCAGCAGGCTGCTGAAAAAGACTCATATGCTTCGTTGCGTCTCAATCGCCTCGCCTCTGAGATCTTTTTGAGCAGCCTGCAATCAGAGTTTCTCAGCACGCTGCTTGGATCGTGACTTTCGCCCAATCGTCGTCGTGTTTTGCTACCCAATCGTTCTTTGCTGTTGCCTCTTGCCATGCTGATTCCTGTTCTTCTGACTACAATGTTTCTGAGGCGATTGACAGACCCGTTCTGCTTTGTTATTCGGACGATCAGAACGTCCGGTCGGATCAGAAGGAGGCAGCCATGGCGAATTTTCCGGTTATAGACGCGGATGGACATCTCATCGAACAAACCGATCTTTTGCGGAGCTACCTGAAGCCTCCCTATGACAAGCGCAGTGGCCCGCTGTTCTTTCAGGAACCATGGGATGGACACCTGCAGAGCACGCTTCCCGCGAATCGTGATTGGTGCCGGCGGGATTTGAAAGCGCCCGACTGGCTCCAGATCATGGATAAACACAAAATGGAGATGGCCTTTCTCTATTCGACGGGCGCGGGAGACGTCTCTCGTGTTCGCGAGCCCGGCTACGCTATCGCCTTTTCCAAGGCATACAACAATTACGTTCACGATCACTGGGCGAAGGTCTCTGATCGCTTGAAACCGGTCGCCATTTTTCCCCAGCAGGACCCCGAAGAGGCCGCAAAAGAGATCCGGCGCGCAGTGAAAGAACTCGGTTTTGTCGGCGCATCGACAAAGACCGTCGGCCTTCGCTTGCCGCTGGGCCACTCCTACTACGATCCGATCTACAAGGAAGCGCAGGATTTGGGTTGCGTCATCGGTATTCACGGCACCCGGAACGGCGCGCACGAATTGGGCGCCGGCATGTTCGATACTTTTACCGAGGTCCATACCGTCGCTTTTCCTGTCGGGATTTTTCAACAGTTCACGAGCATGATCTTTCAAGGGGTGCCGGAGCGTTTTCCCAACCTGCGCATCGCGTTTCTGGAAATCGGCTGCACGTGGCTGCCGTACTGGCTCGACCGCATGGACGAGCATTGGGAGAAACGCGGTCATGTAGAGACACCGCATCTAAAACGGCCGCCCAGCGAGGTCGTGCGTGACCGGCCCATCTACTTCAGCGTGGAGGCCGGCGAAAAACTGATCCCGGAGACCTTGAAGTATGTCGGCGAGGAGCACTTTGTTTTTGCTTCCGACATCCCGCATTGGGACAACGAGTTTCCAGAGAATCTCCATAAACTGATGGAACGCGATGACATATCGGATTCGGCGAAAGAGAAGATTCTCCACAAGAATGCTCGCGCCATGTACAATCTGTAACGCAACTGCAGAGTTGGAGTGATGGGCCAATGGAGGGCCGGCTGTAGGAGCAAGAGTAAATCATGACTGCCGGATCAGGATCAACCGGTGACCAGTTATTTCCGCGTTTTTCGGAAGTGGAGTATGCCCGACGCTACCGCGCCATACACGCGGCGATGCAGAAACACGATTTAGACGCAATTCTCATTTCCGGCGCGCGCAGCTCTTCGGAAGTGCACTATCTCTCGAACTACCTTGCTCAATCTCCCTGCTGGCTGCTCTTCCCGCGCCTGGCCCCACGATCAGTGAGTCAACCCTGAGCGTGAGCGAAGGGTCTTGTCACCTTGATATAAGATTTCTCGGCTTCGCCTCGAAATGACACCGTGCTTCGCCTCAAGGCTAGGGGTTTTCACCATCCCCGATGGAGACACTAATTCATCGATAGTGGAAAGCTAACTCTGCAAGCGCAGATCCCCTCTTTCCCGTCTCCCCCTGCCGGTGAAACGGTGCTAATTCCGGAGTACCGGAACTATCCTCCATCTCCCATACTCCAATACCCATTTTTAGTTCGGCGCTACCCAGGCAGTAAGAATCGACGGCGTATCACTGAGAACCGGCTCCCACGAATCCCCGCGATCGCGGCTGAAATAAAAAGCCCCCTTCCCCTTCACTCTCGCATCAAAACCGTATCCCCGCGCGCCGTCGCCCATGCCACAAAAAAGCGCGTTCTCATCGCTTGGATGTTGCAGCAGGACCCAAGGCATCCACGGGTTTTCTTTTTTCAGCCCTCGTTCAACGATGCGCCAGTTTTCACCGGCGTCGTCACTGAGAAGGATGTGTCCCTTGGGGTCGGTTCTATCACGCGACCATACTCCCGGCGATCCTCTGCCGCCGCAGACGACCATCCTCGGCTGGTCACCCGGCAAGAAATGCCATTCGTGGGAATAGCTGTGCAACTCGGTATAGGCCCAAGGCATGCCGTTCTCTACCCTCCGCCACTGTTTTCCGCAATCGTCGCTGCGGAAAAATCCGCGTGCCGAAGAGACGTAGTAACGATCTTTGCTGCCGGGATAGTTGCAGATGGAGTGCATATCGACGTACGCAATTCCCTCACTCCTGTCCTCCCACGTCTCCCCGCGATCGCGACTCGATAACACACCGCCATGCTCAAGGAGCACGAAGATGAGGTTCTGATCGTCCGGATGAATAAAGATATGGCGCACGTGAGGGAATTCGATGCCGCGCAAGCGCGGGGGAACGTCCCACTTCTTCTTTACCGCGTCCGAGAAGTCGAGCATGCCGTCCAAGGGCTCCCACTTCGTTCCGCCGTTTTCGCTGCGGAATAGGCGAATAGGCCCGATCCCCATGTAGACCACGCGCTCGTCGTGAGGATCGACCGTGAAGGTTCGCACGTCGCCTTCCATGATCTTCTGCCACGTCATTCCAGCGTCCTGCGTGCGATAACCCCCGTCGAACGCCACCGCGGCAAACACCACTTCCGGCCTGGCGCGGCTCCCGATCAGATGCTCGAGCGTCTTGCCCTCGAAGAATTCGCCGACGGTGCTCATAGAATCGGCGCTGCGTTCCGTGACTTTCAGTCCGCCGTTAAACGCGAGGTAATAGCGTAGTTGTTCAGCCATAAAACCCTCCTCCTGCTAGCCTGCATTATTCATGGATTGCAAAATGCAAAGTGTAAATTGCAAATTGAAAAATGTTCGGACAGGGAGCTGTCCCTCGTTTTCGACCTGTTAAGGTTTTATTCATTTTGACTTTTGCACTTTACAATTTGAAATTTGCAATGAAAGAGAACACGACAG
>JBOHVS010000375.1:0-4364 GCA_050735975.1 Binatia bacterium | reverse complement strand
TTACCGCGCTGATGCGCGCCGTGACCACCGTGCCGGGCGGCACCCGGCGCAACCGCATCCCGATAAGCGTGAAGAGCCCCACGTAGGCTCCCGACGCCCAGGCGGCAATCCAGAGCGGGATGGGAACGAGATAAAGGATAAAGACCAAACCCACCACCAGCAGTATCAGCAGCGCGAAGCCTCCCAACTCGAATCCAAACATTCTTAACCCCTTTCTGTTGACACGTGGTGTCGCCGCACGACGATACGGTTGCCATCTACGCGAGTGATTATAATCGGCGCACCAGAATCGATAAATTCTCCGTCCGATACCACATCTACACGCTCATTTTCAATTTTTGCAATGCCTGCCGGTCGAAGCGGAAAAAGCGCTGTCCCGCTTTTCGCCAGCCAACTCCTGTAGCTGTCTGGTGCGGAGGCGTACCTGACCGGCCGGAAGGCCGGTCTTCAAAATCAGCCGTCGGCCAAAAGATAGGCGCGGTAAAAAACGCCGCAAGGCTAGCTCCCCATAAGCGCCAAAAGGACAGAGAAAATCACGCGCCCCATTGCCTTGATGAGGAACTCCCATGTGGCCCGCTGTTCGCGGCACCATCAAAATTAGACGGTTTTAGAAATCACAACGCAATGGTAGAGCAAAGTCACATAAACATGATCGCTCTACAAGCAATTGGTATAAGCGCAGTATTCATGCTTTTGCGGGTTTCTGTGTTTCAAGCCATTCCAGAATTCGGCGAATACTGCCGGTGGCCAGCGCAATGCTCGAATCCGCCGCGCCATAGTACAGATGAATGGTGTCGCCATCGGCAGCAACTGTCGCGCCGCAAGGAAAGACGACATTATCCACATCCCCGCGTCGCTCATAGGGTTCTTCCGGGCCAAAGACCCATTCATTGCCGCGTTTCAGGCAACGCTCCGGCGCGTCTAGATCAAACAGCGCCAGTCCGAGCCGGTAAAGGCAGCCGGCGGGTGTCTGGCGCACACCGTGGTAAATCACCAGCCAACCATTCGTAGTTTCGATGGGTGGGGGCGAGAGGCCGATCTTGTTCGCATCCCACCACCCGCCACGCCGAGCTTCCAGCATCAGCTTGTGATTGCCCCAATGGCGCAGATCGGGCGAATAGGACATCCACATGTGCGCGCCGGGAGCGCTCACCGGGCGATGGATCAAAGCCCATTGACCGCCGATACGATGAGGAAACAGCGCAGCATCTTTATCTTCCGGCGGCATGATCATGCCGTAGCGTTCGAAATCGTGAAAATCTTCTGTGAGCGCGAGGGCCACGCCCGGGCCTACGCGCGAGTATGCGGTATAGACGATGACATATTTGCCTAATTCAGGAACGTAGGTGATGCGCGGGTCTTCAATCCCCCAGACTTCTTCGGGGAAGTGTTCGGGGTCGGCCAACAGAGTGGGCCTGGAATCCAAGTGCCAGCCGTCCACTCCATTAGCCGAGCGGGCAACACAGAAATGAGAATGGCCGCGCCGGTCCTCGACGCGGCACAAGAGCAGCGTGGTTCCATTGAGCAGCAATGTGGCGCCGGGGTTAAACACACTGTTGGCCGGGTAGGGCCAATCGGCAACGGTCAAGATAGGATTGAGTTTATGACGGCGAAAAAGTTCCGGATGTTGGTTGGTCATCGAGCTCCTGTTTCCACGGTTAATAATGTCGTCTCAGCCAAGCGCAGTTCCAGCACCGCCTGAAGATAGGCGAGGGAAGACTCTGCGCCTTGATTCTCGTTGGGGCGGTCGGGATGCAAGCCGTCCCGGCATCCGCCTGTTGTCGGATCGTAGATCGGCAGGTTCAGGTCGTTGCCTCCGAGAAACCAGTCAAAGGCGCGTCGCGCTTCCTTGTACCAGTTTTTATCTCCCGTGACGTGATGCGCTTCGAGGCAAGCAGAGACCATCGCTTGAGCCTCCACCGGCTGCTGATCGAACCGGGCACGCTCACCGCCGCGTTGATAAAAACCGTTGGAACCGATCGGCACAAAATGGCCGCCGTTTGTACCCGCGCGCTGCAAATCCGCCAGCCATTTTAGCGACTCCAATCCGGCGTCCGTCATGTCTTTGTTCGCCATCCATTGGCCGCACATGAGTAACGCGTGCGGCAATGCAGCGTTGCAGTAGGTCAGCGATCTTTCATACCAGCGCCATTCGCTCGCGCGATTGTTTTGATACAGAGCCAGCAGCCGCCCCGCCAGTTGTTCGCGCACCTGGCTGGCTCTGCGGTCGCCATCAAACCGCCGGAGATATTCGTGGATGCCGATGAGCGCGAAGGCCCAGGCCCGGGGACTGGTCGTTTCGGTAATCACCGGCAAGGCCTGCTCGAACAGCCGGCCGGCCATACTCTGGAGAGCGGGTGTGTTGGATCGGCCCAACAGCGTGCCCAGCGCCCACAACGTGCGGCCATGGCTATCGTCGGAACCGCTCTCTTCCAGCCAGTTACGCCGGTAGTCCATGAAGTTGCGAAAGCGCCGGGTCTCGGTATTGAAGGCATAGCAGACGAAGGCAAGATAACGAGAAGTGAGTTCAAAAGCCTCCGGGTTACCCAACTCCTCCAGCAGAGCGCTCACCATTAGAGCACGGGCATTGTCGTCGATGGTGTAGCCCTCGGCATAGTTGGGAACGGTGAAAATGGCGTGTTGAAACATGCCGGTATCGTCGGACATGCGGTGTAAGTGGTCAAGTTTAAGAGGAGGCAACTCGCCCGGGCGTTTGTCGAGCGGTTTGACGGCGAAATCCGTCGGCGCGAAATGCCGCCGTTCGGCTCGGGCACGCTGGAAACTCTCCATGTAGCGCCGCGCGACTTGCGGCCAGATCATTTCCCGCCCATACAGATAGGCGCGCTTGCGCATGCCGTGGCGCTTGGCCTCGTTGTTCAACAAATCGATCACTTGCTCGGCCAACGCCGCCGGATCGCGGAACGGTACCAGCGCGCCGCGCTCTTCCGCCAGCATCTCTTCGGCATGCCAGTAGGGTGTCGAAATCACCGCCTTGCCGGCCCCGACCGTATAAGCGAGCGTTCCCGAGACGATCTGCGCCGGGTTGAGATAGGGCGTGATGTAAATGTCCGTGGCGCCGATGAACTCGACGAGTTCCTCCACACTGACAAAGCGGTTGTAAAAGATCACGTGGCCGGCGACGCCTTTCTCTTGTGCCAGCCGTTGCAGCGACAACCGATAGGTTTCACCGTCGTCTCGCTTGACATGCGGATGAGTTGCACCGACGATGAAATACACCACGTTCGGATGTTTGGCCAAGATGGCGGGCAGCGCGGCAATGACATTCTCGATTCCCTTGTTCGCCGACAGCAAGCCAAAACTGAGCAAAATGGTTTTACCTTCGACGCCGAAAAGGTCTTTGTGAAAACTCGGGTCGACAAAAGAGACGTCCGGGATACCGTGCGGGATTAGATCGATCTTATCCGGCAATACATGATAGATCTGATCGAGGAATTCCCTGCCGCGCTTGCTCATAACGACCAGCCGGTCCGACAGGGCCGCGACTTCTTCCAAAACCCGGAGTTGATGCAGGTCCGGTTCGCGCAGAATCGTGTGCAGAGTCGTGACAATGGGCACGCGCAACTCACGCAGGAGAGCCAGGATGTGGCTTCCCGCGCGCCCGCCGAAGATACCGTATTCAAATTGCAGGCATACGAGGTCCACGTTGTTGATATTCAGGAAGTCGGCGGCGCGGCGATAAGACTCAATATCCTTCTCCGCTAATTCAAACCGGACGCGAGGCGGGTAGGCGTAGCCGCCTTCGACATCGTTGACAGGTACGGCGATGCACGTTGTTTCGCCATGTTCGGCGGCGATGGCCTCACACAAATCGGTAGTAAACGTTGCTATTCCGCATTGGCGCGGCAAGTAGTTACCGACAAAGGCTATGCGATTGATCGATAACCGTTTTGAGGTCTGTTTCATAAGGAAATCTCCTTCCCGGCTGTCGCTACCCGCCATTTTCAATTATTTGCCGGCCATTAACGCAAAGAGGCGGTCACCCTGGGGACCGCCTATGCGATACTCGGAAAATTGAACCGAGTGTGTTCTATTTGGACGTTGGGTTATCAGTCGTTCCTGCGACGATGACTATATCACACGCCAAGCATAAAGATACCCTCAATTCAACAATCGTATGGCGGATGGGAATCTAGGATCGGTCCAATAACGTCAAATAAAAAGGGTGGCTGCTTTCACAGTCACCCTTTTTATTTGTGATCGCTCTTTTTACTTAGCTTTTAGCCGTCGATCAGTTTCTTCCACTTGGTCCGAACTTTTTCTTTCAGCTCGGGAGTGGACTCGGCCACCGGCGGGAAATCCTTCATCCATTCAAACGGGCGGCAGGCGTCAATCACCGCGCGGGA
>JBOHVS010000374.1:0-2568 GCA_050735975.1 Binatia bacterium | reverse complement strand
CGTCGGCGAATTTCCCTAGGCGAGGCCAGGAGGGCGGCTGGATCGAGATTTCCTTGGATGGCGACATCGTGTCCCAAGCATTCCCAGGCCTCGTCAAGATGTACCCTCCAGTCCACTCCAATAATTTCGCCTCCGGCAGCACGGAGGGACTTGAGAAATCCGCCGGTTCCGGTGCTGAAGTGGATGACAGGAATGCCTGGAGTCAGGCCCGCAATGGTAGCGCGTGTATGCGGAAGAACGAATCTCTGGTAGTCGTCGGGAGATAAACAGCCGGCCCAACTATCGAAGAGCTGTACGGCTTTTACCCCGGCTGCGATCTGCGCATTGAGATATTTGGCGGTGAGGGAGGAAAGGCGTTCCATCAATGGTCGCCATGCGCCAGGATTCGAATAGATAAGCTTCTTTGTGTTGAGATAGTTGCGAGAGCTACCGCCCTCGATAAGGTAGGAGGCGAGGGTAAACGGCGCTCCTGCGAATCCAATAAGGGGCGCCTGGCCATTTAGGGCTGCGCAAGTTTTGCGCACTGCTTCGAAAACAAAGGGAAGAGCTTCTTCCGGCTCGAACTCCACAAGCTCCTCGACACTGGTCCTGCTGCGAACCTGTTTGTGGATCACGGGGCCATCGCCTTTCGTATACTCGAGTCCCACGCCCATCGGTTCGAGCAGAAGTAGAATGTCGGCAAAGAGGATCGCCGCATCCACTCCCAAACGCTCAACTGGCGTCACGGTGATTTCAGCGGCGAGGTCGGGTCTTTTGCAAAGTTCGAGAAAGTCGTGCTGCGCCCGGAGCTTGCGGTATTCCTCCATGTAGCGTCCCGCCTGCCGCATGAGCCAGACGGGCGTATAGGCGGTTTTTTCGCGACGGCAAGCCGCGAGAAACGTGTGATCCTGATTTGCAGCAGTCATCTTGCGATCCTATGAACGTAAGGAGCTTCGTCGGCAAAATCAACCAGGGCGGTTTCGCGGAGTTGCCGTGCCGACTGCTCCGTCGCCGTATTTTTGACGGAGTTGGTCGATGCCCTGATAGAGCTTCTCCAGTGAGTTTCGCTTTTCGCGCGTGAAAAGCGGCTCCTGCCAGCCCGAGCTTTGTAAGGCGCTGGCGCTCACGCCCAAGAGCCGGACAGATCTGCCTTGGTCGATGTTTTGCCGTAACAAGTGGCTCACAACCTCGAAGATCTCTCGATCAAAACAGGTCGGGGTCGATAAAGTGCGCGAGCGGGTGACGGTTTGAAAAGTAGTATAACGGATTTTAAGCGTAAGGCAGCGGGCATAGAGATTTTCGCGCCGCAAGCGGGTTCCGACCTCTTCGACCAGCTCCCAAAGCACCTCCTCCATCTTTACTCCTTCTCGAAGCGGCTTGTCCAAAGTCGTTTCATTGCCGATCGAATGGTCGTGGTGCCGGGTTTCCCCGGTGGCCGCGGAGAGATCCAAGTAGCGTGCCGCCAACTCGGCACGCCTCAGTAGGTCGTGGACGGTCTTGATGCCTTTTGCCGTCAACAGTTTCTGCGTCTTGGGCCCGATTCCGGGAATCATTTCGACGGCCAACGGCGCCAGGAAGTCTCGTTCGGAACCGGCGGGAACGTAGATGAGCCCGTGCGGTTTCGCCAAGGTGGCGGCGATTTTGGCGGTGGTGCGGCTGGTCGAGAGTCCCGCGGACGACGGCAATCCAAGCTCTGCCTCGATTCTCCGTATAATTACATCGGCTGTGGCCAGCGGGGGGCCAAGCAGCCGGTCGGTTCCGGTGAGATCGACTACCCCTTCATCGATGGAAATCTTATCAACGGCGGGCGAGTAGTGACTCAGAATACCAAAGACGTTGTGAGAGAACTCTGAATAGACGCGGTGCCGATTGGGCAGAAAAATTCCCTGCGGGCAGAGTTTCCTGGCCTGAAAGCCCGGCATTGCCGAATGAACGCCGAATTTTCGTGCTTCGTACGAAGCCGAAGTCACGACGCCTCTGCCGCTTCGCCCGCCAACAATAACCGGCTTGCCGCGGAGGCCAGGGTCCAGCGCCTGCTCGACCGAGGCATAGAAAGCGTCCATGTCGATATGGAGATACCAACCCATGGTTGTTGCCAGCCGGAACCGGGAGCTATCGTATAGGCGAGCCGGCGCGGACGCAACCGCGCTTACGCAGGTTGAGGTTTAGGTCAAGGTTTAGCTCGACAATTCGCAATTCGAAATCCGCAATCCGAAATTCCTATGTCTCGCGCAAAGGCGCAAAGGGCGCCAAGGTAAAGTCTTTTCGCGCCGATGGCGCGAAGTAAGCCATCTTCCCTTTGCGTGCTTGGCGTCTTGGCGCGAGGTAAAAACTTCGAGTTCTATGTGTTCTATGTGGTTAAATTTGTCTTAGCCTAAACCTTAGCCTCAGCCTTCTGACTTCTGGCTCCGTGCTCCCTTCGAACTTCGAACCTCGAACCTCGATCAGGCTTCTTCTTTGCCGCCTCGTATGGCCGAAAAAAAGATCGCCAGCAAAGCGAAAGCATTGATGAGATGCACGGTGTAGCTGAAGGCGCTCAGAAATATCGCTGGTGACGCGCTCCAGCCTTGCGGCGACTCAATCTGCTCC
>JBOHVS010000373.1:0-8120 GCA_050735975.1 Binatia bacterium | reverse complement strand
ACTGCCAGATGGCGTTCCCGGCAACGGGGAAGATTTACGACGAGGCGATTAAGTATGCCAAGTCGTTCCCCGATGTCTGGTTCGCACGAAGAATCGACATCGTTAAATGGGTCAGGGAAAATTGCCTATGATAGCAAAGATATACTCCGGTGGTGCGGCACAAGTTTGACACTCGCAGAACTCGTTTGTTCGTTTCCCGTTGAGTGTGTCGCAAACGGAGGGGACCGCGCTACCTTTTCGGTCGGGGGACAGGCTCCGCCACAAAGCGGAGGCGGATCAGCTTCAGCTGAAGGTTTTGCAATACAAAAAAGCAGCCAGTCCCCGAAAAGGTTGCCTGTCCCCTTTTGTAGCTTCCCTCTTGAAGTCCCGAGTAGGGGCCGATATTATCTCAGCGAAGGAGATTCCGCAGAATGGCAGATAGTTCCGGAAGGACGCTTTACGAAAAGATTTGGCAGTCACACACGGTGGGTATTCTACCGACTGGGCAAACGCAGCTTTTCATCGGCCTTCATTTGATTCATGAGATTACGACGGCGCCGGCTTTCGACATGCTGCGGGGAAAAGGCATGGATATAGCCTTTCCGAAGCGGACTTTCGCGACTGTAGACCATATTGTTCCCACGGACATTCGTACGCGGCCGTTTCTTGATTCTGAAGCAGAAGAGCTCACCAGGGCACTTGAAAACAACGTCAAGCAGTTTGGCGTAGAGTTTTTTGGGCTCGATAGCCCCAACCAGGGCATCGTGCATGTCATTGGCCCCCAGTTGGGTTTGACTCAGCCAGGGATGACCCTGGCGTGCGGCGATAGCCACACCAGCACGCATGGCGCGTTCGGGACCCTGGCTTTTGGAATCGGCACAAGTCAAGTCCGTGATGTCCTGGCGACCCAAACTCTCGCGATGGACAAACTCAAAGTACGGAGAATCAATGTTAACGGCGCTCTTGGAGCGGGCGTTTACGCCAAGGACGTGATTCTCAACATCATCCGGCGATTAGGCGTGGCCGGTGGAAAAGGCTTCGCCTACGAATACGGCGGTACCGTGGTCGACGAGATGAACATGGAAGAGCGGATGACTATCTGCAACATGAGCATCGAGGGCGGCGCATTGGCCGGCTACGTTAACCCTGATCAGACGACTTTTGAATTTCTCAAGGGGCGGCCCTACGCTCCAACAGGCGCGGCTTTTGAGGCAGCCGTCGCGTATTGGAAGTCCGTCGCATCCGATTCGGATGCGAAATACGATGATGTGGTAAATATTACGGGTGCTGATATCGAGCCGACCGTTACCTGGGGCATCAATCCGGGACAAGCCGTCGGTATCTCCGAGAAACTTCCTCGGCCGGAAGAATACTCCGATCCCGATGGCGCAAGAAAAGCCTACGAACACATGGGCTGGCAGCCGGGGTCGCCGATTCTCGGCACTCCCATCAATGTCGCCTTCGTCGGATCGTGCACGAACTCGCGCCTGACGGACCTGCGCGCCGCGGCGAAAGTCGCGAAAGGAAGAAAGGTGAGCTCGGGAGTTCGAGCCCTCGTTGTTCCCGGTTCGGCTGATGTGAAGAAGCTGGCCGAGCAGGAAGGCTTGCATGAGATCTTCAAGGCGGCGGGGTTCGAATGGCGTGAGGCGGGGTGCTCGATGTGTCTTGCGATGAACCCCGACAAGCTGGCAGGGAGGGAAATTTCAGCGTCATCGTCGAACCGTAATTTCATTGGCCGGCAAGGAAGCCCCGGAGGCCGCACCCTGTTAATGAGCCCTGCTATGGTGGCCGCGGCGGCGTTGAACGGGAGAGTTGTGGACGTGCGCGATTATCATTGAGGCGGACCATGAGCGGCGTTGTGAAGATTGCAAAAATCAGCGGCACTGCGGTTTCCGTTCGGGGTAACGACATCGACACCGATCGGATCATTCCGGCGCGCTATTTGAAAGAGGTGACGTTCGCCCGCATGGGGGACTACCCTTTTTTCGATGAGCGCTTCGATTCAGCCGGAAAAGCTAAAGCCCATCCGTTCAATGACCCGAAGCACAAAGGAGCCTCGATCCTTTTCGTGAACAAAAATTTCGGCTGTGGTTCCTCGCGCGAGCACGCGCCCCAGGCGCTCAACCGCTTCGGCATCAATGCCATAGTCGGCGAGTCGTTTGCCGCTATATTCGCGGGCAACTGTACGATGATAGGAGTGCCGACAGTGACTGTGTCACGTGAAGAAATGGAACTGATAATGAAAGCCGTCGAGCAGAACCCGGAGGCCCGTTTCACGGTTGATATCGAGAACAAGACGATCACTTTCGGCGAACAGCAAGTATCGCTGGATCTTCCGGAGACCTATCGAAGCGCGCTGACTAGCGGTTGTTGGGATTCGACGGCGCTTCTCAGGGCGAATTTAGACCAGGTGAACAAGACAGCAGCCAAGTTGCCCTACATGACCGGCTTCAGCGATTAAGCCGACAAATTGAACCATGCCTGCGGACGGTCTTGGTTCGCAAACACCCGAGCCTTTTTCGAGTACCAACCGTCGGATAAATCTTTAACAGGCTGCAAGGGATCCGTTGAGATCCCTTTTTTACCCACTGCAAATCGTAGCTGAACAGGAGGCAAACCGTGGCGAACAAATGGGATGAACGTAAGAAAGCACAGGAGGATGAATACTTCGTTAGAAAAGAGCGGGAGCTCCTGGCAAAACTCAAGGCGAAGCAGGATTCTGAGTCCAAGGAGTCGATGCAAAAAGTTTGTCACATGCGCTGCCCGAAATGCGGCGAGCCCTTGAAGGAGCAGAGCTTTCAAAAGATTTTGATCGATCAGTGCACCGGATGCCGCGGCATCTGGCTGGATGCCGGGGAGTTGGAATCCGTCGCAGACAGAGAAGACGAGAGCTGGTTGGGTAAATTTTGGAAGAAGAACGCGTGATGCGGATTCTTCCTCGACCGGGTCCGGATAGAGAATAAGAGAGGGGTACGGGATGAAAAAGTTCAAATCTTTGCTGCTGGCCGGCCTGTTCGCGATGGCGGCGGGGGCAGGTTGGTCCGGGTTCGAGGTCTCGGTAACCGCCGGGCAGGTTGCGCGCGAGTCGGACGAAGGTAAAAAGATCGTTCCCTATGTTCCGACGCCGCAGGATGTGGTCGACCGCATGCTTGAATTGGCTCAGGTGAAAAAGGGTGATGTGGTCTATGACCTTGGCTCTGGCGATGGCAGAATCGTCGTAACGGCGGCGAGGAAATACGGCGTGAGAGCGATCGGTTTTGAGATCGATCCGCAACGCATCAAAGAATCGCACGACAATATAAAAAAAGCGGGGGTCGGACACCTGGTTGAAGTCCGCCAGCAGGACATCAGAACCGTTGATCTCTCGCCGGCATCAGTGCTCACCATGTATCTGCTCCCGGAAGTGAATCTGATGATTCGCCCGAACATATGGAAGCAGATGAAGGCCGGCTCACGGGTAGTGTCGCATGACTTCGATATGGGTGATTGGAAGCCTGTCAAAGCCGAAAACATCAAGGATTCTTCAGGCTGGGATCACACGTTGTACCTGTGGCACGTGGAGGCGAGCAAGAAGTAGGGCGCCAGCGTGCTCTCGTGCTCGAAGCCCGGGGAGAGACGATCGCGATCACGACCCGAGCGATCGTGAGGAAGTAAGATGAAATTGCGGATGCTGATATTAGGGATCCTTGCGGCGCTTATCTCCTTTGCGCCGTTCGCTTGGGCGCAGGAAATTAGGATCGGGGTTGCGGAAGCGTTAACGGGCAATGCCGCGCAGTACGGTGTGCCGATCCGCAGGGGCCTGGAGCTTGCGGCAGGTGAGATCAATGGCGCCGGAGGCATAAACGGCCGAAGATTACAGCTCGTCGTCGAGGACGCGCAGGGTAAAAAGGAAGAGGCGATCAACGTTTTCAAAAAACTGATTTTTCAGAACAAGGTCCTGATGTTGTTCGGTCCGACGCTGTCTAATTCCGCGCAGGCCTCGGACCCGGTTGCCCAATCGGCCAAAGTCGTCGTGTTCGGAACTTCCAACACCGCCGATGGCATTACATCCATTGGCAATTATGTTTTCCGCAATTCAGTCACTGAGGCTGATATTTTACCGGTAACCCTCAAGGTGGCGTCACAGAAGACCGGGTTGAAAAAAGTCGCGGTGCTTTACGGTAACGACGATATTTTCACCAAGAGCGGTTACGATAACTTTGTCAAAGCTTTGAAAGCGCTTAAGTTGCCGGTCACGACCACTGAAACTTTTGCCAAGGGCGACGTCGATTTCAAGCCGCAGCTCACCAAGATCAAAGCGAGCGCTCCTGACGCCATCGTGCTCTCAGCGCTCGTCGCTGAGGGCGCACCCATCATGGTGCAAGCGCGCCAATTGGGCCTTACGGCGCCGTTTATCAGCGGCAATGGTATGAACTCGCCGCGGCTGTTCGAATTGGCAAAAGACAACTCGGATAATCTATGGGTTGGCAGCCCCTGGTCGGTGGAGAATCCGGCGCCGGAAAACAAGCGCTTTGTCGCGGCCTATCAAAAAGCTCACGGCGTGTTGCCGGACCAGTTCGCTGCGCAAGCTTACGACGCCCTGTATATCGCCGCCCAGGCGCTAAACAAAATCAAGATCACCGGTAAACTGGAGAATGATCGTAAAGCCCTGCGCGACGCTTTGCCCGCGATCCAATGGACCGGCGCCACGGGCCCTTTCAAATTCCGCCAGGTGACTGACCGCCGAGGCAACCCCGCCGGTTACGACGCGGTTCAGACTGCCATTGTCATGATGACTAAAGGCAATCAATACGTGATTCAAAAATAGCGGATGCTCGAACAGCAGCTCGTCAACGCGGTTTCGCTGGGCGGGGTTTACGCCCTGTTTGCGCTGGGTTTTACGTTGGTGTTCGGCGTGCTCGGTGTCGTGAATCTGGCCCATGGCGCGGTCTTTATGCTCGGCGCGTACGCCTCGCTGCAAGCGGTGACGTTCCTGAAGCTGCCGCTTAGTGGCGCCATAGTCGTTTCAATGGTCGCCGCGGGAGTTGCCGGTTGGCTCATTGATAAGCTGATTTTTGCGCCGCTGCGCGCGCGCCGCGCGCCGCACCTGGCGCCCATGATCGCCACCATTGGCTTGGCGATTTGCTCCACCAGCGCTGTACAAGGGTTTTTTGGCGCTGAAAATTTGCGCTTTCCCCCAGGCCTCTTGCCGGCGGACGCCCTGAACATCGGCGCGGCCCGTATCACATGGCTTGAATTACAAATCATCTTCGTGGCTTTCTTGCTGATGGCGGTGCTGCTTTGGGGTCTCAAGCGCACCCGCACTGGCTGCGCGCTGCGTGCCGTCGCCGAGTCTACCAAGGCGGCGGCGCTTCTAGGCATCAACGTCGAGGGACTCTTTCGCTTGACTTCGGTGATCGCCGCGATGCTTGGAGGCATGGCCGGAGTACTCATCGCGCTCTATACCAATGCAGTATTTCCATTCATGGGCCAACCCATGTTGCATAAGGGCATCGCCGTGGTAATTCTCGGCGGTATGGGCGATATTCGCGGCGCGTTGGTGGGTGGTTTCTTTCTTGGCTTCGCTGAGGTGTTTTCGGTGGCCTACATCGGCTCGACGATGCGCGATGCGGTAGCTTTTGGGCTTTTATTTGCGATCTTACTGTTACGGCCCCAAGGCTTGTTCGGCAAAGCCGCCGAACGGCGCGCTTAGCAGTTCTGATTCTGAAAAACCCCGGCCGTGGTTGATAGAGGTCACGACCAACAGGGCCTCGCTGCTGAATACCTGCGCATTCAAGCCGGGTGAAGCGTGTTTATGATCGTTTCGGCTGAATCACTTTCTGGACAAAAGCAAGTGCGGTCTCTCAACCGAAACTAAACATTGAACCTTGAACGTTGGACTTTAAACCCACCGCGCCGGCATGGAATGGTTTGAAAGCTTTTGGGCAACCTACAGCACGTTAGCGCTGTCTCTCGGCACTAACTCGCTGTTGGCTTTGTCGATTTATTTGACCCTGGCCTGCGGATTACTCACCGTAGGCAACGCCGCCTTTATGGGCATTGGCGCCTATACCTCGGCGCTTCTCACGATGCAAACTAGCGTGCCGTTCTTGGTTGCGCTGTTGCTGGGCGCGCTGGCGCCTGCGGCAGTCGCCTTACTCATTGGTCGGCCCACGCTACGGCTGTCGGGAGTCTATCTGGCGATGGCGACATTGGCGTTCGGCGAAGTCGTGCGTATCATTATCCTCAATGCGGAAGACTTAACCGGTGGCGCCCTCGGGCTCAACGGAATTCCGCATCTTACCGGATTGGCTCATGTGGCTATATCGTTAGCCGCCACGCTTTATATAACACTACGCTGGGTGCGTTCGCGCATCGGCCGCGCGAGCCTCGCAATAGGCCAGGATGAAATTGCCACCGAGGTGATGGGGTTGAATGTGCGCGCATACAAATTGTCGGCATTCGTCATGGGAGCTGCGCTTGCGGGTTTAGCCGGCGGCCTCAACGCGCATTTCACCTTTTTTATCAGTCCCAACGAGTACGGTTTTGAGCGTGGCGTGGAAATTCTCGCCATGGGAGTTCTCGGCGGCACGGGCAGTCCCTGGGGAGCCGTCATCGGCGGAGTTCTCATCACTCTTTTGCCCGAACTGTTGCGCGGCCTTGGGCATTATCGTCCGCTGATCAATGGCGCCATTCTCGTGGTCATCATACTGTTTTCGCCCAAGGGAATTTGGGACCTGACGCGGTTCCTATGCCGGCGCGCGCCACGCCTGATTGCGAGCTGAGCCATGCTGACCTTGTCCTCGCTGTCAAAGAATTTTGGTGGCCTGCGAGTGCTCGAAGGGATAAGTCTTAGCGTTCCGCAGCGAGGAGTTTTCGGCTTGATCGGTCCCAACGGGGCCGGCAAAACCACCGTATTCAATCTCGTGACGGGGCTTTTAATCCCCAGCACCGGCGCCATTGAGTTTTCCGGACGACGGCTAGACGGCATCGCGCCCCATGAGATCACCCGGTTGGGTATCGCGCGAACGTTTCAGAACATTCGCGTTTTCAAGGAAATGTCTTTGCTGGAAAACGTGCTGGTGGCGATGGCGGGCAAGCATCGCTACGGAATCGTTGGATTGTTGCTTGGATCTCCGGCTTATCGCGCGGCGGAAAGACGCGAACGCGAGATGGCCCAGTCGCTATTGGCAAGAGTTGGATTGGCCCACAAAGCGGTTCTTGCCGCCGGTAATCTGTCCTACGGCGAACAGCGCCGGCTGGAAATCGCTCGCGCGCTGGCTACCGAGCCCAAGCTCTTGCTGCTAGACGAGCCGGCGGCCGGCATGAACAGCGTCGAGAAGCAGCAGTTGATAGAGGAAATTCGCAAGCTCGATGACAGCGGTATCAGTATCTTGATGATCGAGCATGACATGCGCTTTGTCATGGAGATATGCCGGCGGATCGCGGTGCTTAATTTCGGTCGGGTCATTGCTGAAGGTACGCCGGATGAGATTCGCGGCAATAGCGATGTGGTCGAGGCCTACCTGGGGCGCGACGAGGCCGAATGAAGTTATGGGCCTATTGCTAAAGGTCAGCGGCCTCAGGATTCATTACGGCGCCATGGAGGCGGTGAAAGGGATCGATCTTGAGCTGCCCGCCGGAGAAATCACGACGCTCTTGGGAGCCAATGGAGCAGGCAAATCGACGACCTTGCTGGCGCTCTCCGGCTTACTGGGAGCGAGCGCGGGTTCCATCGTCTTCGACGGCGAAGAACTAGTCGGAGCCGCGCCGCACCGGATCGTCGCTCGAGGTCTCGTGCAGGTTCCCGAAGGCCGGGAAATCCTCACCACGTTGACGGTTAGAGAGAATCTGCTGCTCGGCGCTTATCGCCGCCGCAACCCGGCCAACGAGATCGCTGCGGATTTGGCGCGCATGATAACGCTGTTCCCGCGCCTAGCGGAAAGAGTCGACGGCCCCGCCGGCAATCTTTCCGGCGGCGAGCAACAAATGCTGGCGATTGCGCGCGCCCTCATGGCTAAACCGCGCCTGCTGTTGTTGGATGAGCCTTCAATGGGCTTGGCGCCGGTCCTGGTGCGGGAAATTTTTAGAACGCTCAGCGAATTGCATAACGATGGTTTGACAATCTTTCTGGTGGAACAGAACGTGCGCCAGGCGCTGCG
>JBOHVS010000372.1:0-6176 GCA_050735975.1 Binatia bacterium | reverse complement strand
ATAGGCGGAATGGGTAATCTGCTGAAGCAGGCCCAGGAAATGCAAGCGCGACTTGCCAAGGTTCAAGAAGAGTTGGCGCATAAGACCGTCGAAGGCTCGGCCGGAGGAGGAATGGTTCAAGTGACCGTAAATGGTCAACTTGCGCTCACCGCGGTAAAAATCGACCCTGGCGTTATCAACCCCGAAGAAAAGGAAATGCTGGAAGACTTGATCATGGCTGCCGTCAATGACGGTATGCGCAAGGCGCGCGACATGGTTTCGACCGAGATGAGCAAGATTACAGGAGGCTTTAAGATTCCCGGATTGACGCTATGAGCGCTTATCCGACACCGCTTGCTCGTTTGATTCAAGAACTCTCTCACCTGCCGGGGATCGGCGAGAAGACCGCCGCCCGGCTGGCGTTTCACATGCTGAAAGGCAGAAAGGAAGACGTGCTCAATCTGGCCGAGAGCATCGGCCGGTTGCGTCGGGAGATGGGACTCTGTCGAAGCTGCTTTGGCTTCAGCGAGGTCGATCCGCACAACGAAGATGGAGCGCTTTGCGCAGTGTGCCGAAATCCTGATCGAGAGAAAGACAAGATTTGCGTAATTGAAGAGCCCGCCGATTTGATTGCAGTGGAGAAATCGCATGAGTTCAAAGGGCTCTATCACGTACTGCACGGAACGATTTCTCCGCTGGACGGAGTCGGTCCGGACGCCCTTCGAATTAAAGAACTGTTGGAGCGACTGAAATGCGATACGGTCCGGGAGGTGATCGTCGCGACCAATCCGACCCTGGAGGGCGAGGCGACTGCCTTGTATCTTTCGAAGGTCATAAAGCCTTTGGGAATTTCCGTAACTCGCATCGCGCGCGGCCTGCCCATGGGCGGCGATCTCGAATACACGGACGCAGTGACGCTGGGCAAAGCGTTAGAAGGACGGCGGGAAATCTAATCGGAGGGGTTATGGCACGTATCTCAAGGTTGCGGCTAAGGCTCAGTCATAGGATTGCCGGAAGGTTCGAAGTTCGAGGTTCGACGACAACAAACAAGCTCGAGCTTGTTTGTTCGAAGTTAGAGGATAAACGACGGGTTCGAAAATATCCACGCCCGGCAGGCTATGAGAGAGTTGTGCAGGAGCGTATATCGGCTTACCTTGGTTACCTGATCCTTGCGGTAATCCTTTCAGGTTGCATTTACACCGGCCGGGACTTTGCCGCAACACCGGTAAAGAACATTCAAAACAACGTCACGACCCAGCGAGAGATCTTCGGTTATTTCGGCGAGCCGGTTCGTAAGGGATTGGAAAACGGCCACGAGACCTGGACCTATTCCTACGATTACTACGAATTAGGCCAGTTGCGGGATTCCAAACAACTGCACGTCGTTTTCAATCAAGACCGGACCGTGCGTAGTTACTCGTTTACTTCTCGTTGACCCAATAGAACGTAACGCACGCCACTCTATTGCATTAACAGGAAAGCTTTCGCTACAAGCCAACCGATCGCGCCGCAGACCGGGAAAGTCAATATCCAGGCAGTGGCAATCTCGAATGTGACACCCCAACGAACGGCGGAAAAACGCCGGGTCGCGCCGACGCCTATAATTGCTGTGTTGATCGTGTGAGTGGTGCTCAACGGGATGCCGAGCCGGGTTGCCGTTTCTATCGTCATGGCTGCCGCCGTCTCGGCGGCAAATCCATGGACGGGCTCCAGCTTCGTGAGGCGGAGACCCATGGTGCGAACGATGCGCCAGCCGCCAACGGCTGTCCCCAATCCCATGGTTACCGCGCAGAGCAAAATAACCCAAATCGGAGTGCGAAACTCTTGAAAGATTCCGCCAAGCAGCAGCGCAAGACTGAAAACACCGATGAATTTTTGCCCGTCGTTGGAGCCGTGGCTGAAAGCCATGAAGGCGGCGGATAGGATCTGCAGCCGGCCGAAGACGCTCCGTACCGACCCCGGCCGGTGGTTTGCGAAAATCCTATAGATTATACCCATTATAAACAGGCCGCCAAAAAAACCTAAAAACGTTGAAAAAAGGAGACCGATCAGAACCTTGCTCCACCCCTCCCACAAAAGTGCTGACGGTCCCGCTGTCGCCAATCCGGCTCCCGTTAGTCCAGCGATCAGGGCATGGCTTTCGCTGGTGGGAAGGCCGTAATACCACGCCATAGTGCTCCACAATATGATTCCGACCATAGCAGCGGCGACGGTGGTCAGGTTGATAACATCGGGTTGTACGATGTCTTTTCCGATGGTTGCAGCTACCGCGGTCCCGGATATGGCGCCCAGGGCATTGAATACTGTCGCCATAGCTACAGCCTGATATGGAGAAAGGACGCGAGTGGATACGACGGTCGCAATCGCGTTCGGAGCGTCGGTCCATCCGTTAACGAATTCGGCCGCCAAGATCAAAATTATGACGGGAAGAATAGCGAGGAGAGAGTCGGTCATGAGGCGGCGGGGAAATTATGCATTCTTAAGGCCGATGCTCTCGAGAATATTGGCAACGTCTTCGCATCGGTCCGTGGCGGATTCGAGTATGTCGAATATGTCTTTCCACTTGATTACCTCGAGGGGCGGTCGTTCTTGGTCGAAAAGAGATCCGATCGCTTTCCGGTAGATTTCATCCGCGGCGTTCTCCAGGCGGTTGATTTCTATGCAGTACTCGTCGATGTCCTCAAGCTTCGGCATATGGGAGATAGCTTTGACCAACTGCTCGGTGCTCGCCACGACGATATTCGTCAGATCCAGGGCTTCGGGCACGATGTTTGTAATTTTGTACAGGACGACCCGCGATGCCGCGGCTTCAATCGCATCGATCACATTATCAAGCGCGGTCGCCAGCGCGTGGATGTCCTCGCTATCGATGGGAGTAATAAAGGTCTGATTCAGGGTTCGAATGGTTTTGTGAGTCAGGCGATCGCCTTCATGCTCTATGTCTTTTATTCCCTTCCATGCTTCTTGGTAATTTTGCCCCTGCTCGAACATTTCCTTCGTTGCTTTGGCCCCCGCCAGAGCGTTTTGGGCAGCGTCCTTGAAAAGATCGAAAAACTTGTCTTGGTTTGGAATAAACTTGAACATGTTTTTGTGCCTTTTGACCGGCGGCAGTAACCGTAGCAGCCCCCGATTCGGGTTGTCAAGGTTTTGGGGAGGAAATAGATAGAGGAGATAGAGATACAGATAGAGATATAGAGACAGGGACAGAGATAGAGACAGCGACGGAAGCAGAGATGGAGAAAGGTTCAGGTTCCGGCGTCGAACCTCGAACTTCGACCGATCCTTGGCCTTAAAATCAGCCTGCCTCTAGTCGCTAACGCGGTTTCAATATTCCAAGCTTCGAACGTCGAACAGTCCTCCGCAGGTTAGATCAAGCTTTAGGGCGAGGGGCTGAACCTTAGCCTTAACCTAAAACTGTCTCACAACAACCTCACTTAATCTTACGACATGAGCTCCGGAAGTAGGGAAGAACGATCGCTGTGCGGCTGCGCTGGAGCAGCTGGTATGAAGACCCGCACAGTTGTTCCTTTTTGCACCACGCTCTCGATCTGCAGATCGCCCTTATGGGCTTGGATGATGTGTTTAACAATTGCCAAGCCCAGTCCCGTTCCGCCCATATCGCGCGAGCGCGCTTTGTCTACCCGATAGAAGCGCTCGGTGATTCTCGGCAGGTCCCTTTCCGGAATCCCGGAACCGGTGTCGGCGACCGATATCTCGACTCTGGATTCCGAAGTCGCCGGGTCGGACGCAAGCGACGCGGTGATTGTGACCCGCCCGCCGGCCGGGCTGTATTTGATAGCGTTATCAACCAGGTTGATGAAGAGTTGTTGCAGACGGTCCAGATCTCCCAGCAGAGGCGGTAGAGCGGGCTGCACAACCTGATGCAACTGTATGTTCTTCTTGGCGGCTCGATCGAAGAAAACCTCCAATACGCGTTGGATCAGATGGCCGGCCTCGAGCGGCTGGCGCGCTATCTGCGCCTTTCCGGATTCAAGGTCGGATAAAATAAGCAAATCCTCAGTAAGGCGGCTCAGCCGTTCGGAATGGCGCTCAATGATGCTGAGAAAATGCTGCGTGTCCGCCGGATCCGATGGCGGCGTGCGAAGGAGCGTCTCCACATAACCCCGAATCGCGGTAAGGGGAGTTCTAAGTTCATGCGAAACGTTTGCGACAAAGTCGGAGCGCACGGATTCGAACCGTTTGATTTCGCTGATGTCGTGAAAGACGAGGACCGAACCCAGAGTAGCCCGCTTGCCGTTTCTCAAACTCACTGCATTGACGCGGAACCACCGTCCTTCGTCGAGCTCCAGCTCTTTGGAGTACAGGCCGCGCGAGAAATCAAAAGCGATCACTTCCTGTACGGTTTTTAGCAGCTCAGGGTGACGCGATAACTCGACGATCGATGCGCCCTGGATCTCCCGGTCGTGCCCCGCGTGAAACATCTTTTCCGCCTGCTCATTGATAAGCAGGACTTGCCCTTTGAGATCCAGAACCAGGACGCCTTCGATCATGCATCGAAGTATCGAGTCGACCTTCTCTTTTTCCGCGAGCACCTGCTCGATATTGTCGCGGATCTTGAGGCTCATTTCGTTCAGGTGTTGCTCGAGCAGATCGATTTCATCTTGTTGCTTTCGGCGGAAAAAGCTTTGCGGAAAGGATCCCTTGGCGAGCTCGCGGGAGAATTCAACCAGTCGTTTAACCCTCTGGCTCAGGCCGTGCGAGAAGCCGAACGCGAGAAGCAAGCCGAGTCCGGTCACCGTCAAGAGCCCGATCAGCAGGGTGCCCCGGATCGACCCGATAACGGCTTCGACGTCGCTCAGGGGCATAGCCACTCGGATGACCCTGGAATGCAGCCCGTCGCTTTGGTGGAACGCTCCGTACAGCATCTCATAACCAACCGTGGCGCTATAGCGAACCGAGTTGCCGGCTCCTTTCAGGAAGGCCTCGATCACTTCAGGACGAGAACCATGATTCTCCAGGGTTTCGGACGGTTCTTCGGAGTCCCCCAAGACCCGCCCGTCCGCCGCAATGATCGTAATTCGCGCTTCTAGATCCTCCGCCAATTGCCGGCTTTCGGCATCGAGCGACCCGACATCCGATCGAAACGGCAGGGCCTCGCCCAAAAGGCGGGCCTCCTTCTGAATGCGGTTGCCGAGAGACGAAACATAGAAGTGGCGGAGGAGAGAACCTGAGTAGAGATAAAAGCCTGCGAAGAGCAGGAGGATGATTGCGAGATAGGATAAAAAGAACTTGAAAACGAGGCTATTGCTCCAAAGCCTTTTCATCGAATTTATAGCCTACTCCTCGGAGTGTCAGTATCCATTTCGGTTTGCTATCGTCTCTCTCGATGGCCTTTCTAAGACGGCGGATGTGAACATCGACGGTTCTGGGCGTGACAAATGTCTCGCCCCCCCAGACTCTATCCAGCAGCTGGTCCCGGTTTAGAACGCGATTGGGGTTTTGAACGAGAAACCGAAGCAGCTCGAATTCTTTTAACGTTAACTTCATCAGCTTGCCCCTGACGTAAACTTCATAAGTGCCAAAGTCGATCTTGAGATCTCCCTTTTCGTACGGACGCGGCGTGTCGGATGATGGGGCGGATTCAGACCGCCTCAGGATGGCTCGAACCCGGGCGACCATCTCGCGCGGGCTGAAAGGCTTGGCGAGATAGTCGTCAGCGCCCATTTCCAACCCCACGACCTTGTCGGCTTCGCCGGCCTTCGCCGTCAACATCAAAATCGGAAGCCGGGAGGTTTCCGGCCGCTCGCGCAGGATCTTGCAGAGCTCCAGCCCTGAGAGCCCGGGAAGCATGAGGTCCAAAATCACCAGGTGCGGCTTATCACGCTGGAGGATCTTAAGGGCCTGCTCGCCGTCTTCGGCCTCGAGAACTTTGAACCGCTCTTGAGCCAGGTTGTACTGAACGAGCTTACGAATGTCGGGCTCGTCCTCGACCACTAGGATTTTCTGCGCTGTAATGGTCACGAGGCTGGTCGTCATTAATCACACCGACGGTGGCAGTTCCTTCAGGTGACGGATACTCTTGCCTTTCACCATGAAGATAACCATCTCGGCGATGTTCGTGGCGTGGTCGGCGATACGCTCGAGGTACTTGGATATCGAGCCGATCTTCGTGGAGCGGCTGATGGTTTGCGGATTCTCGATCATAAAACTGACGGTCTCGCGAAAAATCTGCGCAT
>JBOHVS010000371.1:0-7543 GCA_050735975.1 Binatia bacterium | reverse complement strand
TTTACCTCGGGCGGCGGCGCGCTTTCGACGTTCATCCGTTCGCGGGTTGATTCATAGATACACCGGTGCGCGTCTTCGCGTGTACATCCGGTGCCGATCGTTTGTCAACCACCGCCTTCACCTCCCCCATTGCTTCTGCGCTATGGGGGTCCGACTCCATTACTCCAGCATCGATCCCCGGCTCCCCGCTCCCTGTGCGCCTATCTGTGTCAGCTGAACGATTCCTTTCCCGTGTTAACCCCGCTTGACTTGCACGGGGATGCCAGCTAAGTGATGAAAATGATTTAAAACTTAGGAGGGAAAGTCATGGCTGAAGGGAAATTGGTCGAGTACCGCGTTGATAACGGCGTCGCTCTCCTGGAAATCAACCGGCCACCCGTCAATAGCTATACAACAGAGCTTCTGAAGGAACTTGATGCGGCAGTGCTGGAAGCCCGGTTTGACGACAACGTACACGCGATTGTGATCACCGGCAAAGTGGAGAAATTCTTCTCGGCCGGCGCGGACATCAATATGTTGTCCGGCAAGTCGCTTTCCTACAAGAACAACTTCGCGCTGCACGGACATGAAGTTCTCATGCGATTGGAAAACACGCCGAAGATCGTCATCGCAGCCCTCAACGGTCACGCCGTCGGCGGCGGACTCGAAATCGCCATGGCGTGCGACATTCGAATCGCCAAAAAAGAAGGCGGCAAAGTCGGCCTCGCCGAAATCAATCTCGGCGTGATGCCCGGGATGGGCGGCACGCAGCGGTTGCCGCGTCTCGTCGGCAAAGCCCGCGCCATCGAACTTTGCGCTACCGGCAAGACGATCGCCTTCGAAGAAGCTCTCGAAATGGGGCTTGTCCACTACATATATGAGCGGGAGCGTTTCATGGAAGAAGTCATGGACTATACCCGCCAGTTTATCGTGCCGAACAAGAGCAGCTTGGCAGTCGGCAAGGTGAAACGCGCAATCCAAACCGGACTCGAACTGTCTCTGCCAGATGGCTTGGCTTTTGAAAGAGAGCTTCTCGCGCAGGCCTTCGGCAGCGAGGACGGCAACGAAGGCGTAAAGGCTTATCTTGAAAAGAGAACCGCGCAATTCAAAGGCAAGTAACCCGTTCGCTAAGGGCAAAGGGCACGGCGCAAAGCGAAACTGAAGTCAGACGTCAGAGGTCGGAGCCCCATGCTCCCTGCTCTTAGCTCCTTGCGCTTTGCCAGTTAGTACGTCGGAGCGAGTCGGGCTAGCGCAACGCCTGCCTGTGCGTTGCCCGCAGACAGGAAGCAGGTGAGCGCTTTTCATCGGCCTGAAATATTCTACTGGAGGATAAGGAATGGCAAAAATGCTAATCGGCGGAGAGCTAGTCGACTCCGTAACGAAAGAAACTTACGAAGTTCGCAACCCCGCGACCGGCGCGGTCGTAGATTCGGTTCCCAAGGGAAACGAAAAGGACGTTCAGCAGGCGATCCAAGCCGCGGAAACCGCATTCAAAGAATGGTCCGATGTGACCCCTGAAGATCGCGGCAATGCGTTAATGAATGCGTGCGAGTTGATCAAGCAAAATACCAGTGAAATAGCGCAGTTGCTCACGCAAGAGCAAGGCAAAACTTTATTCGAATCCGGCCTGGAAATTCACCACCTGGTGCACGGTTTGGAATTCTACGCGGGTCTCGCGTCTAAGGTTCGCGGCGCTCATGTGCCGCTGCCGCAGAAAGGCGCTTACGGCATGGTCGTTCGCCAACCCATCGGCGTGTGCGGCGGCATTGTGCCATGGAATTTCCCGTTGACGCTCATGGGCACCAAGCTGGGCCCGGCGCTGGCCGCAGGTAACACGATCATCATCAAACCGGCAAGCACCACTCCGCTCGCCACGGTCCGCGTTATCGAACTCATCGCCCAGGCAACCTTTGGCGAAGGCAAGGCGCAAAAGACACTGCCCAAAGGAACGGTCAGCGTCGTCACCGGACCGGGCGGCAGCGTCGGTGAAGAAATCCTGCGCAATCCGCGCATCCGCCGCATCGCCTTTACCGGCTCGACTCCCGTTGGACGTCACGTCATGGAAGTGGCCGGCCGCGAGATCAAGCGAGTCACCCTGGAGCTCGGCGGCAGCGATCCGATGATCGTCATGGAAGACGCCAATGTTGAATTGGCGGTAAAGATGGCGGATGTGGGACGGTACTTCAACTGCGGCCAGATGTGCCTCGGCGTCAAGCGCCTGTTTCTCCAAGAGTCCGTCGCCGACAAGTTCGTCGGCGGTTTGGTGGACATTTTGAAAAAGAAAACCGTCGGCAACGGCATGAGCAAAGAAACTCGCATGGGTCCGATCCATATCGAATCGCAGAGAAAAGAAATCGAAGCGCAAGTAGAGGACGCCAAGTCCCGCGGCGCCAAGACATTGGTCGGTGGCGAGCGGCCCAAGGGCGGCGACTTCGACAAGGGCTTCTACTACATGCCCACCTTGATGAGCAACGTGCCTGACGATGCGCGCATGACTACGGAAGAAGTCTTCGGTCCTGCCCTACCTGTCTACACGTTCAAAACTCTCGATGAAGCCCTTGAAAAGGCCAATGCCTCCGAATTCGGTCTCGGCTCGTCGATCTGGACGCGCAACCTTCTCACGGCCAACAAAGCCATTGACAAGATCCAGGCCGGCAATATCTGGGTGAATTCACTCCACTACGGCTATGATGAGCTCCCATTCGGCGGCGTAAAAGCCAGCGGTGTAGGGAGGGAGCACGGCCCCGAGGCGCTGGACTACTATCTCGAGCCCAAAGGCGTCGTCATAGTCAACGTCTAACAAACGCAGCGCGGCTGAGCCGCAACCAAAAAGAAAAACAAATTTCACCACGAAGGACGCGAAGAGCACGAAGTTGATAATCAAAAATAGCCGAACCTTCGTGATCTTCGTGGTGAGATAGTCTTTCGTCGAATGGGGCATCCATCACAAAGATCGAGTTGACAACGTGTGCTTCATTCTACTAGCTTAGGCTCAGGTCAACTCACGAAGGAGGTGATCGCGATGTTTGCTCAGATGAAACACATGGCGATAGTCAGCAGTAATTGCAACCAAGAAGGCGATTTCTACCGCGATGTCTTCGGCCTAAAGCGTTCCGGACTGGCGCGGGCTGGCGGCGCAGTCGTGGTTCGCGACGGCTACGTCGGGCTCAACCTTAACCCACGGGCGCCAGGGCGACAGGCGGGCTTCGATCACTTTGGTTTTGAAGTAGAGGACGTCGAGACAGTTTTTTCACGGCTAAGGGAAAACTATCCGAAGGTTAAAGTCTTGAAGCGTCCGGGCAATCGCCCCTTCGCCGGCATCAGCCTACACGATCCGGCGGGAAATGTTTTCGATCTGTCCCAACAGGGGATGGAGAATCGCCGCGATCTCTATGTCGACGGCGATCAAGAACAACCGCGGCGCGTCAGCCATATCGCCTTGCGCGTTCTAGAGCAGGATATGATCGCGGAATTCTATCGCACGGTATTCGAGCTCACGGAATTGGAAAAGCCGTCCGGCGATCCCAATCACTACCTCTCCGACGGGCGAGTGACCTTAGCGATCTTCCCCTGGCAGATTACCGACTTCGAAGGCTCCGGCATCGAACGGCCCGCATTGGATCACATAGGATTTAAAGTGGAAAGCATGGCGGCATTCAAAGCCGATCTGGACAAGTATACCGCCGCCAATTCGGCCGCCGCTGATGATCGTCCCGAGAAAAACCCTGAGAGAGAAGTTAGGCGCAATCTGTTTGCGAAATGCTGCTTCGGACAATTTCAAATGTCGGATCCTGACGGCGTGTTAATCGACGTCTCGGAAAAGTAACCCCGGGCGCTGTTGATTTTGATGGGTCATGATGGGGCCGCGTGCCAGCGGCTCCATCTCCCCACGCCCAGACCAACCGCAATCACGGCTAAGAAAAACCCTATCGCCGGCATCATCGCGGACATCGGCGGCTCAACTCCTGCCGCCGCCACAACTTGTTCGGCACGAGCCGATTTACCGCCCGGCATTTCCGCGCTCGCAGTTACTCGATACTCGGCACCATCGGTAAATTGAAAGTTCATCGAGTATTCCCCTGCAACGGGAATCCGATCGATCGCAAACACCGTTTTTCTTTTTTCCAAGTGAGTAATCGTCAGCGATAGAACTGCGGTTAGCGTTTCGCCGGCGCCATCCCCTTCGAGCCTCCAGTTGACCCGGGCCGGCTTTCCCACCGTCGGCGGATCGATTTGGAGCCGCACGGCGGGCTTGTTATTCCCTGCTTCCTGCCCTATCCCTGTTCCGACGGGAAAAGTAAAAGACGTCACAACGAGTAACCAAAAAATGCCGGCCGCTCCGTGACCGTTGGGCGCCGGCGAAGTAAAGATCCTGCCGGCTATGAAACCGACCGCGAACAGCCCGAGGGTGAAGATACCAAGTACGAGCCACTTGGTTCTGCGTTCACGAATTTTGAATTCGAAAGTCTTCCTTGCTTGGGTTCCATCCACCGCCAGCACATCGACGATCAATCGATATTCGCCCCGTATCGGGAAACTATATTTCCATTCAGCTTTTCCTGCTTTAAGGGGCATGCGCATCTCGACCAATTCACTGCCTTCTACTAATGGAAAGTCCGTCGAGAAAAAACCACCGGACCGCGGTGCCTCAAGCCGAACGTTCACCCGTCCGCCGGTCAACGGCTTACCGTCGGCTGCGATGGCCAAAAGCGAGAGGGTTGCGGGCTCTGAAAACGGCCGCAAGCGCTCCGCGACTGGCGAGGTTTTGAAGTAAAGATTGATCTCCTCGGCCGGGATCGCAGCACTAAGGAGTGCGCAGGTAATGAAAGACCCGAGTGCGAAGAGATACTTCAGTGACAAGGAACTACAGCCAACGCATGACGAAAATTGTGGAGGGTGTCATGAACAGCGGGATAGCTTGCGGCCAAGAGAACGTACAGGATCACCCCGGACGCCATCAGCAACATACCCGACTTGATAACGAACAAGAGTTGTTCCGGGAGTGCAATTCCCAACCGGCCCGCTACTGTTTTTTCCATGCCGCGCCCTCCTCCCTCAAGATTGTTGCATTTCATCCCAACCGCCTCTTTCTGTCAAGCATAGCCCGGTAGAAATCAATGGTCTTGGCGAGCAGGCCGTTTTGAAGTAGTGTTCAGCACAAAAGCTAAGGAGGGCATCGCATGGAAAAGGTTGGCATGGTCGGTGTCGGCGCGATGGGAAACGCGCTATTGGAACGTCTCAAACTGGCGGGTGTACAGCCGGCCGTATTCGACATCGCTCCACAGGCCGTCGAGGCGGCGCGCTCGCTCGGAGCGCATATTGCACCATCGGCCAAGGCGGTGGCTCAGCAGTCAACCATCATCGACGTCGTGGTACGCACGGATCAGGAGATACTGGAGTGCGCGACCGGGAAAGATGGAATTCTCGACGGAGCAGCGGCCGGCACCTTGGTGTTGTTGCACAGCACGATCCGGCCCGAAACTACGAAGAAGGTGGCCGAAGCGGCGCGGGCGAAGAATGTTCATGTCATCGACGCCTGCATGACCGCCGTTCCCCGGGTGGTGCGGCAAGGGGGGTTGACCTTTCTGGTCGGAGGGGCGCCGGAGTTGGTTGAACGCGCGAGACCCCACCTGCTGCATATGTCGAAGGAAGTGATCCATCTGGGAACGCTCGGAGCGGGCAATGTCGCGAAGCTGATCAAGAACCTTGTTAGCGCATCCGAGGGGCTGATCGTCTACGAGGCTATTCGCATCGGCAAGGCCGCAGGCATCTCCTACCGCGACGCGCTGGAGATGATGCAGAAGACGCGCTCGGAATCGGTGTTGAGCCGTTGGCAGGAAAGGTTCGATCTCTCCGGGACCGAACTCAAGTTTCGTGCCGGCACCAACCTTTACAACAAGGACATTCCGCTTGCGGCCGAAGTGGGAAAAAACTTCGGCCTTGATATTCCGATCACCGAGCAACTCGCCACCACGGGACAACGCTTGGTCAAATCGAAAACTTGAGGAGATCAACACCGTCGAAGTGTTGTCGGCTGCTTTTTACACAGTATGACGAAGCGGAAGACTCTTTTAAAACGGTCTCTTGATGTTTTCATTAGAACTCCCTGTAAAGGTTTGGGTGCTTGCGCCACCGGAGACTACAAAACTTCAACCTGAATTTTCGGCTCACGGAAAAAAAAGAGCCGTAGCTATGGGAAATGCTTCGAAATTCGAATATACTCGTTTTTAACTCGCTCGGGGCGTAACCCGCCACCGTGGAGGTACTCTAAGAAGCCTATATAACGTTTGGTCGATTGATTATGCGTCTCAGATTCTGCCGCCAGGCCAGCCGTTTTTTGAAACCATCCGCGCATTCCGTCTCAGTTGCTGTTGCCGCTCTCGTGCTGCTATTGTTCGCGCCGCTCCTGGACTCCGTGCCGGAGAAGCAAGTGCCAAGTGCCCCCGCGCCCGTTTCCCCGGAGGAGCCGCACCGCGTTGATGTTACCCTCAGGCGCGGCGAGACACTGCTTTCGCTGCTCACGAAGCATGGTTTACAGGCGCCTTCCGCTCACGAGCTGATCTCAAAACTTCGTCCCTTAATGAACCTCCGAAGGCTGCGTGCCGGGGACAACGTGCAACTCGTACTCGATCCCACAGATAAATCCGTGCAAGGCATGGATATGGTTATCGAAGGCGAGGTGGTTCGTGTCACAACGGCCGAGGACGGCTGGTCGGCTGAGCGCCAAGAAATTCCGTTTGTGCGCGAGCCCAATGCGGTGCACGGCACGATTGAGAGCAGCTTCTACCAAAGCGGCACCGCAGCCGGACTTACGCCGCAGCACATCTTGAACCTGGCGCAAGTATTCGAGTACGACATCGACTTCTTCTCCGATTTTAGGCGGGGCAATGCTTTCGGCGTGCTCGTGGAAGAGGTGCGGTACGCTGACGGACGGCGCGGCGCTAGCCAAATTCTTGCAGCCGAGCTTGAAGTGGACGATGAGACATCCAGCGTTTTCCATTTCGTCACGAAGAACGGCCGCGGCTCTTACTACGACAGCGAAGGCAGGACTCTTCGGCGCGCGTTTCTGCGCGCTCCGCTCAGCTACGGGAGAATTTCATCGCCCTTCAGTCTGACCCGTCGTCATCCAATCTTTCGCACTGTTCGTCCCCATCGAGCGATCGACTATGCCGCCCCTGCGGGAACGCCTGTTGTTGCGATCGGGAGCGGACGAGTTGCATTCAGCGGATGGCGCAGCGGTTACGGCAAGCTCGTTGAAATCCGCCATTCGAAGGGTTACTCGTCACGCTATGGTCATTTCTCCCGGATCGCTCGTGGAATTCGCAAAGGGGCGCAGGTAAGCGCAGGCGACGTCATCGGCTATGTGGGGCAAACGGGGCATGCGACCGGCCCGCATCTACATTTTGAATTTCTCCGCGGTGGCCGGAAGATTAATTTTCTAAGCCTCAAAATCCCGCGCGTGGAGCGGTTAACCGGCGCCGATCTAGAACGTTTTGTTACGATTCGCGACCAAAGACTGGGGTTGCTGCGAGACAAGGTCGGCAACGTGGCGTCCGCCGAACCC
>JBOHVS010000370.1:0-12646 GCA_050735975.1 Binatia bacterium | reverse complement strand
TCAACGAGCCGATATTCGAGTAGTCCCATACGCGCCGGGCCAAATTGACAAAATCCTTTCGCGGGTGAGCTATTATCGGCCCGTGACCATGGAGAAGGGAGCCTTCCGCGGAGTAGTCGAGGACGTGCCGCAGGTCGCGGTCGTGAATGTGCTTGTCAGCCATGAACGAATTCCCGAGGCGGTGGTTTACAACATGGCGCGGGCGATCGTCGACAACCTAGACACCTTGCCGGTCATGAACCCGCTCTTCAAGGGCATCAAGGATCTATTTGTGCCTTTGCGCACTCAAGGCGTCGTCGCCTTTGAATTCGGGGGAGTGCCGCTCCACTCGGGCGCAAACAGGGCTTACAAAGATTCCGATTGGTTCAGGTAAGAGCTTACCGAAGCGCCGCGTGCAGCAGAGTCAGTCAATGCATAAACCTGTAGTTGGCATAATGGGCGCGTCTGAAAAGGACGCCCTCACAGACTCCGAAAAGGTGCGGCTTAAGAGTCTGGCAGAAGAGCTTGGGACGGCCCTCGCTGAGCATGAATGTCTTTTATTAAGCGGGGCGACAACGGGCTTCCCTGATTTGGTTTCGAGGGCATTCCGTAATCAGGGCGGTTTCGCGGTCGGGATTTCTCCCGCGAGCAATGTGGGAGAACATGTGGAACTCTATGGGCTGCCGGATGATGCATCCGATGTGATCGTCTATACCGGCTTTGGCTTGAAGGGACGCAATGTAATCAGCGTGCGTTCCGCCGATATTGTCCTTATCTTCGGCGGGGCGACCGGGACTCTCAACGAATTCACGATTGCCCACGATGAAGGAAAAATAATCGGCGTACTGGAGGGAAGCGGCGGAGTTGCGGACCACATCAAGCAAATCATCGACTTCTGTAAGAAGCCCACGCCGGGAATAGTATTGTTCGACAAAGATCCGGAAAAACTAGTTCAAAGGTGTTTCGAGGCATTCACGAATAGGGCCTGACGCCCAAGATGGGCTCAGGTTTAGGTTGAGGTTCAGTTTCGAACCTCGAACTTCGAACATTCCTAACCTTAGCCTTACCCAAAAGGCAGGGAACAGAGTGCCGGCGATTCTGTCCGTGAATGATCCTGGTCAGAGCCTAAACAGTCCAGCCGCCGTCTTACCCAGCATCGCTGCTTTTTCGTTCGCCGAGCAGCGCGCCCGACGAATCATTTCGAGCGACTCGATAACGTTTGCGGCGGTTTTGCATTCGAGCGGATAGTCGGTCCCAAACATGATGCGCTCCGCGGTGGTCACATTGAAAGCCGCCTCCATCGCCGGGTGCCAAGCGCCGGTGCCGGCGGTGTCGAAATAGAGCGACTGAAACAGCTTTTCGAATCGCTCGGCAAGCCCGAAACGCTTTAGCTCGGATTGAGTCTTTAAGTAGCCTTTCAAGTCGCCTGGAACCTCTGCGTCAGCCGGTTCGAAGAATGACATCATGCGCCCCTTCAGCGAAGAGATGGCGCCGCCGAGGTGGGGCATCACGAACCGAAGTCCAGGAAAACGGGGAAGGACGCTATTCATGACCCGCACGATCGCCTGGGTGGTTTCAAGCGGACGGAAAACGCAGCGATCGAGGTTGTAAATTGTGTCCGAGCCCGTTGGTTTTGACTGCGGGTGAATGATGATGGGCAGGTTGTGGCGCTGAATTTGTTCGAAGAGCGGATTCATGATCGAATTATCGAGGTGGACGTCCAGATGGCAAGCAAGCAGCGCTACCGCTCTGAGGCCCAATTCGTCGATTCCGCGCGCCAACTCACGCTCCGCTTCTTTGGGCTGGTGCACGGGTAGATGAATCGCGCCGAGAAATCGCTTCGGGTGCCTGCGCTCGACTTCCGCAATGCCGTCGTTGAGCATCCGGGCGACATCCGCTCCCATCACCTGGACTTGGTCGGTAAGCACGGATACGGTAACGCCGGCTTCGTCCATGACTTTGAGGTGCGCTTCGAGATCCTTGCGCGATGGATTGAGGGTGAGGCTGATCTCGTTTGTGACTATGCGTCTTCCTCCCGCTTGCGCCGCAAGACGATCGAATAGAGAGACCGGCATATAATGGTGATGAACGTCGACAACCAATTCTGCTGCAGCCATATTTCCGATAACGCTCCTTTTCCTCTGAATGACCGAAACGAAACAGGTTAAAGTTTAGGTTGAGTTTAGAACTCAAACTTCGAACGTCAAACTTCGAACCTTCTCAGCTTGCCTGCTGTATGCCATGAATCCGGCGGAGTCAACCCGCCCGCCAAACAGGTTAAGGTTTAGGGTTCAGGTTGAGTATCGAACTCCGAACCCTTTCGACTTAACCTCAACCTGTCTCACGCTGGTCTAGCGGCGCTGGCTGCGCCGGCGCTTTCGCCTGGGCGACTCAATCGGGTTGTTGGATGTTTCGGGCTTGACTGGACCGGGGCCGTTGGCGAGCCTTTGCGCGATGATTTGGTAGACTTCAGGAGAAAAGCCGAGACCTACATGAGTGGTGGCCACCTCAATGTGCTCGATGTTCAGCCCATTGCGATCGATGCAGGCCTCCCATGCTACGACGGCGTCGACCCGCGAGTAGATCGCTGTAACCGGCGTGGCAAATGAGATTTTGTTTCGCTCGTCTACCTGCAACGCGATCGCTTCGACGTCGATGCCGCGGCGACGGAAGACTTCGGCGACGACGGTATACTTTGGGCCGCCGATTACAGGGGTGCCAAGAGTAATGACTCGATGAACCAGTTCGGGACGCTCGCGCGCCGCCTCACGGGCGAGATACCCGCCTAGACTCCAGCCGATGATGGAGACTTGCTGCCGACTTTTGTATGCCATCGTCATCAGGCGCTTTAGAACGCGCCGCAAGAGATTGCCAACCTCCCCGGCGTATATCCCTCGTCCGCATCCGCGCACTCCATAGCCGAGAAACCGCAAGTAGCTCTGGAGAACCACGGTCGAGACATTGCCGCAGCCATAGCCGGGAAGAACGAGAACCGGCTCCCCGCGACCGCGCCGTTCTCGGGCGAGGGCAGGAAAGCGCAGCACGAGCCTTGGCAATTCAAGCAAGCCATATGCCTCGCGAATGAGTCCCGATCGGCGCGGCGCCTGAAGGCCCGGCGGTAGTTCGGGAGAGCGGGCTAAATCATCTGCCGCTGGGCAAAAATCATTCGAAGATTGACTTTCTGCCGGTTCGTCGTTGCCCAAGGAGTTTGGAGCTTTAGCCTCGCGATGCGCTGAGTAAAAAGGTTTGAACGTTGTTTTTATCATGCGGCTCAAGCGCTTAGGGTAAGGGACGGCGCTTGGGAAAGTCAAGGGACAGAACGCTTCCTCGTTTCTGCGAATCCTTTGTTTACGGCTGAGGGCAGGGCGGAAATAGCAGGGAGTAAGGAGCAGGAGCCGCGGCTGGCCTTATGCCGCGTCGCCTCCAGTGTTGCTTGAGAATTCGGACGTCAATATCTCCGCCAGAATGCGACATACATCGGTTACGGACATAATACCCGCAAGTTTTTCATGATGCACGATGATAGTCGACCCGATGCGACGCTTTGCCATTTCGGCCGCCACTTCGTTGAGCGGCGTATCGAAGCTAGCGACGTAAGGGTCGGCGGTCATCACCTCCCGAGCTCGGATCTGAGCCTTGTCTGTTTCGGGAGAGGGTCCGCGGGCCAGGTGACGCAGATCTCGCTCTGAAACGATGCCGGTGACGCGGCCATTTTGCTCAACAGGAACATGGCGGATGCGGTGCTGGCGCATCAAGCGTTCGACCTCAAGCACCGTAGCATCGATGTTAACAAAGTAAGGGAAGGGCGTCATCACTGAACCGACAGAGGGCATTCTTTTGAATTTTTTCATCTTCGTCATCTCACCGGCCACAATCGTCTTGTTACGGCGAATTTGCGGCCGTTGTACTCTATTTCGAGCACGTCTCGATAAAACCTTTTCGACTCCTCCAGCTTGTTCACGGGAACGGCCAGTGGGTAACCGCATCCAACTGCAAGAGTCCTATAAGTCCCTTCTTCCGCCGCTACTCTCCGAACGCTTGGGTTCATAACAGCCCCTTCGAGAATGGTTGGCTCCTTGTTTATAACAGCCGAAGGTCGGGACGCAACGGCGGCCTAACTCGTGATGAGAGTTAAAACCGGTAATGCGTCAAAAGGCGGATTCTGACGGGCTGAGCGATACGAGCATTTTTGGCGTCAGGCGGCTTGGGCAGAGGCCACACCACTCAGGAAAAATTTTCTGATTTAAAAGCGCTACACAGCCGCGGCATCGTCTCAGTTCTGAGACAGTGATCTACGTGAAACTAAGGGAATATGAGCGACTCCAATGGCATATTTATTGCTCGGTTCAATTTTTGCCCTGTTCAAGGGAACAGAAAGGAGCGTTGGCTCAATATGGTTGACACGAGCATGACAGGCATAAGGTGTCGCGCGACGAGAGAGGTGAGAAGCCATCAAGGCCTGGTAAAGCGATTAACGCAAGGAACGATTCAGCATCACATCGATAATTTTGGGCGGCATCTTATAAGCGTGCAGTGGGATAGCGGCGTAACCGACTACGTATTCCCATTTGAGATCGAAATTGTTGATGACGCGGAACCTTTTGGTTGTATAGCGTGAGCGAGTAGAATTTCTCGGCGCCGCCGGGTAAGCTGCCCGCAGCCAAGCTGGAAATCTCGCACGGCGCTCACCGCAATCGATTGAGGCTACACTTGAAGCCTCCTCGCCCGTGAAGTGGCGTCTTCGCGCCGGCTTTCATGGTAGAGAAAAGACGTTAATGAAGCATCTCAAATCGACCCGGCCGCGGGAGGTTAAGATCACGATTTACCTGAGTAGCGAAGCGAAAAAGAGCCTGGAATTCCTTCGTCTAAAATCACTCGATAAACAGGGGAGAAAACCCAGCGGATCGCAGATTATCGAAAATTTGCTGCAAGCCGCGGTGAAACATGAAAAGGTTCCTTATCCAACGCGGTAACAGTTGCCCCGCGTTGGGGGCGTCCCGCTTTCAACCGACGGCCCGCAACCGATGGCGATCGTGGGGCCGCTCCAGGTGATCTAGTGTCGGCCCGATAGGCACGATGCCGCTTGGATTCACGTTTCGCTGACTATAGTAGCCCGCCTTGATCTTATTCAGATCAAAAGTCTCTTTGATATCCGGCCAGCAATAAAGCTCGCGCAAGTAATTGGCGAGATTCGGATAGTCTTGAATGCGCCGCAGGTTGCATTTGAAATGGCTGTAGTAGACCAGATCGAAGCGCAGGAGAGTCGGAAAAGCACGCCAGTCCGCTTCAGTAATGCGTTGGCCGGCGAGATAGCGGCGCTCGCTCAGCCGCTGCTCGAGGGTGTCGAGCCCGTGGAAAACTTTCCGCACCGCTTCGTTGTACGCTTCCTGCGTCGTGGCAAAGCCGGCGCGGTAAACGCCGTTGTTCAGGTGGTCGTAGACGAAGTCGTTGACGGAGTCGATTTCCTTCCGCAATGCTTCCGGGTAGAAGTCGAAATCCACGTCCGTCAATGCGCCGAACGCCGAATTGAACATGCGGATGATTTCCGACGATTCGTTATTGACGATCGTCCGACGCTTGCGATCCCACAGGGTCGGTACCGTCACCTTGCCGCTGTACTCTGGATCGGCCGCTTTGTAAAGCTGGTACAGTCGAAAGACGCCGTCCGGGCATGGTTCCATGCCGTCCATAACTTGGGAGTAGGCCCAGCCCTCGTTTTTCGGCCGGTCGGCAATGGACATCGAAACGACGTCTTCCAGTTTTTTTAGCTTGCGCATGATGATGGTTCGATGCGCCCAGGGGCAAGATGGCGAGACGAAGAGATGATAACGGCCGGTTTCGGCGATGAACCCGGCTTCTCCCGAGGGGCCGGGAATGCCATCCGCTGTTATCCAATGACGAAACCTCGAAGCATCGCGGACGAAAGCTCCGCGAGCGTCGCTTGGGATGGTGTCGTCGTTGTGCCACTCGCCGCGAATCATCAGCCCCATGGGATTATGCTCCTTTCGCCGCCAATGCCGGGTAGCTGTCATTTCGACCGTGCTATCATTTCATGACAGATCGAATGCCATGAAAAACACAATTACACAATTACTACGTTTAAGACGTGAATAATCCGAGTCTGAAACCTATTCGGGCTACCGCCGAAACAGGCCCTCCAGGCCACGAAGGATTTCCTCAGTAGGGTCCTTTTTCTTTCTTGGTTGTCCTCCGGGGGGTGTTTCTCCCAAGGATGGCGAGGATTGCGCGCCTTCTTTTGGTGATCTCCTGCGGAACAGGCTTTCAAAACCTTGCTGCAAAGCTCCTTTTTGCATTGCTCGAGCAATGTATCCGAGATCCGGCCTGGGTTTGGCGCCCGGAAGCTTCCCTGACCAAGTGTATGGGATCACGATCCGACCCTGATCATTGGCGAGACCCCGCATCTCCTTGACGCGGTTGACAATGTCCTGCGATAACCGTGACGAGAACAAGATGGGCCCTTGCATATCAATGCTGCGGTCAAATGCATACCAACCCTTGCCGCGCGCTTCAAATTCAGCTGCCGAGACGACAAGATCGTCGGTATAAGCTCTGCCGCCTTTGATGGTTGCCGATCCGGCCAGCTCCTTGAACTCAGTATCTTTGGAGCTGAAGATTTCAGGGTACTTGCTTTTGATTTCAGCGGGGATGAGATTGATCAACACTCCGGAAAACACGCTCTCGGCAATGTTGACATCAAGCAGCGCTCCATCGGCTACGTCCAACTTAACTTGTCCTTTTAAAGTTTTCTCAATGACTTCCCATTCTTTGCCGGTCCCTGTCATATCGAGATCGAGATTGATGCGGCCACGAATGTTCCGCGGCCCCGTCTGGAGAGAACTAAGAACCTGCGTCAAGTCCATAGCCTTGATACTCGTTGTTGCGGCGAAACGGGGGGTCGCGTCCCGCATGTCATAGCGCCCTTTTGCCGCGAGCGAGCCCCCGAACGCTCCTACGCTCAGGCTTTCAATCGTCGCTACTCCGCCAGAAAACGAAGACGTGCTCTGAAGGTTCGTATAGTCTGCGTTCGCGATGGTGCCGCTCCCAGAGCTAAGGGTCCCGCGATGGGTCACCGCGCCGTTTTTAATCGCAACCGTGCCCTCGCTCTGGACACTTCTGAGGACTTCCGGCCTTTTATTTTCCGCCGAGCTCGTCCGAATATCGGCCAGACTCAAATCCGAAGAGGAAAGCCGGTACGCAAGATTAAGCGGACTGAAGCTTGCGACCTTTGCCGCCAACCGCACTGGCGAATTTCCGATACGGAAAGGGCTCTCCGGCAGCTCGGCGCTATTGCCGCTGAAGGTGATTTTGGTGTTTATATCGGTGATCGCTTGCGGCAACTGAGGGACTCGAACGCTGACGCCGGAAAGATTGACGGTGCCGTTGATGGTCGAGAGCAGGTGTTTACCGGAGATGCCCGAAAACTTGATGCTCGTTCCGACAGCGCCGGCGACATCGAGTCCCGTGGGAAGGCGCTGTTTCAGCGCCGCAACGCTCTTCTCCACATTGGCGAACGGCACGGGTTCGAGCTCAATCGTTCCGTTGATCGGCAATTGACTGGGATCCGGCTCGGTGCCCAAAGGTCCGATGCTTGCCTTCGCCGCGAGATTCTGTTTTTTTACGCCGAACACGGCCGCCTGCAAAACGATGTCGATGGGCCGGTCAAAGCTGATTTCTTCAATTCTAAGGTCAAGATCGGTAACAGGGAAATCGATGCCTTGCGCTTTGTCGATGTAGTGAATCACCCCGTTATCGATATTGACCAGAGAAATAAGCAGAGCCGGCGGGGCCGAGGCCTTTTCAGAGGCCTCTTTTTCGCTCTTTTTCTTTTCTCTGACCCGGTCGTCCTGGCCGATCGTGGAAAAATTGAACTGTCCCTTTTGATTTCTAATGATGTTGATTTCCGGACGGCGGAGAACAATATCCTCGATCTCAAGCTGTTGCCGAAGTAAGGGCAGGAATTTTACATTCACCTGAAGGGCTGCGCCCCGGATGAAAGCTTCACGGGAATACGACGGGTCATCCGACACTGAGAAGTCTTTGAAAAGAGCGCCGATCCCGCCCCATAGCGTGAGTCCGATATCGCCGACTGTGACATTTCGCCCCGTGGCCTCTTCGATCTGCGCCAGCAGGTAGTCCTTATTACGGTCGATGAGACGATTGAGGTTAAGCGCGACGAACCCGGTGACGACGACGAGCACGAGCAGCACCACGCCAAAAATGATCCATTTGCGCATACAAGTCCTTTTATCTTAGTTATGGCTTGATTTTTTCGCGATCTCAACGCTTGCCGTTATTTTAGCACACGCGCGACGGAAACGCGCCGCGACGCACCGCCGATTGACGATGCTCATGCCTGCGTGCGTGACGGCCCAACTTCACGGATATAGACTGCGCGACGAGTGCTTCACTCCGCTCTCTTCATTGGGTTGAGAAGACATCTCTCTCCTGACAAAAATAGCCTTTTGTGCTACCGAGTAAACTCGATGTCCCTATCTGCAACCTATGATGCCGTTGTCGTTGGCTCGGGGCCGAACGGCCTGGCTGCGGCGATCGCGCTGGTTCAAAACGGCCGGTCTGTCGTTGTCTACGAAGCGGAAGCAACCGTCGGGGGCGGAGTTCGTTCGGCGGAGCTGACCTTGCCCGGGTTTGTGCACGATGTTTGCTCGGCGGTATATCCCCTGGCCGTAGGCTCCCCGTTCCTTCGCTCTCTGCCGCTTACGCGGCACGGTTTGGAATGGGTGCATCCTGCTGCTCCACTGGCGCATCCCTTCGATGATGGAACAGCAGTCATCGTCGAGCGTTCCGTTGAAGCGACGGCAGCGAAGTTGGACGGCGATAAAGATTCCTACGCGAAGCTTATGGAGCCGTTTGTGGCGCGGTGGAACGGACTCGATGTCGATTTGCTGGGGCCGCCGCGACTACCACGTCACCCGCTCATATTTGCGCGATTTGGCCTTGAGGCCGTCCGGTCGGCAAGAAGTTTGGCGGAGAAGCGGTTTCAGGGAGAAAAAGCTCGGGCCCTCTTCGCCGGTTTGGCCGCTCACTCGATGTTGGCCCTCGATATGCGCGGATCTGCGGCTTTCGGACTTGTGCTGGGAATCACCGCGCACGCGCTTGGTTGGCCGGTTCCGCGCGGAGGGGCTCAAAAACTCGCCCATGCTATGGCGTCCTACTTTCAATCGCTGGGCGGGGAGATCGTGACCAACAGGCGCGTATCGACTCTCGATGAGCTGCCTCGCTCTCGGGCGGTGCTCTGTGATTTAACGCCGCGCCAGCTCTTAACTATCGCAGGAGAGCGCCTGCCGCGGCGCTACCGGCAGAAGTTGCAGAGTTATCGCTACGGCATGGGCGCTTTTAAAATGGATTGGGCGCTTGCAGGTCCCGTTCCCTGGAAGGCGCCGGAATGCGCGAGAGCGGCCACCGTTCACGTCGGCGGCGGGCTTGAGGAGATTTCGGCGTCGGAGCGGGCGGCGTGGAGCGGCCAGTCGGTCGATAAGCCTTTTGTGCTCCTGGCACAGCCGTCTCTCTTCGACCCTTCACGGGCTCCTCAAAGGAATCATACGCTCTGGGGTTATTGCCACGTGCCGAATGGTTCAAACACCGACATGGCCGAGAGGATCGAGAGGCAGATCGAGCGATTCGCGCCCGGGTTTCGCGATCTCGTGCTTGCGCGCAGCGCGATGTCTCCAGTCCAATTGGAGCAACATAACGCCAATCTGGTAGGCGGTGATATCAACGGAGGCGCCGCCGATCTGCGGCAATTATTTCTTCGGCCGACAGCCAGTTTTTATAAAACGCCGGTGAGGGGGCTTTACTTGTGTTCATCCTCAACCCCTCCGGGCGGCGGGGTTCATGGTATGTGCGGCTACTTTGCCGCCCGCCAGGCGCTTAAGGATATGTTCTAAAGGTCTCATTTACGCTTGTATTGGCTCCATCTTATTGGTCTTTCTTGACGCACTAGCCTTTTAAAAGCCTCACAATCTTTGTGACTCGTAAAGCGAGCCAGGTTGTCACCACTCGTTCAACCAGTCAAATCGTTAGATGGCCACATTTCTTGTATAAGACTCGCTTGTGCGTAGGCGAATTGTTCAATTTGAGAGGCGTCAGTGGGATGAGCTTTGTGACTATCCTATTAATCTGTTTCAGGATAGCTCACCTTGCCTATTCGTCGATGTGACAATTTGTGAGTTTTTGGCATCTGTTTGCACTTTTTTCTTGACAAATATTTCCGCATGTGAATATAGGGACCGAGTTTTATCTGCCCTCGGTAGTTACATAGTCCGCAACATCGGAAAGGTTGGGAGAAACTCCTATGAGGAAGATCCCTTTTCTCTCCGGGCTTGTGCTCTCTGTTCTGCTTTTCGCGCCGGGCGCGTCGTCGCAACAAATCGGGCGCACTGTTTACGTTAATAACACAGATCCGAGTTGCGGGGGGAGGGCCCCCTGTTACACAACGATTCAGGCCGGCGTGAATGCGGCTTTGGCGGGCGACGTTGTCCAGATTCAAGCCGGGACTTACACCGAACGGGTCACAATCCATGGAAAGAACAATTTCGCTGGTGCAAGCGAAGCGTCGCGCATCATCATAGAGGCTGACCCGGCGCTGCCGGCTGGAAGTGTCGTGCTGCGGCCGCCGCCGGCGTCTTGCCTTCTGAACGGTCACGGCGTGCGCATCCGCCACTCGAGGTTCGTCACCTTGCGGGGGCTGACGATTACGGAAGCAGTAGGGGCGGGGATCGTGTTACTGGGAGGTCGACAGCAGAACCGAGCGATTCATATTGAGCGGAGCCGGATCGTTGGCAATGGCAGCTCCAACTGCCCGAGAGGAGGCATCTCCATCGCCCTGGGTAACCCCGACACGCTGATCGTCAACACATTGATACATGGTAATGGCGGCAATGGGATCACCTTCACGGAATTGGGGGGCGGGCCGCACTGGCTCATCCATAACACGATTCATGGCAATGGCTGGAACGGCGTAGGGATCGTGTTGGGCCACACGATTTTATTGGCCAACAATCTGGTCACTGGTAACGGACAGGCGACGGGCACGCTCGGCGGGCGGCACGGAGTGCGACGATTAGGGCTTCCAGGCCAGGACCCGGACGCGGTCCAGCTACTCAACAATCTCATCTGCGGCAACCGGTTGGGTGAGATTCAGGGGCCGATCCTCGATGCAACGGATTCGGGCAATCTCACGCCGGAAGGCGACGAAGGGGCAGGCGTGAGTGCAAGTCCGGGCTGTGGAGTGGTTGCGAACCTCTACGCGAACCTCAACGGCCCCGACGATCTTGCCGGAACGGCCGACGATGATTTCAGTCTGGCATCGAATGCTCCTGCCATCGACCGCGCAATCGACCCTCGCACGCTAGGAATAAACGCAGTTCCCGATTCGATCTTGGAGGGTGACTTTTACGCGGCTGACGTGCGCCCATCTGACGGTAATGCCGACCGCCAATTGCTCTTCGACATCGGCGCCTTAGAGGTTCTAAACGAGCCTCCGGTTGCGGACGCAGGTCCCGATCAAACGCAGTCTAGAGGAGCCTTGGTTGTTCTCGATGGCAGCCGAAGCGCTGACTTCGAGGGGGCAAGTTTAACATATGCCTGGATGCTTCTGTCGCAACCACAGAGCGGGGGAGTCACTCTTAATAACCCGACCTCTGCCAACCCCCAATTTACTCCGGCTTTACCGGGTAACTACGTTATCCAGCTTATTGTAAATGACGGGGAGTCGAACAGCGCGCCGGACACCGTTCAGGTCAGTGTAGAAAACATTCCTCCGGCGGCGAACGCGGGCGGCCCTTACACCGGACAGATCAACGTCCCGATCCAGTTCGCCGGGTCCGGCAGCGATGCCGATGGAGATGCTGTCACGTTCAGCTGGAATTTCGGCGATGGCGCGACGGCTTCGGGGCCCGCCCCAACGCACACCTACACGGCGCCTGGAGTTTTCACTGTCACGCTTACGGTCACTGACGCCTTCGGCGGATCTGCGACATCCCAAACCACTGCCACGATCAGCGCGGCACTGGTCTTGAACCCGATAGGCAATAAGATTGTCAATCTGGGCGAAACACTGACTTTCACCGTCGCCGCCAGCAATCCCAACGGGCAGCCAGTGGGCTTGTTCCTGGGTCCTCTGCCCCTACCCAATCACGCTACTTTCAACGCCGGGAGCGGGCTCTTCACTTTTAGACCGGATACCACCCAAGTGGGAAGCTTTCAGCTCACTTTCACCGCGGTGAGCGTGGACAAGTCCGTGTCTGAGTCGATTACAATCACTGTGCCTTCTGCTCAACCGGGTGGCCCGACTGCGGTAAGAGGCCGCATCTATAATCTCAACAACACGCCGCTGGGAAACGTCAAAGTAACTCTCCGATCAAGCGGCCACACTGAGTTCTCGGACGGCAATGGGTTTTTCACTATCGGTGGAATTCCCTCCGGGCGCCAGGAACTCATCGTCAACGGTCGAGAATCGAATCTCGGCGTGTTCGCGATTTTGGCAGTTTCCGTAGACTTGATCGAGGGTGTGCTCAACAATCTCGCTTCGCCGATTACTTTGCCCGACGTCGATGTGGAATCTGAAGTGCAGATCAGTCCTACGTTCACTACTGTCGTGACTAACACCAACCTTCCCGGAGTTGAG
>JBOHVS010000369.1:0-4780 GCA_050735975.1 Binatia bacterium | reverse complement strand
AGCGCGATTTTGATTGCGGCGCCAAGGACCAAGCCTATGGTCGCGCCGATGCCCGCGCGCGTCGCGTCGTGGAGGCCGCGCTGCGCCGAAAGCTCGCCGACGACGGCGCCAATGAAGGGACCGAACACGACGCCGGGAAAGCCAAGAAAGATACCGACAACCGCGCCGATAAGCGCGCCGATGACGGCGCGCCTTGATGCGCCGAACTTTTTAGCGCCGAACATGGTCGCCCAGAAATCCACCGCATAGCTGAGTAAAGCGAGTACGGCTAGGATCACGATCGTCCAGACGCCCACGTACGCGAAGTCCTCGGCCCATGCGGCCAGCAAAAGGCCGGCAAAGATCAGAGGTGGTCCGGGAAGCGCCGGAAGAACCAGGCCTAGAAGGCCCAGACCGACGAGCGCTACCGCAATGATGAAGAGAACTCCAGCCGGATCCATTAAATCCATTTTATTCGAGCCTTAACCGCCGGTTTTTGAGATTACCCTGGTTATGGATAACTCAGGCACCAATCGTCGTTCGTCCGTCAGCTACTCCGGAGAGGTTAACTTCAAACCAATAATACCAGCGACAATTAACAGAATACAAAGCAAACGGGGAAGCGAAGATGATTCCGCGAACAGGACAATGCCCAAACTGGCCGTTCCTACCGCGCCGATTCCCGTCCAGACCGCGTAGCCGGTGCCCACAGGAATCGTCTTCAGCGCCTGGGCGAGAAAATAAAGGCTCGCAATCATTGCCGCCACCGTGAAGGCGCTCGGCCATAGCTTAGTGAATCCGTGCGTGTACTTCAGACCGATCGCCCAAGCGATCTCCAAAAGTCCGGCGATGAACAGATTAAACCATGCCATAAATTTCCTCTCTGTCCGCTGTCCACAACGAGCAACGGGTAACCCGTATGATTTAATGAATGATAAAGGTGGCTCTGGTTGTCAAGCTTGCGTCTTATGCGGATAAGGGCAAAGCGGCCGGATGGTACATTCGGGGCATTTCGGCGCCTTTGCGACGCAAACGCGGCGGCCGTGGTATTGAAGCAAGTGGCAGAACCGCACCCTTTGCTTCGCCGGAACGATGGCGGTGAGATCGGCCTCGATTTTGTCCGGATCCGTATTGTTGGTGAAACCCAGTCTTTGCGACAGACGCATAACATGGGTATCGACACCGATGGCTTGTTGCCGGAAGGCGTTCCCGAGAAGGATATTTCCCGTCTTTCGGCCGACTCCCGGCAGACTCAGCAGCTCTTCCAAGTTGTCCGGCACCCTGCCATCAAAGCGTTGGACGATCGCTTTGCAGCAGTTTTGGATGGAGCGTGATTTGTTGCGGTAGAAATTGAGCTTACGGATCTCTTGCTGCAGTTCAGGCAATGGCGCTTGAGCGTAGTCTTCGGCGGCGCGGTATTTTTTAAACAGATCGACTGTGATCTGGTTGACGAGGTCGTCTCTCGATTGCGCTGCCAGAATCAAGGCAATCAGAAGTTCCAGCGGGCTGCTGAAGTCGAGATCGAGCTTGGCATCCGGATGAGTCTTTTCGAGCCGGCCGATGATCTTGCTGAGCCGGTTCTTAGTGGCCTTGAGTGTTTCGGTTATATGCGAGACGGCCATTTTGGTTTAGTCTGGAAATATGATAGCAAAATAACAGTTTCAAACGGAGGAATCCTACATGGATCTTAAAGAACTGCAAAGATTAACCTTGCCTAAATTGCGAGATCTGGCAAAGCAGGAAACGGATCTCAAGGGCGTCGGGGGTATGGAGAAGGAGGAACTCATCAAGGCGATCGCTGCAGCCAAGGGCATCGCCTATGACGAGTCCAGCAAGGACACGAATGCGATACACGCCATCAAGCAAGCCATCCGGGCATTGAAGAAACAAAAGGCCGAGATCTTGTCATCGTCTCCGGTTCGGAAGAAACTCAAACGCATCCAGAGAAAAATCAAGTTGGAGAAACGGCTCACGCGACATCTCGCGAGGGAGGCCAAAGTTGCCGCTGCGAGAAAAGCCGCGCAACCAGCGGCGCCGGCGGCACCGGCTGCGCCCGCAGCGCCTGCTCCAGAGGCCCCACCGGCCGCCGGATAACATTGCATGAAAGTTCCGCGTCCGGTGCGCGGCCGTGGATCGGCCGGCAATCCGAAGAACCGTTTCGAGTCGATTGAGCGGATCCCGGAGCCACCGGACGACAACGACGAGATGTCCTCGCCGCAGACTCAGTTTCTCACCGATATTTCAAAATCCATTATTGCGTATAATGACAGCCCGGACGTTGGATTCGACGCCAGTGTCAATCCTTACCGTGGCTGCGAGCATGGTTGTGTTTATTGTTACGCGCGTCCCACCCACGAATACCTCGGTTTTTCTTCAGGGTTGGATTTCGAAACCAAGATCCTGGTCAAGGAGGACGCGCCGGAGCTTTTACGAAAAGAACTAGCGAGTCGCAAATGGAAGCCGCAAGTGCTGGCAATGAGCGGTGTCACCGATTGCTATCAGCCGGTAGAGAAGAAGCTTCAGCTGACCCGCCGCTGCTTGGAGGTGTTATTGGAGTTCCGCAATCCGGTGATCATCGTGACAAAGAACTATCTGGTAACCCGGGACGTCGATATTCTCTCTCTGCTGGCCCGCTACGGGTGCGCCGGCGTTACGATTTCGCTTACGACGCTCGACCCTAAATTATCGTCCCTCATGGAACCTCGCGCGTCTCGCCCGGCGCGCCGTCTCGCTGCTATCAAAACGCTTGCTGAGGCAGGAATTCCTGCCGGCTATCTGCAGGCGCCCATGATTCCCGGCCTCACCGACTCCGAGGCTCCGGCCATCGCAGAGGCGGCGGCCAAGGCCGGCGCGAGCTTTGCCGGTTATGTTGCGCTACGCCTGCCGTTCGCGGTCAAATCGCTGTTCGAGCAGTGGCTCGAGCAGCATTATCCCGAGCGGAAAGAAAAGGTTCTCAACCGGGTCCGCTCGATACGCGGCGGAAAACTCAATGACCCCAATTTCAAAACCAGAATGCGCGGCGAGGGCATCTTCGCCGAGCAGATGGCCGAGCTGTTCCACCTAGCCTGCAAAAAGGCGGGCATCAACAAGCGCTGGCCGGAATTGACAACGAAACAGTTTCGCCGGCCGTCCACCTCGCCTCAACTCGGGCTGTTCGATATTTGATTTCGCCGGCATTTCCGTGCGGAATCTCGGAAACATCAATCGCAGTAATACTCAATCTGATAGCCGTTCGGGTCGCTGAAATAGATCGCGTGTTTACCGCGCCTCCCCTCGATCAAAATCTCTCTTTCTTTGAGCCTCTTCTCGAGGCGCGCAAGCCCGGCTTTCGTCGTCTTAAAGCCGAAGTGTTCTAGTGCGTCGCCGGGAGAGATTGGTCTCTTGGTTCCGACAAAATTCAATAGGTCTTGACTCCCGGTTGAGCGAAGAAAGACCATGTTGGGAGGCACCCGGAACGCAACCTTCAAGCCGAGAACACCCGTATAGAACTGTTCGGTCTTTTTGAGGTCTCGCGTTAGAAGCGCGATGTGAAGAAGACCATGACTGGCCATCGAAACGTGCTCCTTCGATTTAATGAAAAACGGATTGAACTCCTCGTCTGTCATATATCTTGTCGTCAGTACCGGATCAACCTTTTGATGCGGCGGTTGTTTTTACAACTTGCGCAATCCTTGCTAGGTTAAAATTTCTGCGCCGCAGGTGATGACAGCATGATCTCGCCCTCGCCATCGTATTTGCCAGTTCGGGGAACCCGCATATTCTACGGCTGGTACATCGTTGCTGTCGGTTTTCTCTCCCATCTCGTCTGCGCCTTTCACATGTCGAGCACGCTCAGCGTTTTTCTCAAGCCTCTGACCGAAGATTTGGGAGTCTCTCGCGGCCTGTTTTCGATGATGCGCTCCGGCGAGATCGTGATCGGCGCGGTCATGGCGCCGCTGGTCGGTCCGCTCGTGGACCGCTACGGCGGCCGCTGGCTCATGGCAAGCGGCGCGCTGGTAACCGGCTTTGGCTTTGTCCTCCTGAGCCAGGTCTCTGCCTTCTGGCAGTTCCTGTTCCTGCGCTGGTCGTTGGTTACGATCGGTAGCGTCTTCATGTGTCATATGGTCGTAACCGTGACAATTTCACGCTGGTTCGTGAGAAGGAGAGGGAGAGCGGTAGCGATTGCAGGCCTGGGGCAGGGCTCGTCGAAAGTGGCGATTCCCTTTTTGACCGCGATGCTTTTTGCGCTGGTTGGATGGCGCCAAACCTGGGCGGTATTTGGCCTACTCACACTTATACTGGTCGTAATTCCTGCGCTGGTCTTCCTGCGGCGGAGTCCGGAAGACATGGGGTTAAAACCTGACGGTATTGACGAGACCATCCCAAGTACCGCAACAGATTCTCTGCAACAACGGGCAAAACGGCAAGGTGAGAGGGGAGCGGCGGACGAGGCCGACTGGAGCCGAAACGAAGTCCTTCGCTCGAGCGCGTTCTGGCTGATCTGTTTCACCTTCGGTATGGCGAACGTGGGAATCGCCGGACTCAATCTCCATGTCTTCGCCTACGTGCTGGACCTAGGCTACCCGACGATTGTCGCGGCGACCGTTCTGAGCATCATTGCATTGACGCAGCTCGGCTCGACACTTTTCTGGGGATTCATTGGCGAGAAGATGGATATTCGCCGGGCGACCATGCTTAAGTGTTTAATTCAAAGCGCCGGTTTAACGATCGCGATCGCGTCAGCGCGCGTTGGTTTGGTTTATGCGGGATTCTTTCTGTACGGGATCGGGCTTGGCGGAAGTTGGATTTTGCAGGAGTTGAT
>JBOHVS010000368.1:0-41497 GCA_050735975.1 Binatia bacterium | reverse complement strand
GTTTCGGCATCCCGAAATCGACCGCGTAATCCTCCACGAACGGAATGCGGATGCCATAAGCCAACTTGTTCACCAAAATGTGATCGCCGATGAGCAAGGTCGGAATCATCGAGCCGGACGGGATCTTGAACGCCTGAACAATAAAAGTTCGAATGAACAAGGCCAGGAGCAGAGCCATCACGATGGCTTCCGCATATTCGCGGAAGGTCGACTTGCTCTTGCTGCCCGCATGCCCCGCCGTGGCGGCTTGCTCTTTTTCCTTAGTCACTTTGTCCAACGACATGCCCCTTGCTGTTTGTTCCTTGCGCTTTGCGAGTTAATTTTTGAGCAACTTTTACACCTTCAATGCGGCAAGAAAAGCTTCCTGCGGGATCTCTACTTTGCCGACCTGCTTCATCCGCTTCTTGCCTTCTTTCTGACGCTCCAGCAGTTTGCGCTTACGGGTGATATCGCCGCCATAGCATTTGGCCGTAACGTTCTTCCGCAGCGGCTTGACCGACTCTCGGGCGATCACACGGCTGCCGATGGCCGCTTGAATCACAACCTCGAAGAGCTGCCGCGGGATCAACTCTCGCATGCGCTGAACCAAATCACGGCCGCGGTAGTATGCTTTATCCCGGTGCACGATCATGGACATCGCGTCAACCGCGTCGCCGTTGATCCGCACATCCAGCTTGACGAGATCCGCGGGGCGATAGCCCGCCAATTCGTAGTCCATCGACGCGTAGCCGCGGCTCACAGATTTGAGCCTATCATAAAAATCCGCGACGATCTCGTTGAGCGGCAGCTCGTACACCAACACTACTCTTTTGGGGCCGAGATAGCGAATCTCCTTCTGGGTGCCCCGCTTCTCTTCGCACAGACTCAACACTGCGCCGAGAAACTCTTGCGGCAAATGGATCGCCGCCTGGATCGCCGGCTCTTCGATCTGTTCGATGTCGCCCTCCGACGGCATCTTCACCGGGTTGTCGATCTGCAGAGTCTCGCCCGTCGTCTTGGTAATGCGGTAGACCACGGTAGCCGCCGTTGTAATAAGACTCAGGCCGAATTCCCGTTCGAGGCGCTCCCTGACGATATCCATATGCAACAGCCCAAGAAAGCCGCAGCGGAAGCCGAAGCCCAAGGCTTGCGATGTCTCCGCTTCAAACGTGAACGAAGAATCGTTCAACCTCAGTTTTTCCAGCGCCTCTCTCAAGCTCTGATACTGATTAGCGTCAGTCGGATAAAGACCGCTGAACACCATCGGCTTCATCGGCTTAAATCCGGGCAAGGGTTGGCTTGCCGGTGTCTCGTCCAGGGTGATGGTGTCTCCGATGCGGGTCTCCGTGACTTCTTTGATACCGGCCATCAAAAAACCGACCTCTCCCGCGCTAAGCTGCGCAACTTCGACGGGGCTGGGGGAAAAAATGCCGAGCCGGGAGACCTCGAAGACCCGCCCGCTGGACATCATGCGAATGCAGCTTCCTTTGCGCACGGAGCCGTCGAATACCCGCGTCATCACAACGGCCCCATGATAAGGATCGAACCAGCTGTCGATGATCAAAGCGCGCAGTGGTTGATCCGGACGTCCCTTTGGCGGCGGAAACTGGTGAATGATTCCCTCGAGTATCTCCTCGGTGCCGACACCCTCTTTCGCGCTGGCGAGGACGGCGCTGGATGCGTCGAGTCCGATAACGTCCTCGATCTCTCTTTTAACGCGCTCAGGATCGGCGCTGGGGAGATCGATCTTGTTGATCACCGGCAGAATCTCAAGCTCATGATCGAGGGCCATGTGAACGTTGGCTACTGTTTGCGCCTCCACGCCCTGCACCGCGTCGACGACAAGCAAAGCGCCCTCGCACGCCGCCAGGCTGCGTGATACTTCATAGGTGAAATCAACGTGTCCGGGGGTATCGATCAGATTCAGCATGTACTCCCGCCCGTTCTTCGCCCGGTAACGCAGGCAGACGGGGCTCGCTTTGATAGTGATACCCCGTTCCCGCTCGAGATCCATGCTGTCGAGGATCTGGGCGGTTTTTTCTCTCTCGCTTACCGCTCCGGTAAATTCCAGCAGCCGATCCGCCAGGGTCGATTTGCCGTGATCTATATGAGCGATAATGGAGAAATTTCTAATGTGGTCGGGGCTCATCGGTGACCGGTTTCTCGATAGTAGGCGATGGTCTTTTGTAAACCCTCTCTGAGACCGACTCGCGGCGTCCAGCGCAAGACCTTCCGCGCCAGCGACGTGTCCAAGCAACTCCTCCGCTGTTCGCCCGTTTTCGCGGGGGCGTGTACCGCCTCGACAGCGGATCCGATTCCCTCTCGCAAAAACCGGCAGATGGTCACGACGTCGGTCTCTGTGCCCGTGCCGATATTCACCGGACCGACGTAAGCAGTGTCAAGAGCGGCAAGATTCGCCGCGACGACGTCGCCAACATACACGTAATCACGCGTCTGCCTGCCGTCGCCGTTGATGACCGGACTCCGCCCGGCGAGCAAATGGTCGATAAAAATTGCCACAACGCCCGCTTCACCCTTGCTCGATTGGCGCGGGCCATAGACGTTGGCATATCGAAGCGCGACGTACGGCACATCAAAAGCCATGTGATAATAGCCGAGGTAAAGCTCGCCGGTGAGCTTGCTGACCCCGTAGGGACTTAGCGGAATCGTCGGGTGCCTCTCATCCGCCGGAATCGGTTCTCCGTCGCCGTACACGGCGCCTCCGGACGAGGAAAAAATCACCTTCTTCACCCCTGTATCCTTGGCCGCTTCGAGGAGATTGATGAATCCGATAACATTGACCCGGGCATCAAAGGCCGGGTCCGCGACGGAACGGCGGACGTCCATCTGGGCCGCATGGTGATTCACGACATCCGGCTCGAATTCGCGAATGATCTCGGCGGCCTTTAGGTCCGATATATCAACGGACTCAGCCTCGGCGCGCGGATTCAGGTTTTTCTTCTGTCCGGTGGAAAAGTCGTCGATGACGAGGACTTCGTGGCCTTTATCAATATAAGCATCCACCACATGGGACGCAATGAAGCCTGCCCCCCCGGTGACAACGATTTTCAAATCTTCTCCTTGTTCAAACGCGCGCGGAAGTATTCGATAGTCTTCGCCAGCCCTTGGTCCAGCCCCACCTTTGGCTCCCAACCCAGGATCTTTCTCGCTTTAGTAATATCCGGCTGGCGCACTTGCGGGTCGTCCTGCGGTAAGGGCTTGTAAACGACCGGACTCTCTGAACCGGTGAGCTCAAGTATCTTATTGGCAAATTCAATGACCGTCATTTCGTTGGGGTTGCCGATGTTGACCGGAAGATGCTCGTGGGATTCCAAAAGCCGGTGAATACCGGCGATCAGGTCCTCGATATATTGGAAGCTGCGGGTCTGATCCCCTCGTCCGTAAACCGTCAGCGGTTCTCCCTTCAAAGCCTGCATGATGAAGTTGGGCACCACGCGCCCGTCGCGCATCCGCATCCGCGGTCCATAGGTATTAAAAATGCGAACGATGCGAGTGTCGAGACCGTGATAACGGTGGTAAGCCATCGTCATTGCTTCGGCAAAGCGTTTGGCCTCGTCGTAAACCCCGCGCGGGCCGATGGGATTCACGTTTCCCCAATACTCTTCGTTTTGGGGCCGAACCAAAGGATCGCCGTAAACCTCGGACGTCGAGGCGAGAAGAAACACCGCCTTCTTTGCCTTGGCTAACCCGAGCGCGTTGTGAGTCCCGAGCGAGCCCACCTTCAGAGTTGGAATCGGCAACTCGAGGTAATCGACGGGACTTGCAGGCGAGGCGAAATGCAGCACGAAATCCACCGACCCCTCGACATCGATGTAAGCGCTCACGTTGTGATCGACAAAGGTAAACTTCGGGTGCGAGGCGAAACCGGCGACATTATTTTGAGCGCCGGTCGCGTAGTTGTCGATGCAGACCACCTCGTGCCCAAGGTTGAGAAAGCTCTCGCAGAGATGTGAGCCGATAAAACCGGCCCCGCCGGTGATCAGAAATTTACCCATGGTTCCGCCCTATGGAGTAATATTGAAAGCCCAGTTTTCTGAGATCGGCCGGATCGTAAATATTGCGGCCGTCAAATATGATCGGGCTCTTGAGCGACCGTTTCATGCGCTGAAAGTCCGGCCGGCGAAACTCGTTCCACTCCGTCAGCACCAGCAAAGCCGCCGCGCCGTTAAGGGCGTCGTAATTACGCTGGGCGTAGCGAATGCGCTCGCCGAAGATTTTCCTGGCCTCGTCCATTCCTTCCGGATCAAATGCCTGGACTTGCGCGCCGAGCGTGAGCAGGGCCTCGATCACCGTGATCGAAGGGGCGTCTCTCATATCGTCGGTGCGAGGTTTGAACGAAAGACCCCAAACCGCGAAGGTCAAGCCCGCCAATTTCGAGCCGAAATGACGCCTCACCTTTTCCACCAGTAGCCCCTTCTGTCGTTCGTTGACCGCCTCGACCGCCTTGAGCAGGACCATTTCGGGATCGGCGCCGCCCATGCTGATCATCGAGCGGATGTCTTTGGGGAAACAGGAACCGCCGTAGCCGACGCCTGGAAAAATAAAATGCGGCCCAATCCGCCGGTCCAAAGCCATAGCGCGGCGCACTTCATCGACGTCGGCATTCATCGCCTCGCAGAGTCGAGAGACCTCGTTGATAAAAGAGATTTTGGTTGCGAGCATTGCGTTGGCCGCGTATTTGCACATTTCGGCGCTCCGGCAATCCATCACGAGGATAGGATTTCCGGTCCGGAGGAACGGTTCATACAGCTCCTTAACGGTTTCCAATGCCTCGGCATTGTCTCCGCCTAGCACCACGCGATCCGGTTTCATGAAATCTTCGACCGCGGCCCCTTCCTTCAAAAATTCCGGATTCGACACGACCGCAAACGGCTGCTTAGTTTCTTCCGACACCCACTGCCGAATTTGATCGGCCGTCCCGACGGGCACCGTGCTCTTCGTTACGACGACTTTGAACGAGTCCATCGCCTTGCCAATGCCTTTTGCCGTCGCGCGCACGTAATCCAGGTTTGCGCGACCGGTGGATTCCTGCGGAGTTCCTACCGCGATGAAGATGATAGCCGACTTTTTTACAGCGGATCCTAAATCCGTCGTGAACAATAACCGTTGTTCAGCGGCGTTGCGCCGGACCATCTCCTCCAGACCGGGCTCGTAGATCGGCACCTTGCCTTCGCTCAGCATGGCGATTTTTTTCTCGTCGATATCTACACAAACGACATCGTTGCCGGTTTCCGCAAAGCAGGTTCCCGCCACTAACCCGACGTATCCTGCGCCGACCACTGCGATATTCATACGTGCTTCCTCCCGCTCAATACTTCCCCGACAACAAAAATTGTTTTGTCTTGGGATTCGTGATAGGTGCGCGACAACATTTCTCCGAGAAGACCCATCGTAATGAACTGAAACCCGATGAAAATCAAAAGAACCGCCAGGAGCAACAGCGGCCGGTCGCCGAGCTCCACGTCGTAGAGAAACTTCTGCAGGGTCAGATAGAAGGCGATCAGAAATCCCGCCGCGCCGCTCATGAATCCGATGATACCGAAGATGTGCGAAGGACGGGTCGAGTAGCTGATCAGGAATTTAACGGTGAGGAGGTCCAATACCACCCGCAGCGTTCGGGTGATGCCGTATTTCGACTTGCCGCGCAGCCGGGGACGATGGTTGACTTTCAGCTCGGTCACCCGCGCCCCCCGCTCGTGAGCGATCGCGGGGATAAAGCGGTGCATCTCGCCATAGAGCTTGAGATCCCTGGCGACGGCGCTCCGCATCACTTTCAGCGTGCAGCCGGAGTCATGCAGTTTCACTTGCGTCGTCGAAGATATCAGTCGATTCGCGATCATTGAAGGGAGACGCCGCCTGAAAAACGGATCTTGCCGCTTGAAGCGCCACCCGCACACCAGATCGTTGCCCTTCTCCAACTCCGCGAGCAACGCCGGAATATCAGCGGGATCGTTCTGGGCGTCGCCGTCCATCAAGACCACGATTTCTCCCTCGGCGTGGGCCAGGCCTGCTGCGATGGCGGCTGTTTGACCGAAATTACGTTTCAAGCGCACGACGGACAACTCGGGCAACTGGCGATAGAGCCGCGCCAGGATCGAAAAGGTGTTATCCCAACTGCCGTCATCCACGACAACGATCTCCCAACGTTTTCCCAGGGGCTCAATGGCCGCGCCGACCTCTTGTATCAACGGTTCAACGTTTTCTTCCTCGTTGTACACGGGAATGACTATGGAAAGGTCCATCGGCTCAAGTGTGAAAGTCGGTCAATTGGACAAATTTATCGTAGCGCTCCTCGATATCGGCCAGCGACACACTGGTCAGCCGCCTGACCCCGAAATCTTCCACTGTAAAAGACGCCACCACGGAACCGTAAACGATGGCGCGGCGAATGCCGCCTTGGCCATGATCCCCGGAACGCGCCAACTGACCGAGAAAACCGCCGGCGAAGGAGTCTCCCGCGCCAGTGGGGTCGAAAACCTCTTCCAGCGGGTACGCCGGGGTCGCAAAAATAGATGAATCGGAAAACTGCAGGACCCCGTATTCGCCGCGCTTGATCAGAACCACCTTGGGGCCCATTTTCATGATCGCTCTGGCGGCGCGAACGATGTTATTGTGGCCGCTCAACAACTTCGCCTCAGAGTCGTTGATCACGAGCGTCTCAATCCGCTTTAGCACCTTGCGCAGCTCTTCGGCGCTCTCTCGAATCCAATGATCCATAGTATCGCAAGCGACTAACTTCACGCTGCGGATCTGATTCAATACCTCCATCTGCATGGCGGGATCGATATTGCCCAAAAAAACGTATTCGGAATCGCGGTAAGCCGGCGGAAGCTCGGGAACGAAACCGGAGAGGACGTTCAGGTGCAGCTCCACCGTATCGCGAATGTTGATATCTTCATGATAGCGGCCGCGCCAGTGAAACGTTTCACCCCGCTCTTTCTTAAGTCCGTCGATATCGATCCGGCGCTGCGTAAAGAGATCGATGTACTCTTGCGGAAAATCCTGACCGATAACGCCGACGATCCGAACCGGCGCGAAAAAACTCGCCCCGAGAGCGAAATAAGACGCCGAGCCTCCCAGTATCCGTTCCGCCGAACCGAAAGGCGTTTCGATGGAGTCAAACGCGACAGTCCCTACAACCACGACGCTCATAAATATTTTCCGATAATCGGTCGCAACTCGGCGCGCACCTTCTTTGGAATTTTCGAACGATCCGTAATGATAGCCTCCTTTAGCGAACGCGCGCAGCCGCAATCGCGCGACGCTGGCAGCGAACGGGCAAGGCTGGCAATCGTTTTTTGCGCCAGCTCAACGTTCCGTCTCAGAACTTCCAAAACATGGTCGATTTTCACGTCCCCCGCTGCCTGGTTCCAACAGTCGTAATCGGTTGCCAGCGCCAACGTAGCGAAGCAAATTTCAGCTTCACGGGCCAGTTTGGCCTCCTGGAGATTTGTCATACCTATGATATCCGCGCCCCAGCTGCGATAGAGGCGCGATTCTGCTCTGGTAGAAAACTGTGGCCCTTCCATACAGAGATAGGTACCGGCCGGATGAACCCTTGCATTCGCCGCAAAACCGGCTTTGACCAGCCTGTCCGAGAGCTCTTTACAGAACGGATCGGCCAAGCTCACGTGAGCGACAATTCCTCTTCCAAAAAACGTGCTGGGCCTTTGCGTGGTTCTATCGATAAACTGGTCCGGCACCACCAGATCCCCCGGCGCGATTTCCTCTTGCAGGCTACCCACCGCGCTCACGGATATGATCCGTTCGACTCCGAGCTTTTTCATTCCGTAGATATTTGCGCGGAAATTGATTTCCGTGGGGAGCCGGGTGTGTCCCCGGCCATGCCGCGGCAGAAACACCAGTTCCTGATCGTCAAGAAATCCCTTGATGAACTTGTCTGAAGGTCTGCCAAAGGGGGTCTTAAGCTGCACTTCCCGGATCTTTTGGAGGCCCGCCATTTGGTAGAGGCCGCTTCCTCCTATGATGCCCAGGATTCGTTTGCCCATTCTATTGCGCATCAGCCGCAAGTACGGCCTGCTTTGATCCCAACAGCAGTTCATCTCCCTGCAGCTGTCCGCATGCAGCCTGAATATCATCGCCTCTGGGACGACGCACGTTGACCTGAACGCCGCGACTGGACAGGACCTGCTGAAAGCGCTGGACCTCGGGTTCGCTGGGCCTCTCGAACGGGCTTTCCGGATGAGGGTTGAAGGGAATGACGTTCACTTTACACCGGACACCCTCAAGCAGCCGGCAGAGTTGACCTGCATGATCCGCCGAATCGTTGACCCCCCGGAGCAAAACATATTCAAAGGTGATACGCTTGCGCCGCGGGATCGGCAGCGAGCGGCAGCAATCCATAAGTTGCTGCAACCTATATTTTCGGTTCACCGGCATCAATCGACTGCGGATCTCGTCATTTGGAGCGTGTAAAGAAATCGCCAGATTGACTCGCGTTTCCGCCATGAGTTTCTCGATTTGCGGCACCAGCCCTACAGTCGACAACGTGACCCGGCGCGGCGAGATTCCGATGCCCCAATAAGTGTCCGTGATAACGTCCAGGGCTTTGACCGTCTGGTCATAATTCGCCAATGGCTCACCCATGCCCATGAGAACCACGTGCGTAATGCGCCGGGCGCCGTTAAGGGTAAGGTTCGCCTCAAGTACCTGATCTATCATCTCGCTCGCCCGCAGATTCCGTTTCAGACCGAGTGCGGCTGTTGCGCAAAATTGACAGCCAAACCCGCAGCCCGCCTGGGTCGAGATGCATAGTGTTAGCCGTTTGGTCTCAGGAATCAGCACGCTCTCGATATTTTGGCCATCGGCGAGACGGAACAAGAACTTCACGGTTCCGTCGGCCGACGCGGCGCGACGAATTACATAGAGGCGACTGATCGAAAACTCTTCCTCTAATTGAGAGCGAAACGGTCCTGACAAATTAGTCATCTCGGCAAAAGAGACCGCCCGCTTCTGATACAACCATTGCCGGGTCTGCCTGGCGCGATAGGCGGGTTGTTTGCGCTCGCCGAGGTAAGCCTCAAATTCTTTGAGGGTCCAATCTTTGATATTGGGCTTCACGAATTGGGACTCGCGGTATTCGCCCGTCTCAGTAACCGCACTGCGGGCGATCAAATAGGGTCCTGCCCGGCACGGAGCCGAACGTGGAGCCCGCGCTCGTGGAATTTAGACACTTCCTCTCCCTTGATGGGAGAGGACAATTTCAGTCGGCTGATTCGCGTAAGGTTCATCATTCATCATAAGGTACATCAATAGTCGCCTGAGGGCGAATTCCCAAATGGGGCTCACCAACGCTGGATCTCTTCGGGCCTGAAAAAGAAGGCGATTTCCGTGGTCGCGGTGTCCGGTCCGTCGGAGCCATGAACGGCATTTTGCTCGACGTCTTTGCCCCAGTCTTTGCGAATAGTTCCCGGCGCGGCCTTCGCCGGATCCGTTGCGCCCATAATCTCACGGTTTTTCATAATCGCGCCTTCGCCTTCCAGCACAGCGGCGAAAATAGGGCCGGAAGACATGTAGGCGCAAAGACTCCCAAAAAAAGGCCGCTCTTTATGCACGGCATAAAAGGCCTCGGCTCTTTCCGGCGTCAGCCGGATCAATTTTCCGCCGATAATCTTTAGCCCGGCGCTTTCAAATCGCTTGAGGATCTCTCCAATCAACCCTCGGCCCACAGCATCAGGTTTGATAATCGACAAGGTCCGTTCAACCTTCATATCCTGCTAAAGCCTCCTGCATCGTCTTGCCGATGGACGCCGGCGACGGCGCCATTCGGATTCCGGCTTCTTTCATAGCAGCGATCTTCTCCTTGGCGCTTCCTTTGCCGCCCGAAATGATCGCGCCGGCATGGCCCATCCTTTTACCCGGAGGGGCGGTTTCACCGGCGATGAATCCGACAACCGGCTTTTTCATATTGACCTTGATCCAAGCCGCCGCTTCTTCCTCCGCGCTGCCGCCGATCTCGCCGATCATGACAATTGCTTCCGTGCCCGCATCGCGATTAAACAGATCCAACACATCGACGAACTCAAAGCCATGCACCGGATCTCCGCCGATGCCCACGCAACTCGACTGCCCCAGTCCCAGGCGGGTCAACTGATCGACCGCTTCATAGGTCAATGTGCCGCTGCGCGAAACCACCCCGATGCTCCCCGGCCGATGAATATGGCCCGGCATAATGCCGATTTTACACTCGCCGGGGGTAATCACGCCGGGACAATTCGGCCCCAAAAGCTGTGAACTTCTCCCGGCTAAGTATCTTTTGACTCTAATCATATCGCGCACGGGTACGCCTTCGGTAATACAGATGATCAGCGGAATGCCGGCGTCGGCGGCCTCCATCATCGCATCGGCGGCAAAGGGCGGGGGCACGTAAATCACGCTGGCATTCGCCCGGGTTTCAGCCACCGCATCAGCGACGGTATCGAAGATCGGAATGCCCTCAAAAGAGGTGTCGCCCTTACCGGGCGTCACCCCCGCCACCATTTGGGTTCCATATTCTTGGCACGCTCGCGTGTGGAATTGACCGGTCGTACCCGTAATTCCCTGGGTCAATACCCGCGTCTGCTTGTTTACCAGAATAGCCATCAACTATTTTAGATTTTCGATTTTGGATTATCGGAATGCGGGTCCGAAACTGTCATCTCAAATCCCAATTCTATGTTTTCCTAATCGACAATCGGCAATCCAAAATCTAAAATTATTGGACCGCCCCAACGATCTTCTCCGCCGCCTCGGCCATGGTTTCGGCGGGGATGATCGCCAAACCCGAATCGGCGAGGATTTTCTTGCCCAAATCGACGTTGGTGCCCTGCATGCGCACCACCAGCGGCACTTGGATGCTCATCTCACGCGCCGAATCAACGATCCCCTGGGCGAGCACATCGCAGCGCATAATGCCGCCGAAGATGTTGATAAGAACCCCACGGACTCGAGGGTCGGCAAGGAGAATCTTGAAGGCTTGCGCCACCTTTTCCGTGGAAGCACCGCCTCCGACATCCAAGAAGTTTGCTGGCTCGCCGCCGTAAAGCTTGATGATATCCATGGTTGCCATGGCCAATCCCGCGCCGTTGACCATGCAGGCGATATTGCCATCTAAAGAAATATAGGAGAGGTCGTACTTACTGGCTTCGATTTCGCGCGGATCCTCTTCATTGAAATCGCGCAGCGCCACGATATCCTTATGCCGAAACAGCGCATTGCTATCGAAGTTCATCTTGGCGTCCAGCGCCATCACTTGTCCCTCTTTAGTAATAATTAGAGGATTTATCTCAGCGACGGAGCAATCGGACTCGTCGAACGCGCGATACAATGCCTGCATCACACCGGTCATTTTACCGATCAGTTCGCCGGGAATGCCTAGAGCGTAGGCAAGTCGCCGGCACTGAAATCCGGCGAGCCCGATGACGGGATCGATGGACTCTTTTAAAATCTTTGCAGGATTTTTCTCCGCGACTTCCTCGATTTCAACGCCGCCTTCAGAAGAACAAATCACGGACACTCGCGACTGCGACCGGTCGAGGACCATAGCCAGATAAAGCTCCCGATCGATGTTCAGCCCTTGCTCGACAAGCACCCGTCGGACCTGGCGGCCCTCCGGGCCGGTCTGATGGGTCACTAAATTCTTGCCGATGATCTCACGCGCTTTTTGCTCGGCGTCCTCCGGGTTGCGTGCGAGCTTTACGCCTCCGGCTTTGCCGCGGCCGCCGGCGTGAATCTGGGCTTTGACGACACAGGTACCGCCGCCGAGTTTAATGGCAACCGCTTTCGCTTCTTCCGGCGTCGCAGCGACTTCCCCTTGGGGAACCGAGACACCGTATCGCTTGAGAATTTCTTTGGCTTGATACTCGTGGATATTCATGGAATCGGCGACACAGACTGTCCCTATCTCTATCTCTGTCTCTGTCCTATCCCTGCCTTCCTAGTAGACGGTCCATCGCTTGAACGATATCTTTGACGTGATTGAATGATTCATCAAAGGCCTTCCTGTCGGCGGAATTCAGATCGATGTCGATTATCTTTTCGACACCACCGCCGCCGATCATGACTGGAACACAGAAATAGTAACCATTGACCCCATATTCTCCCTCGAGCAACGCCGCACAAGGCAAAATCTCCTTCTTGTCGAAGAGATAAGCTTCGGTCATGCGAACCGCGGCCGACGCCGGTGAAAAATAGGCCGATCCCGTTTTCAACAATGCCACCACCTCGCCGCCGGCGTTGCGAACACGGGCTTCGATTTCATCGAGCCGCTTGCTGGAAATCAACTTTTCAACCGGCACGCCGCCGACAATACAGCTGGTGCGAACCGGAACCATGTCATCGCCGTGACCGCCTAAAACCATGGCCGCGACGCTATTCACGGAAACACTGAGCTCCCGGGCAATGAACGATCGATACCGTGAGGAGTCTAAGATGCCCGATTGCCCGACGACGCGATTCTTTGGAAACCCTGTCGCCCGCTTCATCAAAGTGACCATGGCATCCAACGGGTTGGTAATAACGATGACGAACGAGTTGGGAGCGTGTTTTTTTATGCCTTCCGCAACCGAGCTCAAGATTTTGGCATTGGTCCCCAGCAAATCATCTCGGCTCATGCCCGGTTTACGGGCGATCCCTGCGGTAACGATGCAAACGTCGGCCCCGGCGATGTCTTCATAATTGTTTGTGCCGATGACATTGCCGTCAAATCCTTCTACCGGCCCGGCATGGGACAAGTCGAGCGCTTTGCCCTGCGGCAACCCTTCAACAACATCGAAAAGGATCACATCGCCCAATCCTTTTAATAAACAAAGATGAGCCATCGAACCGCCGATATTGCCGGCTCCAATTAAAGCAATTTTTTTTCTCGCCATGACTCTCCTCTAATCTTCAGATTTCGCTTGCGCCACCCGCCACCCATCGCTCCCCACCGATTCTCACATACCGGCAACGATGGCGTCGCCGAACCCCGAGCAACTTACGAGTTTCGCGCCCGGCATAAGCCGCTCGAAATCATAAGTCACCGTCTTGTTGCCGATGGCCCTCTCGAGTCCCTTGATAATCAGGTCGGCGGCTTCCGTCCAGCCCATATAGCGCAGCATCATCTCGCCTGAGAGAATGACGGACCCGGGATTGACCTTGTCGAGATCGGCATATTTCGGCGCGGTGCCGTGGGTGGCTTCGAAAACGGCGTGGCCGCTGTCGTAATTGATGTTCGCTCCGGGCGCGATGCCGATACCGCCTACCTGCGCGGCGAGCGCGTCCGACAGATAATCGCCGTTCAAGTTCATCGTCGCGATCACATCGTAATCTTTCGGGCGGATGAGGACGAACTGCAAGGTCACGTCGGCAATCGAGTCTTTGAGGAGCAGTTTCGACTTCCACTTGCCATCGCCGTGGGTCGGCCATAGCTTCAGCGCTTCTTCCACTTGTCTTTTAATGTCATTCTGCTGGTCGGGCGACATCATGTCAAAGCCGGGATCGATCAGCTTGGCATTGTCTTCCACGCTAAGATTCGGTTTCTGCTCCTTGTTCCCTAAAATCCACGTCTCGCGCTCGCTGACGACTTCATTGCGAAACTCGCGCTTGGCGAGCGCGTAGCCCCACTCCATGAAGGCGCCCTCGGTATACTTCATGATATTGCCCTTATGGACGAAGTTCACGTTTTTTCGCTTGTTCGCCAGCGCCCATGTGATCGCCGCGCGGACCAGCCGCTCGGTTCCCTCGACGGAAACCGGCTTGAGCGCGATCCCCGCGGTGTCAGGAAAGCGGATTTTGGCGTACTCCTTGGGAAAGTTCTCCTTGAGCAGCGACCTGAACTTCTTGTTCTCCTCGGTGCCGTTGATGAACTCGATGCCCGTGTAAATATCTTCCGTGTTTTCGCGGAAAACGACCATATCGACGTGCTCGGGATGCTTAACTGGAGAAGGCACCCCATTAAAGTAACGGACCGGACGTTGGCAAACATACAGGTCCAGCAATATCCGCAGCGTTACGTTCAAAGAACGCATGCCCCCGCCGATCGGTGTCGTCAGCGGGCCTTTGATTCCCACTAGAAATTCCGAGAAGGCTTCGACCGTTTCATCGGGCAGCCAGTTGTTGAACAACTTAAACGATTTCTCTCCCGCATATACCTCCATCCAGTGGATTTTGCGCTTCCCCTTGTAAGCCTTCTCCACCGCCGAGTCGAAGACCCGCACCGAAGCACGCCAGATATCACGGCCCGTGCCGTCTCCTTCAATGAAAGGGATGATCGGATTGTCCGGAACCTTCAGCTCCCTGCTGGCCGACATGGTGATCTTCGCTCCGTCCTTCGGAACCTTCACGACTTTATAATCTGCCATAGCCTCCCTCGCCTGCAAAAATAGCCTAAGGGCAAATTTATGATTCCCACCGACCCTTAGGCTATTTTTGGATAAAGTATTTAAAACTCGATGAAATTTAGCTGATTGCCTGGTGGGAGTCAAGGTAACTCATAAGTCGGTAGTGGTTCAGTTTCAATCAGACTCCGCCGTCACATCAGGAAAGATTCCTCGCTCCCGCTCGGAATGACACCTAAAGGATTTGTCATCCCGAACGAAGTGAGGGATCTTGGGACCAAACTAAACCACTACCCATAAGTCTGGTCCGTCGATAAGGGGCGCTTGCTTAATGGCATACCCAGCATAGAGGGGATCAAGGTCACTGGCCAGTATTTTTCTTCTGCTCCAGCCATCTCTCCAAGTAACGGCCCGCTACCTCCCGCCCGCCCAGGCCGAAAGCTAAGGCCAACGCCAGGCATAAGGCGCCGAAAACCAGGATGAAGGCCCAAATGACGATTTCCGAGGCGATTTCGAGGATCTCAAAGATACCGGCAACGACAAAGATGACGGTGCCGATGTACACCGCGCGCCCGATGGAGGCGGCCTGTTCCAAACCGGCGTTGGCGCACGAGGTCCGGGTGACAGTCTCCAGAAAATTCGCGAAGTAGAGGCCGAGAATCAGCATCACGAGCGCCGCGACAATTTTGGGAATATACAGATAGATGATGTTGAGTGTATCGGTGGCGCCGCTGAGGTTTAGCGTCTCAAGCGTCGCGACAATAACGATCAGAAAAAGAAACCAAAAAACCAGCAGCCCAAGGATTTCCGACGCGGACTGGCGGATACCTCCCCGCGCGAGCACCTGGTTGATCCCGGCGCGATCAGCAAGTGCATCGAAGTGGCACAGTCTTATAATCCGCACAACGACTCGTTTTACAATGTTGCAAAACACCCATCCCAGAACGATAATCAATACGGCCGCGAACAAATCCGGCAAAAACGCTCCAACCTTCGTCGCAAACGCATTCCACGCGCCGGTCACCGTAACCACGGGATTCATACTCTACTCCTCCCTCAAATCCTTCAGAGTTAAAGCTAGCAGGTTGATGAAAAACTCTGTTTGCAGGCTGCTCAAAAAGACCTCAGAGGCGAGGCGCACGGGCAAGCGGAGCTTGCGCTAAGGGCCAGGGGCGAAGCGCAGAAGTCAGATGTCTGAGGTCAGACGTCAGAGATCGGATATCCGGGCTCCCTGCCCCCTGCTCCTTGCTCCATGCGCTTTGCGAGTTCGTCCGTTGGAGCGAGGCGATCGAGCGCACCCTTCGACAATGCTCAGGGCAATCGGCATATGAGGCTTTTTCAGCAGCCTGCTAGTAAATAGGGGACGAACGAGGAGATTGTCAACCCTGATCAGCCGGAAGGCTGAGGTTAAGGTTGAGGTTGAGCTTAAGTTAAACCTGCATGACGGCACTTGAATCCAACATGCTCGCCCACTATAGTCGATGGACTATTTCCATGCAGGCCCAAATCCGGTTCGCGCGGTCAGGGATCGCGATTTGCACGTAACCGTTCGCCAGTTGTCCAAGGCCTACGGGTTTTTGTGGGCGCTCAAGGATTTAACTATCAATGTTTCTCCCGGGGAGTTTATCGCCTTGCTCGGTCCCAACGGCGCCGGCAAAAGCACGTTTTTGAACCTCCTTGCCGGGCTGATCCGTCCCACCCTTGGGAGTATAGAATTCAACGGCAAGGACCTCTCCCGCATGGAAGAAGCGGAGCGTTCGAATGTCGGTTTGCTTGCGCCCGGCGAACACCTTTACGAAAATCTGACAGCTCGAGAAAACCTCAAATTTTTCACGGCGCTCTACAAAAGAGCCCGTGACGCTCGGGAAATTGATACCGCTTTGGACCACGTCGGTTTGGGGCGGCGGGCGGACGAATACGTTGCCGCGTTTTCCAGCGGCATGAAGTGCCGGCTCTCGATCGCGAAATGGAGACTGCTCGAACCGGGACTCCTGCTGTTGGATGAACCTTACGGGGTGCTGGACGGAAGCGGCGTCAACCTCCTGGAAGAGTTTTTGAAGAACCATTGCGACAAGGGGCGTATCGTCGTTATAGCCTCGCATCACGTGTCGCGCGTCCTGCGGATTTGCAGCCGCGCGATCGTGCTGCATCACGGCAGACTCACTTTCGACGAACCGCGCCAATATCCATGGGACAGTTTCACCCGCGCCTTTAGCGAATTCCTTCCGCAAGGGGAGTGATGGAGCTCATAAGACAAGCTTCTCTCCTGCTCTGGAAGGATCTGCTTTTAGAGATGCGTCGGCGGGAGAGCCTGTTGACCATGTTCTTCTTCGGTATCCTTCTTCTTTTTGTATTTCACTTCTCTTTCGATCTGGCGCCCGAAAAGGTTGCCGAAATGGCGCCCGCTCTACTGTGGCTTGCGTTTCTTTTCACCGGCACCCTCGGGCTGGCTCAGCTTTTTCAAGCTGAACGCGAGAATCACTGCCTCGATGCTCTGTTACTTGCCCCGCTCGACCGCGGCGCGCTGTTCCTGGCCAAGGTCTTATTTAATCTGGCGTTGATGGTCCTTGTAGAACTGGTCGTGATCCCGCTTTTCTGGATTCTGTTCAACCTGCGACAGTGGAATGTCATACCGGCCCTTTTTGGCGTTGTCTTCCTGGGAACACTTGGATTTTGCGTGTTAGGGACCCTCATGTCCGCGATCACGTTGAAAGCGCGCGCTCGTGAATTGTTGCTGCCGCTGGTACTCTTCCCGCTGATGATTCCGGTGATCCTGGCGACGATCCGCTGCATGGAAGCCGTGCTGCGGGCCGGCGAGTTAGAAGACGCAACCCCTTGGTTGCGTCTTCTGTTGGGATTTGATGTGATATTTCTCACTCTGGGAATCCTGATGTTCGACCGGGTGATCGAAGGTTGAATGGAATCAGGTTGAGGTCGAGGCTGAGAAGCAGGTTGAGGCTAAGGTCCGTCCTCCCGAGCGCCAAACCTGCGAAGCAATGTTGGAAGTTCGAGGTTCGAAGAAGCAGATTGCGGTTCAGCGAAGAGGAGGTTCGAAGTTCTTTGACCGATAACGGCTCATTGCTAATGGCTTACTGCCCACTGCTTGCGGAGAGCAGTTGTATTCCTAAACCTTAACCTTAGCCTTAACCTGGTTACCATTCCGTATGCGCGAAGCTCGCCAATTGGCAAAATCAAAACGAAAAGGCTATCTCGGCGCGATTGCTCTCGCGCTCATACTCATCGGGCTCTATTGGGGCCTGGTTCAAGCGCCACCCGACGCCTTTCAAGGCGATGTGCAGCGCATCATGTATCTTCATATTCCCAGCATTTTGACCGCATATCTTTCTATTTTTCTCGTCTTTGTCGGGAGCTGCCTGTATTTATGGAAAAGAGAAAAACGGGATGATATCCTGGCTTATTCGGCGGCGGAAATCGGAGTGCTTTTTATCGCCTTGACGATCATCGAAGGCTCGATTTGGGGAAAACCTACCTGGGGAGTATGGTGGACCTGGGACGCGCGTTTAACACTGACGGCGATCTTCCTGTTAATTTTCGTTGGATATCTCATGCTTCGATCATTAACTGAGGACGAGAGCCGGGCGGCGACCTCTGCGGCGGTGTTGGGTATTATCGGTTTCCTCGACATTCCGTTGATCCATATGTCGGTTTACTGGTGGCGCACGCTGCACCAACCACCGTCGATCCTGAGGCCGGACCAGGCGCCGTGGGAGAATATTCCCTGGGCACTGTTGACTCCTCTGCTGATCAACGGCGCCGCGTTTCTGTTCCTCTACTTTTATCTGCTCTCGCTCCGGTTTCGGCTGGGAGAAGTGCGGGAAGAGATCAAAACCCGGAAACTCAATCGAGGTTAGGCGCATGGGTGGATGGGAATATGTTTTCCTTGCTTACGGAATAGTCTGGGGCGCAATCCTCGTCTATCTCCTGTCGTTGAAAGGACGGCTGCGCAAAGCCGAATCGGAGTTGGCTCAGTCGCCGGCCATGGAGGATATTCAAGAGCATGCAAAAAACTAGACGCTTCCTCATAGGGGGATTGATTATCCTGGGCGCGCTGGCCTACATCATCTATGGCGGCATGCAAGAAGCGATCGTCTATTTTGTCACCCCATCCGAGCTCAAGGCTAAAGAAACATCATCGGCCGACAAGTTTCTGAGAATGGGCGGAATGGTGGTCAAGGGCTCGCTTCAGAAGGATCTCCCGAACCTCACCTATCGGTTTGAGTTGACGGACGGAACGGCGTCCATCCCGGTTTTTTTTCGCGGCGTCCCGCCTGATCTGTTCACCGAAGGAAAGGGCGCGGTAGTCGAAGGCCGCATCGCCGACGGCGTTTTTCAAGCGACCCTCATCATGGCCAAGCACGCCGAGGAATACAGTCCTCACGCGGATGACAAGGACGGCGGCTATCCAAAGAGCTTTGTCCCCGCGAAAGAGTCCGCAAAGCAGTGACCGCAACCGTTGGCCATACCTCTATCATTTTGGCGTTGCTCTGTGCGATCTGGGGAATCGTTAGCCCGCTTCTCGGCTCACGCAAAAGCTACGACTGCTATTCTCGATTCACACGCGTAGCCATCCTCGGACAGTTCATTTTTGTGACCTTCGCCGCGGCGGCCTTGATCTACGGCTTGGTCACGACTGACTTCACCATCAGGTACGTCGCCGTCAACACGACCCGCGCCACCCCGATTTATTATCGGATCACCGGCCTGTGGGGGGCGCTGGAAGGTTCACTGCTTCTCTGGGAATGGATTCTGATCATCTTTTCGGGCCTGGTCGCCTGGATCTATCGAAACCGGCACAAAGAGCTGATGCCGTGGGTGCTGATGATTCTTTCCATCGTCTCTGCATTCTTTCTTGGCGTCATTGGGCTTGCTTCCAATCCATTTGAGGCCATCTCTCCAGCTCCGCTCGACGGACGCGGTCTCAATCCGTTGCTGGAAGACGCTAACATGATGACCCATCCGCCTCTGCTGTATGCCGGATTTGTCGGTCTCACGGTGCCCTACGCATTTGCAATGGCCGCATTGATCAAAGGCCGGCTCGATGATGCTTGGATCGTCACGACGCGCCGCTGGACGATCACCGCCTGGTTCTTTCTCACGGCCGGGAATTTGGTCGGCGCCTGGTGGTCGTACCACGTTCTAGGGTGGGGCGGCTACTGGGCGTGGGACCCCGTCGAGAACGCCGCCTTCATGCCGTGGCTTCCGGCGACCGCCTTTCTTCATTCCCTACAGATCCAGGAACGCCGCCACATGCTCAAGGTTTGGAATCTCTCGTTGATTGTGATCGCGTTCAGCTTGACTATATTCGGCACCTTTCTCACTCGCTCCGGCATTCTGTCTTCGATCCACGCTTTTTCCTCAGGGCCCGTTGGCGGCATATTCCTCGGATTTCTATCTTTCGTGCTTCTCGCCTCTTTTGGACTTCTCGCCTACCGCGCGGACTTGCTCAAGGGGCAACCCGAGCTGGACTCTATGGTCAGCCGTGAGTCGGCTTTTCTGCTTAACAACATCGTACTGGTATCCGCGCTGTTCACGATCTTGCTTGGAACCATTTTCCCGCTGATTTCCGAAGCCGTGGCCGGGGTTCAAGTGAGCGTCGGCGCGCCATACTTTAACTCCGTAATGGTGCCGTTGTTTCTTTGCCTGGTTTTTTTGATGGGCGTGGGACCCATCATCGCGTGGCGTAAGGCCTCCTGGGACAACCTCAAACGCAACTTCCTCTGGCCTGCCTTGAGCTCGCTGGTTCTGGGTGTCATCCTGTTCATGTGGAAAGTCCGGGATTTCTTGCCCCTGCTTGGCTTCACCCTCCTAGCGTTCGTGGTTTTCACGATACTCTATGATACGGCCCTGGCCGTGCGCGCCCGCCGACGCATTGCCGGAGAAGGGATCGTCGGCGCGCTCATCACTTTGACCCGGCGCAACCAACGTCGTTACGGCGGTCTTACCGTTCACCTGGGGGTGGTGCTGATCATCATGGGTATTGCGGGATCGATGTCGTACAGCGTGGAGAGAGAGGCGACTCTGAAGCTCAAAGACACCCTTTCCATCGGCCAGTATCAAATCCGGTTCGAGGGCCTGCAAGGTTCGCAACAACCGACCCATTTTCGCGTCGAAGGCGTTTTTCGCGTCTTCAATGATGGCGCCGATTGGGGACTATTAACGCCCGCGCTAAAATTTTTTCCCACCCAACAATCCCCGATCAGTCGGGCGGTACACCGCACCAGCGCAAGCGAAGATCTCTATCTCATCCTGTCCGGCTTCAGCGATCTCGACAGGAACCAAGCGACGTTGAAAGTTCTGGTGCGCCCTTTGGTTGTCTGGATATGGATCGGCGGGTTCGTAATCGCGTTGGGAACTCTGGTCGCGCTCTTGCCGATGGGAAGAACAGCGGAGCAGGAGGCGGATGAGAAACAGGTTGAGGCTGGGAGGCAGGCTAAGGCTGAGGTTGAGGCGCCGTCCTGAACGGAGTGAAGATCTTTGTTCGATGTTCTAAGTTCGAGGTTTCCTTGACCCTAAACCCTAGACCCTACACTCTCAACCCTACACCCTAAAACCAACCATGCCCTGGCGACGCCTGATCTTGACGGTTCTCGTCATCGCGCCGATTCTTTGGTTGCTGGCCTTTGGCTTTACCCGCGATTCGCGTTATATCAAGTCGCCGCTAATCGCCAAAGAGGCGACGCCGTTTACAATCATCCTCTTCGACGGCCGCACGGTCACTCTAAACGAGCTGCGTGGCAAAGCCGTCTTTCTGAATTTTTGGGCTTCGTGGTGTGTGCCTTGCCGGGCCGAAGCCAAAGATTTGGAAGCGGCGTGGCAAAAACTCAAAGACCAAAACATGGTTTTCGTAGGCGTCGCGGTGCAGGACACGGAGGAGAATTCCCGCGCCTTTCTCAAAGAATTCAGCGTGACATATCCGAACGGCATAGACGATTCGGGAAAAATCGCCGTCGACTACGGCGTTTGGGGAATTCCCGAAAGCTTTTTTATCGATCCCGAAGGGCGGATTACCTATAAACACGTCGGCGGTATTCGCGCCGCCATGGTGACAGCCAAGCTTGACGAAGCCGCGCGTGGAATCATTACCACAAAAGAAGGAAAGGGAGCTTACCAAGCGGTCAGGTAAGATTTCTCAGGCTTTGAGATTGGGATATTAAGGTTAGAAATGAGGGCTGCGTTCATAGAGTATCGTCAGGTTGGAACGGCACTGGATTCCCGCGTTCGCGGGAATGACGGAAAAGAACGCTTCTTCCCGCTGCGCGGATTCGTTGTTTTGTTCGTTTTATTCTTCGCGATTGCGCTGGAGGCCGCTCCAGCCCCCGATCTTGAAGAGCAGACAAGAATCATCGCCAACGAGCTTCGCTGCGTGGTTTGCCAAAATCTCTCCGTTGCCGATTCGCCGTCGGAAATGGCGCAGCAGATGCGCGCTATCGTTCGCGAGCAGCTCCAGGCCGGCAAAACACCGGAAGAGGTCAAGGCTTACTTTGTGTCAAAGTACGGCGAGTGGGTTCTGCTCGCCCCGATTCCCAAGGGCTTCAATCTGGTATTGTGGGTCTTGCCGTTTGTAGTGCTCGTCGCGGGAGTCATTCTCGGACTTTGGTTCGTGCGCCGTTGGTCGACTAAAAAGAGCCGGATGGACATCACGGCGCTGAACCCGGCCGCGACGGCCAAGGATCAGCCTGACGGTCTCCGCTCTCAGTTGCTCCGGGAGCGTGGCCGGCTTGTCGCGGAAACGAAAGAACTGGAATTTGATTTTCAATGCGACAAGCTGTCTGAGGCTGATTACACATCGCTTCGAAGTGAACTCGAAACGAAGGCGGCGGCGATTGCCCGGCAGCTAGAGTCGCTGCCAACTCCGACAACGCCCCCCCTGGAGGAGGGCAAAGCGCCTCGTCCAGCTCCCAAAAAAAGCGCAGACGCCCGAGGGCGCTTCCGCCGGTGGCAGCTCGTGGCCGGCGGGACGTTTTTGCTGATTTTTGGGGTGACCGTCGGGGTGCTGCTCACGAACTCGCTCCGGCCGCGAACCTCGGCTCAGGACTCACTTACAGGCGACTTCCTCACCGGGACGAGTTCCGGCAGCAGTGACATGACCTCCCTTCTAAACGAAGGAAAGGCGGCGTTTGCGAATCAGGACTGGCCCAAGGCCATCGAGACTTTCAAGAAGGTTCTTGCCGCCGATCCCAATCACCCGGAAGCGCACAGCTATATGGGATTTATCCTGGTGCAAGCTGGTCATGGCGACGGCGCGCTGACGGCCTTCGAGAAGGCGTTGTCCATCGCGCCAAATTTGCCGATGGCGCTCTGGGGCAAGGGCATGGTTCTGTACCGGGAGAAACAGGACTATCAAGGGGCGCGGGAGGTGTTGGGCAGACTCGTGCAAATCTTGCCTGCGGGAGAAGACAGGAGCGAAATTGAGAAGGTGCTCGCTCAGCTACCACAGTCAAATAAACGCCCGCCTGCCGCCTCGGCAACCTCCAGAGCACAACAAATCACGGGCAAAATTACCATCGATCCGAAAGTCAAATCCCAACTGGACGGCAAGGCCGCTCTGTTCATCATCGCCCGTTCCACTGTTGGCGCCGGACCTCCGCTCGCCGTTAAGAAGATCGAGCGCCCGACTTTCCCTCTCAACTACTCGCTGGGTTCAGAGAATATGATGATGCGGGGAGGCTCCTTCACCGGCAAGCTAAATATCTCGGTCCGCCTCGACAAGGACGGCGATCCGCTGACCCGGGAAGCCGGCAACCTGCTGGGGGAGTCCAAGAAGAATCCGGTCGAAGTCGGTTCTAATAACGTCGATATCGTCATCGACCAGGTGGCGAAATAGGTGACCTCTTTGCTCTTTTGCCAGGCTATTTGGGCAGCAACACCTCTTTGAGCCTGGCAAGCATTGACGGCTCAATTTTGTAGAGGTCATTAACTACCTTTTCCATCTGTTCGCCGGTCACATGTTCAATGTTTAACCTAGACTTGTAGGTAGTATCAGCGGACATAGATATGCACGGAATCATCATCTAACCGCTGGCCGCTGGTGATCAACCGCACGATACTTCGCACGTTTCGGCTGACGTTCTCAATGTCATCGACCGGGAAGCCGTCTTTGATAAAACGGCCGATAAGTTTTTCCTCTCCGAATTTAATGATTTGAAGATAATCTTTATTGTCCTGCTTAAAGTACCTTTCGGTTCCGGGCGCGGGGCTATCCAAACCGATTTGCAGCTTATTCGACACTTTTATCCCCACGAACAATCGCTTTTCTGTGTCCAGCATCTTCTTTTCTCCTTAAACCCCTTCTAACACCCTCTCCTGAAACAAACAATATTCCGTAATCCGAGCTAATCGTTTCTGCTGATTATTTGAATTTACAGCCGCTTACAATACTCTATTAGAGTTTTGGTTGAGCAGATTTTTTAGCCGCTGATCTGAACTATCGATTGCAAACCTCTGCTGCCGGGCTGGTCAGGCTTTCTCCAAGAGGCCCTTCGACCTTGTTGAAATCTGCCCGCTCCTTCTGATAATGCGACGATCTCAAACATATCGCTAAGGAGGGCGGACCGTGCAGTTTTGCCGATTATACACTGGTAGCGACGGAAAATCCCATTTTGAGGAGATGGATCAAGGTCAGACTTCCAAAGAATTCTTCGGAATACATCCAGTCAAGGGTCTGGTTTTCAAGAACGACGCTCCCAAGCACATTCTCGGCTTTCACAACGCGCCAAGACGCCAGTGGGTCATTACATTGTCCGGCTCGGTCGAAATCGGCATCGGCAACGGCACGGTGAAAACGTTCCGCGCAGGGGACGTTTTCTTGGCGGAAGACGTGACCGGCCAAGGTCACACCGCGCTGCCCAGAGAATGGGTCAGAGCGTTTGTTTACCTCGAATAGAGAGGCGTGAGTCGCGCACCGGCGAAAGTTGCCGGTTTTACGTTTCGGGTTTCCGGTTCAACTGAAAACTCAAAACTCGGACTCCAAAAGGCGACAGCATAGTGGGCTCTATTCAACGGCGCTTTACTCCTTCAAAAAGGCGCGGATGACCTTGTGCGCCTCGGCCGGGTTGGCAAAGAAATAACTATGCCGTTCGTTTTTGAGGACGACACGCCTGGCGTTGGGAATACTTTCCGCAAGAATGTCTGTGGACATCCGGTGATTGATTTCGCTGGTCATGTTGCGGTCATCCTCGCCGACAAGAATGAGCGCCGGGACGCGGATATCTTTCAATCGATCGCTCGTATCGTGACTCTGCCGCGCAATCAGATGCCGCAGATAGAACTCGACCGGGCAAAGATTGGACATCCTGACCTGCAGGTATTTTTCAACCCGATCGGGATATTGGTTTGCGAACTCGTCGGTGAATCCGACCAGGATCGAGTGATCCCGAACGTATCTCTGGTAACCCCATTCGATCATCTCTTTGCAAATCTTGAGCGGTAGCCCTTTAGTCTTCGGATAGGACGCTCCCGTGGAGGCGAGAATTAATTTCTTCACCTTCTTGGGATATTCCAGCGCCAGCGTCTGGGCGACCCTCCCTCCCATTGAGTGGCCGACGACGATGGCATCGTCAGCCCCGAGGTGATCCATTAACGCCACCAGGTCGTCGCAAAACATCCTTGTAGTGTAGTCGACCGACGGCTTGCCGGAACGACCGGTGCCGCGGTAATCATGCACGATCACGCGATGGTCGCCGGAAAATTCCGGCACCTGATACAACTTCCAGACCTCGCTATCGCAGGCGGTCTCGCTCAGAAAGACCATCGGCGGCCCTTCACCGCGGACCTCGTAATAGATCTCGACGTTTCCTAACTGCAATGTAGGCATGTGCAACCCTCCGTCGATGTTATTTTTTCGTCTTCGTCCTGTTCCTTAGTCCAAGATCTCCGTCATGACAAGGCACCGACTCGCGCTGGCTCTCGAGCGGAAATCGCTTGCGCCTGAATCGTGTTTCGAATAACTTTGTGCTCACGGAAGAGGATCCCAAGCTCAAGGAACGAGATCCCAAGTCGTTCGTGGATGACAGCATTATTAAGGAACTTGACAGCAGCGGATTCACCAAAGCTCTTTACGCCCGCTAACCGGGAGCGGACAGAACATGGCCGGAGAATGCTGTGACGGAGTATTGGTGATGATCCCCAGCATTCCAACACTCTGATCGTGAGTGTTCCAGAGAGAGGTAAACCGATGCCTGAATACAAGGAGATCCTTTACGAGAAGCAGCGACGCGGCGTGCTGATCACGCTCAATCGTCCCGAGGCGATGAACGCGATCAGCCGGAGCCTGATTAAGGAATTGCATCAGGCGTTGGATGACGTGGAGAAAGACAATGAGATTCGCGCAGTGGTTCTAACAGGCGCGGGGCGCGCCTTCTCGGCGGGCATGGACCAAGGCAATCAACCGGGGCGGCGCCGGGATAAGGTGTGGCCGTATGGCATGGCGCCGGGCCAGAGCACCGCGCAGTTGATCGATTCGTGGCGTCATGATGACAGGAGATTCTTACGTCTATGGGAATTCGGCAAGCCGATTATCGGCGCCATCAACGGCTGGACCATGGGAGCTGGCTCCTGGCTCGCGCTTTTTACGCATATCACTATCGCCTCGGAGAACGCTGTGTTTTCCCAGCCCGAAGTCCGTCACGGTTCCAACACCAGTTTCATGTGGACTCTTTTGGCCGGCTTCAAAAATGCATTGCGCTACGGTCTTACGGGAGACCATATCGACGCTCAGGAAGCCTTGCGGATCGGCCTTGTCAACAAGGTAGTGCCGGCCGATGAGTTGCTCGATGAATGTTTTCGTATGGTTGAACGGATAGCGCTTCTGCCGCCGGAGACAATCAAGATCAATCTCGCCATCGCTACGATGGGCCTCGAGATGATGGGGCTTCGAGATGCGCTGCTGCTGGACAACCAGCTCTCCGTCCCGGCCCATGTTTTGCTCCGAGAAGAGTATCGTAAACCGTTGGACGATGCGCGCGCCAACGAGGGCATTCGAGCTTATTTAAAACTCCGTGACGGGCCGTTTCAGCCGGAACCCTTCGGGCCGAGGTCGCGCAAGCGGGAATAGGCTTAGCTGCTGGCGGCTATTGCTATCCGTTCAAGCGGTTCAACCGGTTCAAGACGTTCAAATCGTTTGTCGAAGCTCTTCAGCGGCTTGAACTGTTTGAACGATTGGAACTGTTTGAACCTCGGCCTGCAAGGCCGGTCGAAAGGGGGGCTGCGATGACGAACTATGAGACGATTCTTTACGAGAAGCAACGCGGTGGCGTCTTGATCGCTCTTAACCGTCCCGAGGTTTTGAACGCGCTCAACGAGCAACTGTGGGATGAGTTGGACGCGGCATTCGAAGAAGCCAAAAAAGATCCCGAAGTTCGCGCCGTTGTGCTAACCGGCGCGGCCGGTGTGTTCTCGACCGGCGAAGACATAAGCGGCGATGATCGCCCTACGGCTTGGCCCTACGGAATCCCTGAAAACTCATCGTTAGTTTACGAGTACGACAGGATCCGCGATCAAGATCGCAAAAGCTTTCTTGAACGGCAGATTTACCGCTGGGAGTATCCTAAGCCGATCATCGGCGCGGTCAGCGGCTGGTGTTTAGGCGCGGCATCCTGGCTAGCTTTGACTTGTCATCTGACTTACGCAGCAGATGATGCCGTCTTCGGCCAACCGCAAATCCGCCATGCGTCGGGGACAGATTTTATCTGGGTCATGCTCGCCGGTTTCAAGAATGCTTTGCGTTATTCGCTCACGGGCGATCACATCGACGCGCAAGAAGCCCTGCGCATCGGTCTTATCAATCAAGTGGTGCCAAAGGAGAAACTCCTGGATGAATGCTTCTCAGTCGTAGAGCGCGTCGCCCTCGTTCCGCCGGAGACCGTGAAAATAAACCTTCATATCTCTCGAATGGGTCTGGAAATGATGGGGCTGCGGAAAGCCTGGCTTCTGAATTCAGAACTCTCCGCAATGGCCCGCTTAACGAAGGAGGAAGGATTCAACCGTAAGATGGAAGAAGCGCGACAACGAGGTGGACTAAAAGCGTTTTTTGAAAGCCGCGACGCACCCTTTCAACCCGAACCTTTCGGCCCGCGCGCGCGAAAATCGAGCTAGGCTCGCTGCTTTCCATAGATTAGAATTTTACAAAAGTGCGTTAGCAGTCTCCGTTTTCGGTTAAAGATGCCACTCGCGATCGGCCGCTTGTCGCGTACTTTCCGCTTCTTTGTTAGCCTTCTTGGCTGTCGCCGGCGGCTCTCTCAACCCCGGAACCAGAAGTGAGCAGAACTGTTCAGCTTCTTCAAAACTATTCGGTGTCCCTCCTAGCGTTCCGCTTGGAGCCATAATCTGGATTTCATTCCGTTTGTAAAACCAGAACAGAACAAGCAGGCCGATGCCGCCTGCCAGCGAGCCATACTGGATGAAAGACACGGTTGAAGAGGAGAAATCCACAGTTTGATTTCCTATAGATATGCCCGCCGGGCCTGCCATGATAGAGCTGACCACGAGAACCAAGTAGGTTGCGATGAAAATCGCTCCTAATAGGACCAACGAGTGGCTTCTTTGCCAGCCGATTCGAACAGTTGTAATCGCGCTGCGTGGGATGATCGTCTGGTTCTCGCCAAAGATTCCTCTGTCCTCGTGCTGAAATACGTGGAGAGTCGTCACTACCAGGTTGCTCTTGGCGGTCAACCTCAACCAGCCGAGTTCGGTCTCCTCGGTCATTAAGATCCTCCTTAGTTACGGCTAACGAAGAGTTGTTTCCCCGGTTTCCTTCCGGCTCGATTCACATGCTTCTGAGCAAAGCGTTAGCTAACTGGTTGTTTGCGTGGAGCGCGAACCCCGTTGCATTTTCGTACGGCGATCCTCAAAATGGGATGTAGTCAACTGCATCCGGGAGATTGCTTCAATGAGTTATGTCCTCGTCGTCGAAGATGAGCCTCTTGTTCGTTACAGTCTGTCAGAAACCCTCCGAACAAAAAAGTATCAAGTTCATGAGGCTTCTGATGGAAAATCAGCCATAGAGTTACTGGATGCCAAGAACTTCGATGCGGTAATCAGTGATTACCGCATGCCCGGAGGAGTCAACGGCCTTGATGTGTTATTCTATTGCCACTTCCGCCAAGTCCGGAGCGCGACAGTAAAGGTCCTTATAAGCGCTCTCGATAGCCATCTGCAAACCGAGACTGAAGCGATTGGCGGTATCTATATCCGGAAGCCCTTTTTGATCGAAGACGTTATTCGCATCCTCGATCATGCTCTCGCCGGTTAGGTAAGCCCGGTGTCGTTCACGATGGCGCGGAAAACACTTCCTGGCGCGTTGCGTGATGGGCATCCGTTACAAGCATGAGGTCCCACTCCGCGCCGGCGTTCGAGGCCGCCCTCATGACCAGTTTCGCCACATCGCCGGTCATGCTGGCAGAAGGGCTGTAATTCATTTTTATGCTGAGACTCTCGACGGTCCAGACGCTTCTCCGCTTCATCGCGCTCCTGCTGCGAAGTCGCTTTCTTTAATGAACCGCCACCCGGCTAAATTGGCTGCTCCCTCGTCATCGGACGCGCCGCTGACGCCTTTGATGTTGCCGACCATGATATAGTCGTCCGCCCGTATGTGCGTTTTTAGCTGGTTCAGAAAAAAGTCCTTCGTCATCTCCATTGGCCCGATGAAGCTGAAAATGCGATGCCATACAGGGACGGTTTGAACGACCGAGGCCCAGTTGCCGTTCAGTCCAACGATGTGTCCTTGGGTTCTAAGACTGTCGACGCTTACAATACTAATCGGCCCACCGGTAATTTCTAACGTGTCATCGACGTCAAATGCATAGATCATCATCCTGCCGGTCCTGCTTTCTATTTCTTTTGAGCTCAGGTATTGTCCTCCAGAATCAGCCGCGATTTTCGAGATCTTCGAAGACTTCCAGGCGAGAATGTTCGGACGGGGGATCTTGGACGTTGCCCCTTTAGGAGTTCATCGGTCGGGCTCAACCCCGGCATGTGAGGCTTTTTCAGCAATCTGCTAAAGCGTTCCGGGCGCTATACGATATAGCGAATTACCAGTGTCGCACCCCGCCCGCGCGCGGGCTCCTTTAGCACCGAATCACCACGACGCATCATTCTTCTCATCACCTCATAGCAAACCGGCATCCTGTCGTTGGAGTTTGGATGCCCTCCTACCTGCCTGTGGAGATTAGCTGATTCTACGTCCACGTAAGACACCCCGCATCGCCGGGCGCCGTTTAGAATAGCCGTGAGTCGGTTTTGGAAGTCCCATGCGGTGGGAGGCATGATGATTTTCTCCTTTTGATTCCGGATCTGAGGCTCAAGATATACCGGCGGACATTCAAAAGCGATCCCGAACAATTCCCGGACGGGACGTCGCGGGCCGCGGCTGCGGTGACGAGTCGCACCGTTAAACTGTAGTTGCTGATAGTCTCTTCCGTTTGTCTCGCACATAAACCGATATCCCTTGTGAATCGGCAGCCCGCCGTTCATCAACTTCGAAAAGCTGAGTTGCTCTAAACAGGTCACCGAGCTTCTTGTAACCATAGTTCCGAGGATCAAACTCGGGAGCCTGATTTGCTATGTGTTGACCGATTTGACCCAAATAGGCCCATCCGTCCTCGCTCGCAGAGTTCTCTACGGCATTTCGTAACAGATTAACGAGCGTTGCGTCCTGGTTCAGGTCTATCGTGGTTCTCCTTCCTCGCGGACCCGTTGGTTCATCTTCGCGCAGTATTTCCGTATAGACGAACTTATCGCAGGCGCCCACAAATGCTTTGGGAGTCTTTTTCTCGCCAAATCCATACACAATAAGCCCAGCCTCTCGAATCCTCGATGCCAAACGCGTAAAGTCACTATCACTCGACACGATGCAGAAGCCGTCAAGCTTCTCCGTGTACAGCAAATCCATGGCATCAATTATCAGCGCGCTATCAGTCGCGTTCTTTCCTACTGTATACCGGAATTGTTGAATCGGCTGGATGGCTTGCTCCAGCAGAACGTCCTTCCATCCTCTTAAATTAGGGGTCGTCCAATCACCGTAGATTCGCCTAACACTGGCGATGCCATACTTTGCAATTTCTGCTAGTAACGCATCGATAATTGCAGGCTGAGTATTATCTGCGTCGATGAGTACAGCCAGCTTTTTCTGACTATTCTGTTGCTCCATTCCTATTCTCCTGTCCTCTGCGCTTCTGCGGTGAAACTTGTACCACAGGTTGAAGCGCAGTGGTTAAAATTTTTTCTCGCCCCGAGACGCAGATTAGACAGAGGCATCTTTTAGGTTGAACCCATGCGCATTCTTCGAGGCGGCTTGAGATCTTCGACAATCTTTTTTTCCCTTTCTTTCCCGCGGATTCAATACGTTACCGGCTGATCTGCCGCGCGCCTCTGGCGTGTCGCTCTCTGCCAGGATCGATTGAGGCTTGCGAACAACACTCCCCCCGCGATGAACACGACGACCAGGGACCACAAGAGAGGCTCGTAGGTTTGCCACCGGTCAAAGATCGCTCCGGCGATCACCGGACCAAGAACTCCTCCCCATGTGTAAAACAAAGTCATATAGCCGCGAATCCGGGCGTAATGCTTCCTGCCGAACAAATCTCCGACCACTGCCCAGCCGAGCGGGAAAGTAGTCTCCACGGCGGCAAAGAAGACCGTAAATAGGCACAGCGACCAGAGCGAGCTTCCGGTGATGGGTAGGAACATCGCGCCGGCGGCGGCAAATAAAATGAACGCGGTCATGCGGGGCTTGTTCGTCTTGTCGGCAAACCAGCCCAGGATAAGCGTCAACGCCATGCCGAGAAATGCATAGGCGCCCAGTAACAAAGCCGCCTCCGATTGGGTCAATCCCTTCCAAACCATGAAGGGCACGAAATGAACGGAGATCGCATGGTAGGAGGCGTTGCGAATACCTGCCGCCAGCACCGATCCCCAGAACGCGAAGGAGCGCAGCGCCTCGGCCACGGTGACTTCGACTTCCGATTTGATCGTCTGCTCCGGGGCGTCTTTGCCGGGTGCCGGCCCCGCGGGTTCGTCACCGTCGGGCAGTAGCCCCATACTCTCCGGCGACCGGCGAATAGTAAGACACAGCGGTAGACCGAGCACCAGGAACAAAACACCCCCGATGGCCGCCCCCCAACGCCACCCCCAGGCTTGTACGATGACGCTTAGAAGCGGCGCGACGAGAACCCCGCCCAGTCCGAAGGCGGCGCTACTGATGGTGATGGCGCGGGCGCGGTGGCGGATAAACCAGGTGTTGATCAACACCATGGGCGCATGCATAAATCCGCCGGCGTGAGCGAGAGAGATAACACCGAGATAAACGATTAAGAAAGTTGTGTAAGTATTGACCTGGGAAAGGAGCAGGTAGCCGGCTCCCATGAGTAAAACAGCCGCGAGCATGATCGGCTTTGGACCGTGCCGGTCGAGCAAATGACCGATGATGGGACCTTCGATGGCGCCTTCCGCGCGCGCCAGCGAAAAAGCCAGTGAGGTCGAGGTTCGGCTGAGGTTTAGATCTTGGCTGAGAGGAAGAAAAAAAACCGTAAAGCCGAAACTATGAAGTCCCGCCCCGAGCACGCGCAGAGCGCCAGCGGCGGCCACCATGCGCCAGCCGTAGAAGAGGCCGGTTAGTTTGTTGGGCAAGAGAACGGTCCTGTACCAGTCACTTCGTAATCTAGTAGGTTGCTGAAAACTCTGTTTGCCCCCGTTCCACAGCACATCCGGCAACTTTGCTCTTTGCTCTTTGCTCATTTACCATGCAGTCATACTAAGCGAAAGCCAAAAATCGTCCGTCGGGCGGCTTCGAGAGCCTCGACGATTTACTGCGGTCGATGTCCTGATGGTTCCCCAATTCACGGAGGTGCGCCATGAGAAGCCGAAAGGAGTTTCAAAAAGTGATTATTCCATTGGTTGGTCTTTTTTTGCTGGTCGTTGCATTACCCTTGATCCCAAATTCCTTCGCGGCCAACCCGCAGGAGCTGATCGAGGGTGCCAAGAAGGAGGGTGAACTCGTCCTCTATGCATCGATGAACCTGGAAGAGGCGAACATCATCATAAACAAATTCGCGGAGAAATACCCCTTTCTCAAAGTCAATCTGAACCGAACCGGAAGCGAGAAGCTTTTGAGCAAGGTCCTTACTGAGGCTCGCGCGAAGAAAAACTTCGCCGACGTGATCCAGACCGTCGAATTCAGCATGCATACCCTCACGAAACGGAAGATCCTGGGACGTTACCTCCCGGCTGGGAATAGCCTCTATCCCAACGAATTTAAGGAGGAAGGCTATTGGACCACGGCGTATTACAACCCCTACGTCGTAGCCTACAATACCAAGCTTGTGCCACAGGAGCGCCTCCCAAAGACTTACGAAGACCTGCTGAACCCAGTGTGGAAAGGTAAAATGATGATGGAAGGGACCAAAGTGGACTGGTTTGCGGGAATGCTCCAGATCATGGGAAGAGAAAGAGGCTTAAAATTCATGCGCGAGCTTGCCAAACAGCAGCTCATGCTTCGCACGGGACATAATCTGATCGCCCAGCTCGTTGCAGCCGGCGAGGCTCATTTCGACATAAATATTCCGGCCTCTTCCATCGATCGGATGAAAGAAACCGGGGCGCCAATAGACTGGACCGCGCTGGGTCCCGCTCCGGCTATCATGGTCGGAATCGGTATCGCCGCGCAACCCCCTCACCCCAACGCCGCCAGGCTCTACGTGGACTTCGTTTTATCAAAAGAGGGACAAAGGTTGATGCGTGGTTTCACCAGGCTCGTCGCCCGATCGGATTTCGCTCAGGAACAGGCTGCGGCCACCAAAGGCATGAAAATCGTGCCTGTCAATCCTGACCTGGCTGACCGGATCGACGAATATACCAAACTGTTAAGAGACACTTTTTCCAAGTAAAGGCCTCAAGCCTGTATGGGTTTGTGACTACTTTCGTCGAGGATGGCTTTGCCTCTTGGCGTGAGAACGACCTCGGGCTGATGCAGCGGGCCTTCGCTCTCGACCTGGATAAGACCCTCTATGAACGCGTCTTCCCATACGGTATGCCGGGGGCATGTAGTCTGCCAAGCCTCCATGGCCTCGGCATAGGTTCGACGACGACTCGACACCCAGACAAGGAACTCTAACGTCAACGGGCTCACCGGCTCAGGCATTGCGCACCCCCTTTTATCGCGTCTGTGAGCACAAAGATGTCGAGGCTGGCTTTGTCGCGGTCATGCGAATTGGCTTAGCTCAGATCAAAACTGTACCTGACCCCTATCTCCGATGATCTACGAGATGATCTTAAGGCCTTCGCGTCGGGCGGCCAGGGAGAGGCGCCCATCAAAGCAGGAAAAAGCGACAGGTTGATCTCCCTCTCTGCGCAGCGTCACCGCCGACGCGAGATGAATCGCGTCATATCCCCTTAATGCATGTCTCTCAGCCAACCGCCCTGCCAGCTTTACCAAGGCATCCGAAATATCGACGATAAAATAACTTTCCCAATCGTTATCGAAATCCTGGACAAGATTTCGATAATCTTTAGGAGTCACGCCACGCTCTCTGCGTTTCCGTGCAAACGCAGCCCTTGCCTCTACATAGGTGAGGCGGCAAGTCGCGGTGATTTCCGCCTCCTCAACTAGCTGCTTCGCCGCAGGACTCTCACTCTCGGATACGTAAAGCTTTACTAGAGAGCTTGTATCCAGATAGAGGATCACCGGCGTTCTTCAACAACGATTTGTGAAACGGGCTTGCCCTTAACCACCACCGGCCGGGATCCACCCTTGGGCTTGCCACCTTTCCATGAGCCGACACCCTTTCGGCTTAATTCTCGGGCGATTTGCGCATCAGGATGATTCCGGGCAGGAATCAAAATCGCAATCGATTTTCCTCGTTCAGTAACGGTGATCGGCTTACCCTTTTTTACATCACGAAGATAATGGCTCAGATTGTTTTTTAGCTCTCTGATACCAACGCTAATCATGACCCTCTCCTTGTGGCGCCATTATAGAAACATGGTAGCTACAAAGTCAAATATTGCCTCAAAAGCGCTCAGGCCGTTCCGTCTTCCTTCGTCATCGTCGAGATAACTTTACGGGCTCAATTCAAGACCTGTCCTCTCGTTATTTTACTAACCGGGCTAACCGACGGCATTCAGGACTTTCCCGTCGACCTCGACTGGCTTGGCGTCGATAAGGATAAAAGCCATCATACAAGGCTTGGTGCCGCGGTTGACCCAATTGTGGATCGTTCCGCGCTGCACGAGCACGTCGCCCGCATTCAGGTGGACGACCGAGCCATCGATCTCCATGTCGATCTCACCCGACACCACGACGGCATAATCGATTGAATCCGTCCGGTGGTTCCGCGGCGCCACCCCGGGCGCGAACTCGACGACACGAAAAACCGTTCCGTTCTTCAGTGTCGTGCCGACCTTCCTCAGTCCCTCGTCGGCGCCACCTGTGTTGTTTACGGGAAAAGACTCCGTGGCCCAGACCACACAGGCCGTTGCTCCCGGCCGGCTTGAGGTGACATTTTTGGAGACTTCCTCGATCTTGACGACCGCGCGCCCCTTTGCGTCATGTCCGGTGACTACTCGTCGTACCTGAACTGCCATTGTTCTCTACCTCCTTGACCTCGGCTATCATCATATCTGATTCGATCGGGGAGATTTTCGGATTCTTCGAGATTTTCATGTCTCAGCTAGAAGATGTCGAGGCTGGCCTTATTGCCTTAAACCGCTCGTTCATCAAGCCGGATGCCTATTTTGAGCGCTCCAGATTCACCGCCACTTCCCGCCCGTTCAGAAGCAGCCGCGGCACCACCTCTACCGGCTGGCGGAGAGTGTTGGTCGCGTAGCAGGAGCGTTCCATGAACGCCAGAAGCTCAACGACCCGTTCTTCTTTCTCGGAACTCTGCAGATCAAGCTCGTAGGTGAACCGCTTGCAGGCTGAAGGAACGTCGGCGAGGCCGAATTTGCCCCTCTGATCAAATTCTCCCTTGACCATTAGCTCCGCCTTCTCGACCCGTACGCCCAAATATGACGCACACTGCGTCAGTTGGCTTAACAGTCAAAGCCCGACGGAGGCGACCAGATACTGCAACGGCGCCGGGCCTTGGCCAGAACCTCCCCTCTCGGCCGGTTCGTCGCAGGCGATCGTATAGCCACCGGGCACCTGCGCTTCCTTGTAGTGGTCCTTGATCAAGCGGATCTTCGCCTGGTGTGTGGTCACCGCCTTTTCCGGATTATTCACGAAAGCCTGGCGGCGCTTCTCAAAAATCTCCTTGTGATGCTGATAGTCTATCGTACAACAGATCTCTTCCTTTTCGTCCATTTAGCTCACCTCGTTTTGTTTTTCTCAGTGAGATTGCCTAGCCATTCGTCGCGTTTCTACGGTTCGGTATCTTTTGCTCCCAGATCTACTGCGATTTCGTGGAATGGTTCGAGGGCCGCTTCCAGGTCTTCGATGATTTCCTGAGCGAGAGCATCCGGATCGGAGCGGTTGGCAGATTGTTCGGGGCTTTCATGTATGAGCAAAAAACGCCGAGACCGGCTTCCTCAAAGCCATCCTTGTCGCGGGTGGTGAGTTTTTCGTAGCGTGCGCGCGCCAGTGCCAATCCGACAAAGTCGAGATTTGGAAGTGCTAGTGATGCGAGACGAACGAAAATTTACCGGTAATCTTTGCTGACTTGCTCCGGCGTAATAAACCAAGCCCCGCTACAGGACCTGCTAGCGACCTCCCCAATTTGTTTGCCATTGGTGCCACCATCATAGTTACCGGCGACACCGAACGTGGCGGTATAAGCTATGGCCGCGACCGCTTGGGTCCCCACGCACGTAGCCAGTTTCAACGGGACGTGGAGCACCGAGAGAAATACGCTTCCCAATACGGAAAACCCATCGACTTGCCCCGTAGTGGTTTGTTGAGCTCTCGAATTCATGGGAACTACCATGATGACCAGCGCTAATAGCCCGCCACATACCATGTGAACGATACCCCGTTTCATATCTTTAAACTCCTCTTATTTTTGTCATCGAAGAAATTATCACTTGAGTAGAATCTGTCAAGGTATCCTTACCGGCAATTAGCCGCAATGCGGCGATATGTCAGATGGGGTAATTAATCGTTGGATCACAAGTAACAGCGCGGCTGCCGCCATTCCCCGTCCCGTTTATTTCCCTGCCTATCAGCAACTTGATAAGGCTTTTAAAACTGCTAGGAGTATTAGAGTAATTTATGAGCCTTTTTCAGAACATAATTTATCTCCTTGAAAAACCTAAAGGCAAGTGTTGCCATACCATTTGCGAAAGGTGCATGAGCGGTAAACCGGCCAGGTACGTTGTCTCAAGCGACGTGATCCACATCAGAGTATGCGAGTCGTGCGCCGAAGAAGCCCGTAAACTTGGCCTTACCGTTAAACCCATTTGTTGTGGAAACAAAGAGAAAGAGGCAGCGTAAACTCTAGCGTCTTCTCGGGAATATCTTTGGCCAGAGCTACTTCTTCTGCACTTCCCCACCAAATCTATTCCGATTTCGCGGCATTGTTCGAGAGGCGTGCCGCCTCTCTGCTTGCAGCGCCTTGTTAGATGGCCACCCTCGAGAGCAGGTGATAGATCTCCGATTCAGACAGGCCAGAAATCTCGACAACCTTCCGAGGGGAAGTCTTGCCCGCGACGATTCAGACGAGCCCGACCATGCCCGCCAGCGCGCCAGCGGCGAGCAGCCACAGCGGGTTCCATGGCTTGCGCAGGACCAGCGCTACGGTGAGTAGCGTGATCAGGTACCCGCGCCAGTCATGGTTCACCGCGCGCATCAGTATCGTCGCGCTCGCGAGCATCAGTCCGATCGTAATCGGCGTCAGGCCGCGGCGGATGGCGCGGCCGATCGGGGCATTGGGATAGCGCTCGTTGAGGTGCCCGACAAGCAGCGTAAGAGTGGTAGCCGGCACGAGAAGTGGGATCGTGGTCGCGGCTGCGCCCGCCCACCCCGCCAGGTGCCAACCGATAAGGGTGACGTACATCACGTTAGGACCAGGCGCCACCTGCGCCAAAGTGTAGATCTCGGCAAACTGCGTGCTCGTCATCAGCTGCTGCACCTCCACCACATAGCGGTGGATGTCCGGCAGTATCGTCGAGGGACCGCCGACGGCGACGAACCAGAGGGCCAAAAAATGCAGAAACAGCGAGCCGAGGTCGAGGCGATCCATCACTCCTTCTCTTTCCAGGCCGCGAAGACGGCCCAGGGGGCGAGCGCGCCCATGACCCACAGCAGCGGCCAGCGCAAGACGCCCACGCCCACAAAGGCCAGAATGCCGAACAGCCACGGCCGCCAGTGCCGCGGCAACACCATCGCCAACTTGATAACGGTGGCGAGCAGCAGCCCCGCCGCCACGATGGACATGCCTGCGAGCGCCTGCTGCACCTGCGGGAGGGCGCCGTATTGTTGGTACAGTACGCCCATGCCGATTACCACCAGACACGGCCAGCCCAAGAACCCGGCGACGGCCGCGGCGGCGCCCGTCCAGCCACCGAATCGATACCCGACCATCACCGTCAGATTTAGGACGTTCGGCCCGGGCAGGAGCTGCCCGAGCGTCAAGAGGTCCACAAATTGCTGCTCCGTGAGCCAGCGCTGTCGTTCCACCAGTCCGCGTCGCGCCCAGAACATCACGCCGCCGAAGCCGGACAGGGTAATCCGGGAAAAGGTGAGGAACAGTGCGAACCGGCTGACGCGCGGCTTGTGTGACTCTGTTTGTTTCATGGTTTCTTGACTCCCCTATGGCGACGCATTTGTCGCCTAACTGTCAAACTTGCTTCCCCCGGCAACAGTCCGGGTCTTGCAGTCTATTAATAAGATGTCAGCCCGCAGCGTGTCAGAGATCTAACAAAAGAAGTGGTCCCACGGTTTGCAGACCAGGGGCTGATCTTTTGCTGTTCTCGGCCTGTTTAGCGCGCTACGGAATTGAACGACACTTCAGTGTTGTTTCTCTGGCCGTGTCAGCGTTCGGAGTCCCGGCAATTTCGCGGAATTGTTCGAGTGCGGCTTCGAGATACTCGACCGGGGTCGGGAAGATTGTCGGATTCTTCGAGGGTTTTCGTCTCTGAGCCAGAAGATGTCGAAGCTCGCCTTTGTCACGGCCTGACCTGAACACCTTAAAAATCAGAATGTCCTATTTCTCCCGCCCCGAGTTGATCACTTTAGGCAAGTCTGACACCGATGTCCCCCTCCACATTTTCCAGGCTGGCAACCGTCAAGGATAAGGGCCGGATCCGTAGTCAACTGTTCGCATACATCGGCTTTAGATCTCGCAGCGCCAGCCACCCGCGAGCGATCCGGTAGATGGCCCACACGCCGGCCGCGAAGAAAACCGCCACCGCAAGCGGGATGCCCACGAGAGTGACGAACAGCACGCCGCCGATCACGCACCAGAGGAGCGCAAACCAGAACGTCCGGATCTGCCAGCGAAAGTGGGACTCGAGGAACGTGCCTCTCGCCTCTCCCCTCTTTACATAGTTGATGACAACGGCAATGATCGAGGGCACACCAAAGACGAAGGCGCCGACAATGGTCGCGGCGCTCGTTACGCCGATCAGAAGGCTCAGGGCGTGCAGGGCATACACGAGGTGTGTAACGGTGACGAGGCCCGGTGCCGGCGCGGTGGCGGGGATTGCGGTGTTGTCGGACATGAACGCTGCTCGCTCAGCTAAATCGCGGTAACATCCTGATCGCCGGTTGCCTCTGCTATCAACTCCATGGTCACCAGCCCGTCCGCAGCTGGCACGAAATGAGAAGAAGCTCAGCCCACGAGAATTCAAACTTAGCCGTGACGATCCCGCGTCGGCCCGCTTTCGAGCACCTAGCATGACGGCTGAAAGCCGACTCTTTGAACGTCCCGGCAGAGAGGACCGACTGGCCCATTGCCAATTTGGACTGGACAATATCCGATAATAAGCTGTTGGGTCAACCTGAGGCTGGCTGCCTGCGAGAACGGTCGTTCAGGATTGGATTAAGCGCTTCAGTGCAATCAACTCGCTGTCTAAGCCCGCGGCGATTTGGCGGAATTGTTCCAGCGCGGCTTCGAGGTCTTCGACGATTTCCTCCAATGATCTTCACAATTGCTGTATACTGTCCCCGGAATTAACCCCCCTGATTGGAAAACCAGCCTGTCCCTTCGCCCTTTTCATAGCTTGCAACACGAGACATTCCTCAAAATGATGGGCGAGATCCAGAAGGCTTTGGTGCAGAGTTAATCTTCGGTTTTCTTTTCAGCAGACTTCGGACGAAGGCGAACATAAAATTTTCGAGTAAATTTTTTGTCTTCCCCTCCAGTAAGATAGGTGTCGATAAAATAGTCACCTTCCTCCTCAACATTGAGAGGCCCTACGCAAACGTTTATCTTGACTCTATCCTTTTCGTCTTTTCCGATCCTGTCACCTTCCCTTCTATGGCGGGCAGATTAATCTTAGGCCCGCGTAGAACTAGCTTGATGGTTTGGACCCCTTTGGCCTCCTCAAACTCCTGCGAGATACAAAACTTCGGAAATAAATAAGGTAATGAGGGTACAATGATTCCCGTAGAATATATGCCGATTAGAGAGACTTTGTTATTCCGCTCTAAACGGATATCGTCACAAATTATCGAGTGAACTTGACGCATCTTCGGTTCTTGCGACCTCGTCCGGTGAAAACATAGTGGCACCAGGAGAATTTTCAGCAACCCCAGCTTTAACTCGACTTAAATGGATAACGTCCAGCGCCTCGAAATCCCGGATAACGATGTTGAGCGGAATAGATATCGGCTCCCGATCGCTCGAATCAGCCTCTGCGTCGGGTAGTAACGTAAGTTCTGAGCAGACTTCAGCCGGAATCGCCGGTGCTGGGTGATACGGTCTTCGGCCGAGACCTTCTTCTACGAACCTGATTGCTTCTTTTCCAGCCGCGGTGATTTGGAATTTCCCTTTACTCGAAAGGATGAATCCAAATCCGACTAATATCTGAAGGTGATCGGCAAGAATTACTTCATCGACGCCTGAATCTTTGGAAAGCTTCTGTATAGTAATCGGACGTTTCCATTCCGAAAGATAATAAAAAATGCAGAAAAGAAACTCATTTAGCACGACAGAGCATGCTTTCCGGATCAGTTCAATTCGATCACTCGCAATCTGCTCAACCTGACTCATTGCAGCCGTCCCTTTCGTCGTATACGTACTTCTTGAATTCGCCTCTCTTCTATATCAAGACCTAATTCCGTCATTCTCAGACGGTCAACCCAATCTTCAGATAATAAGGTTAGAATACAACTTCTTAGATCGTCATCATCAAAGTATAACGGAGCCATTCCGTAACTTTCAAGAAAGCTTATCAGACCAGCTGCGAATCCGCCTCTAGCATCTGGAGGGAACCATAGAAGGCATCGGTGCAAGAGCTGTGGCGTGAATTTTTGGGCCTCCATGGTGCTGCCAAAAGATGCCGCAATGTTTATTACTAAATCACACTCTTCCGTTTCCAGTAGTTCAGCGATATCCGACGGTAAAGGTTGCCCTCGGGTATCCAGCACTTCAATGTCCTCGCTGAAATACGCCTGCATTCCTTTTTCAACCAAGAGGTCCCTTATCTCTTTTCGTTTTGCGAAGACAGTTGACTGTTCCTGGTTCTGCTCGGATGGCCCCCAAACCAAGATTTTAAATCTGATTTCTTCGATACTTTGTTGATATCGTCTGGAGATGGTCCTCCAGCTCGCGTTCCTTCACCTCCCTCCGGATACCTAGAAACTCGAGGTTATATGAGCTCTTGAGTGCCTCCTCCGCTTGCTCGGCGAGATATTCCGGCAGAACGGCCGGGAAGTTGTGTGTCTTGCCCTCCGCCAGCGACCGTTCGTAGGCCTTGGCTTAAATCTGATTAAGCAAAACGTTCCGGCTCCAGCCGAGTTTGGCTGCGGCATGGATATAGTAGAAACGTCCGGCGGAGTTTTTGACTCTGCCTAATAGCACGACGTGATGCCACCACGGAATCGCGGAAAGGATTTCCCGCGCAACCTGCGCGAGAAATGTCTCCGTCGAATGCTCGGCGTAAAATTGCCTCATGCGCCACAGGTTCGCCGCCGAAAATCCCGTCAATCCAGGAAAAGCCTTTTGTAGATCACGGGAAAGTATCTCCACCACCGACTGGCCCCAGCCAAGTTTCTCCTGCCGTTCGACAATGCC